>CAYJWN010000102.1:0-5796 GCA_964373835.1 uncultured Planctomycetales bacterium
ACTCGTGCAACTAGAGCGCGAAAAAAGTGTTACCTATGTCTGTAGTTAGTGCAGTCTAAGAAATTCTGCGGGTGGGCGGGCCGGGACTCTCCTGTAGAACGCTTCAGCGCAGTCCTTCAGCGTCTCAGAGAGAGTCGGATGCGGATGGACCGTCTCCGCCAGGTCAAAACTGGTCGCCCCCATTTCGACCGCGAGCACCCCTTCACTGATCAGCTCGCCCGCCCCGTGCCCGACGATCCCGACGCCCAGGATCCGCTCGGTTTCAGGCTCAATGACGAGCTTGGTCAGCCCATCCGGCCGATCAATCGTCAGCGCCCGACCTGACGCGGTCCAGGGGATTTTGACGACCTCCACGGCAATCCCCTTCGCCCGGGCGTCGGCTTCGGTCAGTCCGCACCAGGCCACTTCCGGATCGGTGTAGACGACCGCCGGAATCACCACATCCTCAAACGCTGTCGGCTCGCCCATCATCGCCTCGACGGCGACGCGGCCTTCTCGGGCGGCCTTGTGCGCAAGGAGCAAGCCGCCCACGACATCCCCGATCGCGTAGATGGACGGATCGCTGGTCTGCTGCTGGGTGTTCACCTTGATGAACCCCTTGTCATCCCGCTCCACCTTGGTGTTTTTCAGGCCGAGGTCGTCGCAGTTGGGGCTGCGACCGACCGCGACCAGCACCCGGTCATAGAGCTCCTGCACCTGCGCACCGCCGGTTTCCATCACGACCTTGATCTGCTTGCCGCTTGTGGCCATCTTGAGGACCTTCGTGCCGACCCGGATCTCCTTGAAGGCGCGCTGGGCGGAGCGCATCACCGGCCGCACCAGATCGGCATCGGAACCGGCAAGAATCGCCTCCAGCGCCTCGACAACCACCACGTGGCTGCCCAGCGTGGCGTACACCGTCCCGAGCTCCATGCCGATGTAGCCGCCGCCGACCACGAGGAAGCTCTTCGGGATCTCCTCAAGCTCCAGCGCCTCGGTGGAGGTCATGACGCGCGGATTGCCCAGGTCAAAGGCCTTTGGCATCGCCGGCTTCGACCCCACCGCGATGATGGCCTGCTCGAAGCGGATGAACTTCTGCCCCTCCGTCGTTTCCATGCGCAGGGTCGTCGAGTCTTCAAAATGGCCTCGGCCCTGCAGGACCTCGACCTTCCGGCTCTGCGCCTGGCCGATGATCCCCGCTGAGAGCTTATCGAGCATCGCCTCCTTCCAGGCGCGCAGCTTCTCCAGCTGGATGGTGGGAGCGCTGAAGACCACGCCACGGGCGCTTGAATGGGGCAGATCCCGCATGAAGTCCGTCGCGTGCAGCAGCGCCTTGGAGGGGATGCAGCCCCGGTTGAGGCACACCCCGCCCAGCCGCTTGTCCTGATCGACCAGGATCACCTGCTTGCCGCGTTCGGCCGCGTAGACGGCCGCCGCCGCCCCGCCCGGTCCTGAGCCGAGGACAACAAGTTCCGTGTTCAAGGGTGCGCTGGGAGTCATGTTGTAACGGGATTACACCGATTCGCAGCAGATCAGACAGTCTCAAAGCTGATTTCGGTGATCAAGACGTCTGAATCTGTGTAATCAGCTTTTAAAGTAGCGGATATCTAGCGATCACTGTAATCCTAATGTGTTGAACGGCTCTAGAGTGTGACCCTGGATTCGGGAAACTGCTCGATGGCCGCGACCAGGTCGGTGATGAAGCGGGCGGCGTTAGCCCCATCGATGAGCCGGTGGTCGTACGACAACCCCAGCGGCATCATGGGCCGCGGCTCGATCCTGCCGTCCCGCACAACCGGCTTCTGGACCGCCTTGCCAATCCCGAGGATGGCGACATCAGGGACGTTGATGATGGGCGTGAAGGGCCCGCCGCCGATCCCGCCCTGGTTGGAGATCGTGAAGGTGCTGCCGTGCAACTCATCCGCGGTGATCTTCCGCTGACGCGTCTTCTCGGCCAGCGCCGGCAGCTCCTTGGCCAACTGGAGGAGCGATTTCTTGTCCACGTCCCGCAGGACGGGCACGATGAGCCCCGCCTCCGTATCCACGGCGATGCCGATGTGGTAGTACCGCTTCAGCACGACCTCGCCGGAGGCCTCATCCAGGCTCGCGTTGAAGAGCGGGTGCTTTTTCAACGCGTCAATGAGCGCCAGGAGGATGAACGGCGTCGGTGTGAGTTTCCCGCCAGGCTTTTCATAGGCCGCTTCGTACTTCTTCTTGAGCATCAGGATCTGTGTCAGGTCCGCCTCATCGAACTGGGTGACGTGCGGCACCGTCGTCCAGGAGGCGGTCATGCGCTTGCTGACCGCCTGCCGTAGCGACGTCAGCGGCTGCTTCGTGACCGGTCCCCACTTGGCGAAATCGACCGCGACCGGCGCCGGTCGCCCCGGCCCGCCGGTTGCGAGAGCCGGGGCGGGCGCGGCCGCCAACTGCTGCAACCGTTGGAGGTACGCCCGCAGGTCGGCCATCGCAATCCGCCCGCCGGGTTCGCTGCCGCGCACACGCCTCAGATCAATCCCCAACCCGCGCGCCACTTTCCGAACCGAAGGCGGCGCTGCGGGAGCCAGACCGCTCGGCGACGCCGTGACGTCTTCCTCATCAGCCGGGGGTGCCACCGGCTCAACCGGCCGTGGTGAGACGCGCCGGGCGGCGACGGGCCCTGCCGCCTCTTCGCGCACGGCCGTCCCGCCGCTGTGGAGCGTCAGCAACTTCTGTCCGACCGCCACCTTGTCGCCCACTTTGACGTGGATCGCCGACACCGTGCCGGAGGCAGGCGATGGAATCGGGGCCACCGCTTTCTCGTTCTCCAGCTCCAGGACGGCCTGATCCTTCTTCACCTGATCGCCGACCTTGACCATGATGGTGACGACCGTCCCGGACTCGGCGCCCTCACCCAACTGCGGTAATGTAATGTCCATCAAAAACCTTCCTCTGATTACACAGATTTGCTGAAAAGTAACGCGGATGAACTACAGATTACACAGATAGAACCGGTCCTATCTGCGTAATCAGCTCTTCGACAGTCGGCTAAGTCGCGAATCTGTGTCATCAAAATTATAGAATGACTGGATAAGGTTTCTCTGGATTGACGCCCAGCTCCGTGATCGCCCGCGCCACCAACTGCGCATCGACCGCGCCCTGCTGTTGGAGCGCGTACAAGGTGGCGATGACCGTCACTTCCGCATCCACCTCGAAGAACCGCCGCAGGTTCTGGCGCGTGTCGCTGCGGCCGAAACCGTCGGTCCCAAGCGTCGTGAGCCCGCCCGGCACCCATGGGGCGATCTGATCCGGCACGATCTTCATGTAGTCCGACACGGCGACGAACACCCCGCGCTCCTTGGCCAGCACCGTCTCGAGATACGAGCGCCGGGGCGGCTCGGCCGGATGGAGCATGTTCCACCGCGCAGCGCGCAGCGCGTCCGTCCGCAGGTGCTTGTAGCTCGTCGCGCTCCACACATCGGCCGACACGTCGTAGCGCTCGGCCAGGATCTCCTGCGCGTTGAGGGCGCTGTGGATGATCGGCCCGCTGCCGAACAGATGCGCCTGATGCTTCTTGCCTGGCGGGCCCGGCTTGAACCGGTACAGACCCTTCAGGATGCCCTCCTCGACGCCCGCCGGCATCGACGGCATGCTGTAGTTCTCGTTGTACAGGGTGAGGTAGTAGCAGAGCTCCTCCCTCTCCTGGTACATCCGCCGCAGGCCGTCCTGAATGATGACGGCAATCTCGTACGCGAACGCCGGATCGTAGGCCATCAGCGTCGGGATGGTGCTGGCATGGAGGTGGCTGTGCCCGTCCTGGTGCTGGAGCCCCTCGCCGTTGAGCGTCGTGCGCCCCGCGGTGGCGCCCAGGAGAAAGCCCTTGGCGCGGATATCGCCCGCGAGCCACATGAGATCCCCCACCCGCTGAAAGCCGAACATGGAGTAATAGATGTAGAACGGGACCATCGGCAGGCCCAGCGTCGCATAGGCGATGCCCGCGGCGATGAACGACGAGAGGGAGCCTGACTCATTGATCCCCTGCTCGAGAATCTGGCCGTCTTTGGCCTCTTGGTAGTAGAGAAGGCTCTCCTTGTCGACCGGCTCATACAGCTGCCCCTTCGGCGAGTAGATGCCGATCTGCCTAAACAGCGCGTCCATCCCGAAGGTGCGCGCCTCATCCGGGATGATGGGGACGACCCGCGTCCCGATCGCCTGGTGCCGTAGCAACTTGCTGAGAATCCGGACGAACGCCATCGTCGTCGAGGCGGACTGGGCGCCGGAGACCTTGAAAAACTCGTCGTAATAGGCGCGGTCGGGCACGGCGAGCGGTTGGGCTTTCACCGTGCGCTGCGGCAGGAAGCCGCCGAGCTGCTTGCGCCGCGCGAGCAGGTACTGCGTCTCCGGGCTCTCCAGGGGCGGACGGTAGAAGGGGGCTTCCACCACTTCCTCATCGCTGATGGGGATTTCAAAGCGCCTGCGGAACTCCCGCAGCTCCTTCTCATTCAGTTTCTTCTGTTGGTGGGTGATGTTGCGCCCCTCACCAGCTTCACCCAGCCCGTAGCCCTTCACGGTCTTGGCGAGGATCACCGTCGGGGTGCCGGTGTGCTCAACCGCGGCCTTATAGGCGGCGTAGACCTTCTTCGGGTCATGCCCCCCGCGCAACAGCCGGTGGAGCTGGTCATCGCTCAAATGGTTGACCAATTCCAGCAGCCGCGGGTACTTGCCGAAGAAGTGCTTCCGGACGTAGCTGCCCGGCTCGACCGAGTACTTCTGGTGGTCACCATCGACGGTTTCCTCCATGCGCTTGATGAGCAGGCCGTCGCGATCCGCCGCCAGCAGCGGGTCCCAGTCCGAGCCCCAGATCACTTTGATGACATGCCACCCGGCGCCCCGGCAGAGGCCTTCGAGCTCCTGGATGATCTTGCCGTTGCCGCGCACCGGCCCGTCGAGCCGCTGGAGGTTGCAGTTGACGACCCAGATTAACTCATGCAACCCTTCCCGCGCCGGCAGCGTCAGGGCGCCCACCGTCTCGGGCTCATCCACCTCGCCGTCGCCGACGAAACACCACACGCGCGGCAGCTCGCCCTTGAGAAACCCGCGGGCCTTGAGGTACCGGTTGAACTGGGCCTGATAGATGGACACGATCGGCCCCAGCCCCATCGACACCGTCGGAAACTGCCAGAACTCCGGCATCAAATAGGGGTGCGGATAGGAGGAGAGTCCCCCGCCTTCCGCCAGCTCCTGGCGGAAGTGGTGCAGGTGTCTTGCGTCGAGCCGGCGCTCCAGATACGCCCGGGCGTAGTTGCCCGGCGAGGCGTGGCCCTGAAAGAAAACGAAGTCCGCCGGCCGACCGCCGTCGCCGCCGCGGAAAAAATGGTTGAACCCCACCTCATAGAGCGTCGCGCAGGAGGCAAACGTCGAGATGTGCCCGCCGATGCCGTCATGGATGCGGTTCGCCTTCACGACCATGGCCATCGCGTTCCAGCGGATGTAGCTTTTGATCCGCCGCTCAATGTCGCGGTCGCCGGGATACGGGGGCTCCTGGTCGGCCGGGATGGTGTTCACATACGGCGTGTTGACGATGGGGGGTAAGGTTGACGACTCCCGTGTCGGGCTCATGGGTCGACGTCCTGCTATTCAACCGTTGCCAAACATCCTACAATGCTGGCCAGCAGACCCCTCATGCGCTACCTTGAGCTGACGCTGCCCACGCCTGCGGACAACCTCGCGTGCGACGAAGCCCTGCTCGATCTCTGCGAGGAGGCTGATGAGGAGATCCTGCGTTGCTGGGAGCCTCGTGACTACTTCGTCGTCCTCGGGCTTGCCACTCCGTACCGCCAG
>CAYJWN010000103.1:0-5761 GCA_964373835.1 uncultured Planctomycetales bacterium
CAATGTTGCGTGGCAGGCGGCAGTGGACGTTTCCTGTGATGCCCATCAAATGGGTCGCCGCATGAAGTCGGATCAACCCGAGCGGCCCGACGTGAAGTATCTGCCTCGTGACTGTCCCTTTCTCAAGAAGGAAGTCTGGGCCATCGTCACGAAGCAGGCGGACGGCACCTCGAGAATCGTCAATTGCCTGGACAAGCACGAGCCCTGTTTCGGGCACAACTGCGCCTTCACGGTCGATGGCGGCGAGTGGCCGTTTGGTGACGTGACGGTCGACCATTCGCAACTCAAGGAACAGCCGTGATGGATTTCAACCAGGCGCCCTTCATCGTCATCTGGGAAACGACCCAGGCCTGCGATCTGGCCTGTGTGCACTGCCGGGCCAAGGCCCAGCCGCTGCCGCTTCCCGGTGAATTGAGTCATGAGGAAGGTCGAGCGCTCCTTGATGAGATTGCAGGGATGGGCACGAAAGTCTGCGTGCTCAGCGGTGGCGATCCATTGAAGCGTGCAGACTTGCTTGATCTCATCCGGCACGGGAAATCGAGGCGCCTACGCATGGCGACGATTCCCGCGGCCACCCCGCTCCTGACCCGGGACGTCGTCCAGGCCTTGAAAGACGCTGGTCTGGACCAGATGGCGCTCAGCCTTGATGCCAGTACCCCTGAGGCCCACGATCGGTTCCGAGGAGTCGATGGGGCGTTCCAGAAGACGATGGAGGCGCTTTGCTGGGCGCACGAGACGCAGCTTCCGGTCCAGATTAACACCGTGATGAGCCAGCACAACTTCGATGAAGTGGACCAACTCATCGAGTTGGTACAGCGGCTTGGCGTGGTCTTCTGGGAGGTGTTCTTCCTCGTGCCGGTTGGGCGGGGAGCAGACATCCCAGGCCTGTCTGCCGAGCAATATGAGCAGGTGTTTGCCAAGTTGTACCACGTGGCTCGCAGCGCGCCGTTCATCGTGAAGGTCACGGAGGCTCTGCATTTCCGGCGATACTACTACGAGCGACGATTGCAGGAGCTGGGGATCGACCCGCAGCAGCTGACCTGGGACGGCGTTGAGCTTCCGCCGGAGTTGCGCCAGTTCGAAGGTCCACGCGGCTCCATTGGACAGGCACCCCAGGCGGTCAACGCTGGCAAGGGCTTCGTCTTCGTGGCGTACAACGGCGAGGTGTATCCCAGCGGATTCTTGCCGCTGTCGGCGGGAAACGTGCGAATCACCCCGTTACGAGCGATCTACCAGACTTCGCCGCTCTTTCAGGCGCTGCGCGACCCGAATTGTCTCAAAGGCCGCTGCGGCGCCTGCGAATACCGCGCCATCTGCGGCGGCTCCCGTTCGCGGGCCTATGCAGTCAGCGGAGACCCTCTTGCCGAAGAGCCGTGCTGCGCCTACCTGCCGCGCGCGTCTCGCACAGTCCCAGTGTTGACTGGGCGAGGGGAAAGCTGATGGCTGACAACTTGGCTGAGAAACGGCTCGAAGAGTTCTTGCGGGAAGCGCCGCAGGCAAGCCGCGAAGAGATTCTGGAGTTCCGAACACTCGTCGAGCAGTACTTCTTGGGCGAGATCGCACCTGATGAGTTCAAGGCGCGGCGCCTGCAGCTGGGGACCTATGGTATCCGCGGGACCAAGGACATCCACATGCTGCGGATCAAGATCCCGCAAGGCAAACTCAGCGCGCAGCAGCTGGAATGCCTAGCGGACCTTGCCGAGCGATATTCTAAAGGGATCGGCCACATCACGACCCGCCAGGACATGCAGCTCTACTGGATTCCCACCCGCGAAGCGCCAATGGCAATGGCCCAGGCCGCTTCTGTGGGGCTGACGAGCCGGGAAGCTTGCGGCAACAGCGTGCGCAACGTGACCGCCTGCCACTTAGCAGGGGTCAGCCCCATCGAGCTGTTCGATGTGACTCCGCACGCCAACGCCGTCACCCAGCATTTCCTTCGCAACCCGGTGTCGCAGAAGCTGCCGAGGAAGTTCAAGATCGCCTTCGAGGGCTGCTCGATCGATCATGCCAAGACCGCGATCCACGACATCGGGGCGGTCGCCGCGATCCAAGAAGAGAACGCCGAGCGCGTCTTAGGATTTCGACTTTACGTGGGAGGTGGCCTGGGCTCAGCTCCCATGCAAGCGATTTCGCTTGAGCCGTTCACGCCGACGACGGACCTGTTGCGTACCTGCGAGGCCATTGTTCGTGTCCATGACCGACTTGGGGATCGGAAGAACAAAGCCGCTGCCCGAATCAAGTTCGTGGTCAAACGGCTTGGCCCTGACGCCTTCCGCAAGGAAGTCTTCGCGGAGCGCGACAAGCTGCCAGCTTATCCGTACGACGCCATGCAGACGACCGAGACGGACGAGAAGCCAGGCAAGCCCACCGCCAACATCCAACCTTCAGCACCGGTCAATCCTTCGACTCGCCCTGGCGGGCTCGTGCTTCGACTTCGCTCGGCACTCGTCCCGAGCGAGGCCGAAGGCCGAGTCGAGGGACTCGCTCAGGATTTCGCCCCGCAGGCCGTCCCTGCGGGGCTCAACGGCACGTTCAAGCGCTGGCTGTTCACCAACGTGATGGGCCAGAAGCAGCCGGGGTATTCGGTCGTGACGATTCGGCTGCGCCTGGGCGATATCACCTCAGCGCAGATGCGGGCTCTCGCACAGATCATCCGCCGCTACTGCGGGGAGTACCTGCGCGTCTCCATCGAGCAGAACCTCGTGTTGCGCTGGGTGCGCAACGAGCGCCTGGCCGCGCTCTTCAGCGAGTTGGAACCGCTGGGGCTGACGGAACCAGAAGCCAACCGGCTGCATGATGTCACGTCCTGCCCGGGCGCAGAGACGTGTCAACTAGGCATCTCCGCGTCGCGTGGGCTGGCTCGGGCGCTGGAAGCGCGGTTCAAAGACATCGGGCTGTCGGGTGACGATATCGAAGACATCCGCATCAAAGTCAGCGGCTGCCCCAACTCCTGCGGCCACCACCATATCGCCGACATCGGTTTTTTCGGCGGGGCGCGAAAGATCACCGAACGCCTGGCGCCGCACTTCCAACTCCTGCTCGGCGGCCTCACCGAGGAAGGTAAGGCGCAGTTTGGGCAGCCGGTCCTGAAACTCCCGGCGCGCCGCATCCCCGATGCGGTCGTCAGGATCTTCGAGCTCTACCGCAAGGACCGCCAGTCCGCGCAGGAGTCCTTCCAGGCATTCGTGGCTCGCGTGGGCCTTGAGTGCTGGAAACAAGCCCTAGCCCCATTTGAGACCCTGCCGCCTTACGACGAATCCCCCGAAGCCTACCGAGACTGGGGCGCGGAGTCTGACTTTTCGCTGGGCGGCATGGGCCCCGGCGAGTGCGCCGCCTAGCCTAACGTCCATGTTGCTGACGATTGCTGATTCACCTTAAGCGACTTATGGGTGCGACATAAATCTACGACGATGGACGAGCTCTTAGCCACGAACCAGTTAAGCGACCAGCGACCTCAAGGCCCGAGGTGGACGACGCGCCAAGCCGTTGTAGGTCACCCCGATCAGGTAGCTGACCAGCACCAGGCCGACGTACGTGGCCACGTGCCGTCGGTCCGCGATGGGCAAGGGATCGAACAGGAAGATCCCTCGCGCGGGGTCCGGACATACCGCTGCCGCTTCTGTTGGAGCCGATTCAAGGGACCACCCCGTCGGCGATTGATCGGCGTGGTCAGGCGGATCTTCCACTCCGCCAGCTTGCGGTAATGGTCCATCGAGTCGTAGCCCGTGTCGCCCGCGACATCCCGCATCCGGCGCGTGCAGCTGCGACCCCCTACGGTCATCGCCTGTCGGACGACGGAGAGCAGCTAGTGCTTCGACCAGATTGATTTGACGAATCGGGCTCAGCACGAGTGCCGAGCGGACCAGTCGATCAAGTCAAAATAGTCGAGGCACTAGGTCACCTCCTGGCGGTTGCCGGGCGTCACCACCCACGCGAGCGGCAGGATCACCCGTTGGACCGCCACCAACACATGGAGCTTGTAGCCCCAGAACCAATCCTTGCTCGTCGAGAACCCCCACGCGGCCTCCTGGTCGGTCGTCCGCGAGTCGAGTCGTTTTCCTTTCGGCCGACGGCCCTTGGCCACCAACGGGTGGTGCTGCAAGAACCGGTGCAGGCTTCAGCCGCAGCCGTCCCGCGAGGTGGTCTTTTGTTAAGGGGCTAAGTTCGTCGAGCATTTATGTCGCACCCATAATTAGGTATAATTATGGTATATTATTGATGTTATGGAGTTTGAATTTGATCTTGAGAAAAGCGCAGCAAATAGGACAAGGCACGGTATTGATTTCGTTGAGGCGCAGACATTATGGAATGATCCTGATCTTGTCGAAATTCCAGCACGCACATCAGATGAACCGCGCTTTCTTGTAATAGGACGTATTGGGGAAAAACACTGGTCAGCAATTGTGACTTATCGCGGCGACCTTGTCAGGCTCATTTCAGTGAGGCGGTCGAGGCGAGAGGAGGTCGAAATTTATGAAGGCTAAAGATTTCGATAGAAAATTTGACAACGGGGAAAATATCACAAAGTATCTGAAGTTTTCAGCGGCTAAGCGGCACGGGCAGGAACAAAAACGCGTTAATGTGGATTTTCCGGTCTGGATGATTCATTCGTTGGATAAGCAAGCTCATCGGCTTGGCGTCCCGAGGCAGTCTGTCATCAAGCTATGGGTGGCGGAGCGTTTAGAGAAGGTAAGTTAGGGACTATAGTTTTGCAAAATGGCCGCGATGACAAGCACCAAGCACCAAATCCCAAGCACCAGACAAGCACCAAGCACCAAACGTTTGGAATTTGGGATTTGGAATTTGGCGCTTGCTTGGAATTTGGGATTTGGAATTTGGGATTTGCAAAAGTCCAGTTAGGGAGTTTCTGCTGCTTTCAAGGATCTGCACCACGCCCTGAAGCGGCCCCCATCGAGGTGGCCGCGGCCGGAACCCCCCGGTTCCGGCACTCCGCGCCGACCCCGATGGTCGGCGCTTCGGAATGCCGACCGCGGTGGGCGGTCGGCTGAACTCAGCCAGGAACGTCTCCCAAGTTGCTGAATTAGTTCTACAATCGTCCCGTCGCTCCCGTTCTTGATTCTTGCGCAATAAGCGCAAGCAGATGAGCCAGTTACGGAGACATCCGTGACTGGTTTTTTGCTGGGGTGTAGTCAGAAGTATAACCAAATTACCAAGCCGGATCAGCAAGGAGAGGTAAGTATGGTTATTACCAAACACATGAGAAAATATGCTATAGTGTTTGGTAAAGTAGGAAGCTGACATGGCGCGAGTGATCAGGAACGTACTCCAAGAGGAGCTGGTGAATTCCCGCCGGATGAAACAGCGGTATGAGCAGGCGCTGCGCGGGCTCGGCAGGGGCAGCTTAGTCAAGAAGCGCATCGGCGGCCATCCGTACTACTATCTGGCCATGCGGGAAGGCGGGCGGGTGCGGTTTCGGTATCTGGGCAAACTCTCGGCGAAGGAGCGTCAAGAACGGCTGGCCCAGCACCGGCAGCGTGGGCAGTACTGGCGTCTCCTCCGTGAGATCAAGCAGCAGATTCGATTCCTCGAGAGGTCGCTTCGTGGCTAGTCAACGCACGCTCTGCCACTCGGTGCTCGAGCGCCTGGCGCATGCGGGTGTGTTGGAGGACATCGTGCTGATCGGCAGCTGGTGCCTCGAGGGATACAAGAACTACTTTGGCCGCAAGACACCGCTGACCACCCTGCGGACACGCGACATTGACTTCTTGGTTCCTCGGCCAACCCGCATCCGAACATCCGT
>CAYJWN010000104.1:0-5648 GCA_964373835.1 uncultured Planctomycetales bacterium
CGGTAGGCGATCTCTTCCAGGATGTTGGGCTTCTTGGTGAAGGTGTCGCCACCGATCTCGATGTCCATTGAAAAATCCGCGCCCACGTCAAAGGGCGGGTCAATGTAGATCAGCTTGAGGCCGCCCTGCTTTTCGATCTCCTCACGCAACGGGCCGTTCTTCAGCGATGAGAGGATCAGCTTGTTGTCGCCCCAGATGAGCTTGTTCGTCCAGCCCTTGAGCTGGCGTCCGCGCTCGTCAAAAAGTTCAAGCTGTAGTGCCGTATCTTCTGGCTTTTCGGCGCGGGGTTCGTCCACCTGCTCAATTACCTGAAAGGGCAGGACGATATTGCAGACTTCGCTCGTCTTGCCGTTCCAGACCAGTTCCACCTCCCGCTTGTCCTCAAAGAGCAGAAAGCGGTACTTGTCCGGTAGCGGTTTACCTGCCTCTAGATGCTTGTTGATGTCGCGGATTTCACTATCACTGAGCCGCATGTTTCCCACCCGCAAGTAGTTTCTTGATGTGATACTCATAGATCTGGCTGGGCTTGACGTGGCGGTTTAGCCAGCGATTGACGGTGGAGTACGCGACGCCAAGTTTCATGGCGAGCGCTTCCTGGGTGAGTTTGTGTTCAAGGCGGTAAAGACGGAGCTGATCGATGGAGTCCGGCTGTGAAGCCATGATAGCATCTTGTAGCATCAGATAGCTCTTCGTGTCAACAGAAATCGCGCATTTTTTCAACTTAGTCAGCCCGCTACCTGAGTAAACCTGAGGGTCTGGACCTCAGGATTTCTCAATGTACTTTCCGCATGATCGGCAACCGGTCAACCGTTCCTGCTACCCTCTGCCCGGTCTCTCGTAGCCGCTTCTCCTCCCCTCTTACCCTACTTACTGATCTCTAATGGGATGGAGGTTTTTCTGGTTGTCCAACTCGGTAGAACGGGTCAAGGAGGACGCGATACTGGGTTGCTCGTCCGGTGTAGCCTCTCCGGAAGGCAAGCCAGCCTTTGCGACACAGGCGCTCTCGGATGACCGGGATTTGCCTCAAGGAGATCCCAGAGCAAGAGTGCACCAGGACGTTCGTCGCATAGAACCACCCATCGAACCACCCCCTGGCGTTGGGTGTTGTGAACTGCGCCTCAAGAGCCAGAAGGGCTGTCAACAGCAGCCGTTCGTGTTTGTCCAAGCGAGCCTCGAACGCATAAAGGATGTGGGGAACCGAGAACGCGCCGCGCTCCATGAAGTCAGAGGGAAGGTCTAGCGATCCCATCCGCTTCCTCCTGGGGCACTAGTTCAATCTGGTTTGCTGGCTTGCCTGTGCGCGATCGCCTAAGAACAACCTCAGCCCAACAACGCTTCCCAACCAACTCATTGGTGTCGATCTGTTCTCCAACCACCAGGAAACGTCCAATGATTGCGTGATACCAGCGACCGAACTTTTGGCGCGGCCCAAGGCTGTTTGAAAGGTTTGTGTTCCCACAGAGCCGGCAACCCGTATACGCGCCCTCCAGCACTTCGAACGTCCATCGCAGCGCCGGCCCCACGCTCTGCCACTCGACCTGTTCTACGCTTACCACCCGCACAAGGTAGCGGTTATTGGGAAGGGGAGTGAAACCGTCTCTCTCGATCTTGAGTCGCATGGGGCATCCATCGGGTCATCACTTCTTCAAACTTCTTGCCAACCGCACGTTCAATTGCTTCCGAGAGTTCTCGCGTGATGGGGTGGACATAACTGAAATGCTTCCCGTCCGGCGTCGACCTGGCCGGATAGACCAACCGGTAATACCTTGGTGCTGGGGCTGTATGCAGTCCGATCCCGCCAAGGAAGATTTGATCAGCAAGAACAACTGAGCAGAAGGCCAGCAAGCCTTCCCTTGGACGGATGGGTGCGATCTGGACGTCAGATATGGGTAGCGTGTCGGTTGGTTTGGTCATCTGGGGTACGGTCAATTTCAAGCAAGAGCCTGGCAAGAGCAGCCAAATTTCTTATGACTTCTTCGGCGTCATCCAGCGTCAGCGGGTCCGCTGAATAGGGCTGCCATGCGGCGACAGTATGTTGGAGGAGCGCCTTATCGGAGGCCATGGGCGCGTGCCAGCCATCGTTTAATGAGGGAAGTTGTTCGACCGACTATTGGTGTTACTGAGCGCTTTGGGAGGACGAGCGATAGGCGGGGCGCCTGAGAAGGGCGAATAACTTTGTCGCACCGAACAACAGAACTCGCCACCTCTTGCCACATCCTGCATCCCTTCGCATCATCGATAGCGCGAGAAAACAAAAAAGCCCGCCGGATACTTCCGACGGGCTCCAAAAAACAGAAAACGCGAAGCGTTAGAGAGGAAGTACCCTCTCAACCCTCCGCGTCAAAGCGCCTCCACGGGTCATATGCTCAACCCCACCACGACCCCGCGTTGCATAAGCGGGTTGGTTGTCGGGACAGATTGCTGACTCGACCATCCTCGCGGGATTGAACCATACTCAAAGAGCAAATACTACTTTGATCGCTATTTTAACTATAGCAGGTAAAAACGTCAAGGAAACTCTTACCCAGGTGTCGAGGCGGTGTTTCGACTAGAAACGAAGGAGGTCTGCGACGGGGACGTTCAAGGCCTTGGCGAGCCGTTCCAGCGAGTCGATGGTGACGTTGGGAGGATGACGGCCCTCGATGGACTGGTAGTGCTTGTAGTCCAACCCAGCCTTCTCTGCCAGTTCCTGCTGGGTGATCCTGCCCTTTTCGCGAAGTTCCTTGAGCCGTCTTGCCAAAAGTCGTCTGGCTGTCCCAGCCATAGTGCTGTCATTCTTTCAGAGTCCCTCGCGGCTGGACACCTGCCTATAGCAAGGTGTATCATTGAGTGGGCAACTGGACTTGGATCAAGGTGGTGTGATGCCAATGACGCGACGATGGCTCAAGCGAACTATTATTATCGGTGTGGGGCTGCTCACTGTCTACATCATCGCCCACACGTTTGGCCGCTATGAGATTAAGACTTCGGAAAGACGGATCTTTAAAATCGACCGCTGGACAGGAAGGACGTGGCGGGCGACTTCCCATGGCGGGCCGTGGGAAGAAATCCCACGTGATCACTTCGAGCAAGATTTTGGTCGGTGAATGAGCGAGCAGCGCAAGGCTCACGCGGCTAGGCTTCAGCGGATCAAAGACCTGTCGAAGAAACTGTACCAGGCGCGTTGGCGTTGGCTCATGGCCTGGCGGGAGCGGAGGAACGGCCACTCGAAACACGCCCACAGGCCAAAGGGCACGTCTGCCGACGAGAGGATGTCGGGGGGCTCCTCCGGGTGGCTTGCCCACGTGCTATACTGGTGGGGTGCTGTCGGAGTTGTGGGGCTTGCCGGCTTCTGCGTGTGGGGGTCGTTGCTCATTACCCGTGCCGACCCCCTGTGGTTCCGGCTCTACGTGCTGCTGTGTGCCACCGTGATCCCCCTAGGCATCGCCGTGCGGTATTTCATCGTTACACCAAGGCCCTGGCGGCTCCAACGCCGGCCGGCGGTGGGGCGTTATGACAACCCGCCTCAGCCGGAGACGTTTACCCCTTGCGATTGCCCAGACCGGCCAGGCATGTACCAGTCGGCCGAGCCTGTGGTGGCGGTGCCCTGCGACCACAAGCCACCTTTCCGTCTCAATCCCGGCTAATTCCCCCTTAGGTTTCTGGACGTCTCTCGTCGGTTTGTCTATACTTATAGGTTGAGCCAGGGGAGGGGTATGCCAAGTTTTGAGTTCAAACTATCGAACATAGTTGTCCTTGGACGGCACAACGCCCAAATCCTCACGCACGACTTCCTTGTTAACAACGAGATACTGCCTGTTAGCGAAGAACCCTTTCTGACTCTCTTCAAAGAAACGGAAGCCAAAGGAAAGCCATTTACGCAGTTCATCTCAACGCCTCCACTGGTCCTCATCAAGTACGGACACATCCACATAACTGTTGAAGAAACTCGGTTTCAGATAGTTGATGTGTCTGGCAACGATCCGCAGGCTTCTCCAATTGGTCGAATTGCGTCAAAGTATTTCTCGGTTTTGAGGCACACGCCTGTCGCGGTGGGAGGCTTCAACTTCAATGGGATTGTTAGATTTCAAAATGCGAAGGAAGAGGCGTATTTTGAGGATGGTTTTCTAGCACACCGCGCAGAATTATGTAAATCGCTTGAGACCTCAGACCTTCAGGTTACTCTGAAACTCGAATACCCATGGCATGGGGACAATCTGTGCCGCTTGGAAGTTGCAAAGGTCGGGAACGCTGAGCATGAGAAGCAGCTTAACCTCAACTACGAGTTTAAACTTTCTAGCCCAGACTCTTTGTCAAAGCAGGTCCAGGAGATTCCCAAAGTGTACGCTTATTTCAATCGCATCCGGGAAGCCCTCTTAGGGACAAAGTGATGCAGGCTACGGTGGAGAACGCCATTCAAAGTATAAAGAGCGTTCTCAGCGGTGAGACCACTTCAACCTGGTATTCCGAATATACAAACTCGGTGTTCTCAACCAGGACAGACCTGTACCTAGACTCCGCGCTCTTCTTGAGATGGTCCGGGGATTACTCCTTTGTAACATTGGCAGAGACGTGGAGTTACATTGTTGACGAACTTAACCCGACTAATAGATTACTTACAGCCCCACCTACGACAGAGGCAATTCATCTTAACTTTGATCCCGTTGCCGCAGCATTTTGCAAGGCGAAGGGCCTTGACGCGACCGAAAAGATCGTAGAGACACTACTAAGAGTTTGCTTCAAAGGGATCAGCGAAATTGAGGTGGAATTTGCGTTGGATCCAGAGATCACAGGCTTCTACAAGGTAAATTTCAGGGTGACGCTGGCCGATGACGTTGACTCAGTCCTAAAATGCGAACGAGACTACTACAAGCAAATCGGAAAGTTCCTCTCTGTACAGGAAAGGCAGTTCATCGCACTCACCTATCATCTGCTCCCAAGAGACAACTGACTCGATGGATGGAAAGGACTTTTTCCAGGTTTGTGGTGAGTACCAGAACGCCAAGGAAGAATCCAAGCGAAGAACCGCTGTAAGTAGAGGGTATTACGGTCTCTTTAACCACATCATCGGCTTCTTCTCAACGAATGGCATTACCTTTTCAAGAAGCGCAGCGGATCACAAGAAAGTCGTGTTCTATCTCCAGAACACCTCTGACAGCAACGCTCAGACGGTGGGGTCTCAAGTGGACGATTTGAGGACAGAGCGAAATCAGGCCGATTATGATATGGGTGATATGAAGTTCAATCAGTTCACGACAGTCTTACTTGTAAAGAAAGCAACGGTGGCCTTGCAGGACTTTGATGGATTGGACAAAAAGAAACTGCTTTCGGAGGTGGCTGCATATCGAAAGAAGGTTGGGGAAGCGTGATGTTGCCACTAGCCCTCACGGGCAGCACACAGGAATTGCGGAGGAGTAGCCCCTAAGTCCCCATCCCTAGAAATTCGTGGTGCGCTGTCCGGGGTCTCGGGCGTTTCACGATGGAGGCTGTGCTGGTGGGATGGAGTAGGCAAGGGCAGCGCGGAGCGCATCGCCCGAACTGCACCATTCGCGAAACTCTGCAAGAAACGTTTTCCAGGCAGTATCTTGTGGTGTGCGGGGAGTTCGAATAGCGTCCCGTCGCCCCCGCCATATGAGGAAACGGCCCGTTCGTTTATCGAGTGGGCCGTT
>CAYJWN010000105.1:0-5629 GCA_964373835.1 uncultured Planctomycetales bacterium
ACGTGCTCTTCGGGGGCAGCCTCTTCGGCATCTTCGCCGGCATCACCTTCTGGTTTCCCAAGATGTTCGGCCGGATGCTCAATGAGCCGCTGGGCAAGATCCACTTCGTCTTGACGTTTATTTTCTTCAACGCAGCGATGTTCCCCATGTTCATCCTGGGCGTTGCGGGCATGCCGCGACGGATCTACGACTACACGCAGTATGCGCACTTGGCGCATGTGGGCGGCCTGAACCGGATGATGAGTGTCGCCGCGTTCTGCCTGGGGCTGGTGCAGTTTCTCTTTATCATCAACTTCTTCTGGAGCCTCTTGCGCGGCAAGCGGGCGGGTGAGAACCCGTGGCAGGCGAATACGCTGGAGTGGACCACGCCCTCGCCGCCCCCGCACGGCAACTTCGCGACGACTCCGACCGTCTATCACGGCCCCTACGAGTACAGCGTGCCCGGCCGCGCAGACGACTGGCTCCCGCAACACAAGGTGTAAGACCGGTACCAGGTACCGGTGAAGCGCAGTGGTACCTGGTACCGTGTTCACGATGAGTGCGCCGATCAGATCCTCTCGGTCCGTCCTTCACCGATACGCCACGGCCACGGCCGTGGCCACCTTCGTGCTCCTGATTGCCGGCGGCCTGGTGACGAGCACCGACTCTGGGTTGGCGGTGCCCGATTGGCCGCTGTCCTACGGCACGTGGTTTCCCCCCATGGTCGGCGGCATCCTCTACGAGCACGGCCATCGGATGATCGCCGCCACCGTGGGGCTGATGATCCTCATCCTCGCCGCGTGGCTCTGGAAGGCCGAGCCTCGACGCTGGGTGCGCGGCTTAGGCTACAGCGCGCTGGCGGCGGTCATTGTCCAGGGGTTGCTCGGTGGACTGACCGTGTTATTGCTGCTCCCGCCGCAGATCTCCATTGCGCACGCCTGTCTGGGCCAGACGGTCTTCTGTCTCGTGGTGTGTCTGGCGATCAGCACCGCGCCGGGGTGGTCGGGACATCCGCAACGGTTCTCATCTCCCTCTCCGCGTCTCCTTCGACGGCTCGGCATCGGTGTGGCCGTGATCGCCGTTATCCAATTGATGCTCGGAGCGGTCATCCGGCATACCGGTCATGCGGTATTCCTCCATGTGACGGGCGCGGTGGGGCTGGCGCTGATGGCGGGGTGGTTCGCGCTCTTGCTCAGGCCGCATCACCAAGCGCTCCACCATCTGTGGGGACATGCCGTCCGGTTGTTGCTGTTGCTCGGGTGTCAACTCCTCGTTGGGTTTAGCGTCTTCCTGCATCGAGCCGACGTGATCCTGCGGACGGCGCACGTCGCCATCGGCGCCCTCGTGTTGGCCCAGGCCGTGGTGCTGGCCTGGCAGACCGTCCGCTCAAGCGTCCCGGAGGCACCGGTGACGGCTCAACCGGTGCTGTCAGCGGAAGCGCTGGGATGAACGTGGCCGCGTATCTGGAGCTGACCAAGCCCCGTCTGACGTCGCTCGTCCTGGTGACGACGGCCGCAGGCTACTGGCTGGGCCGGCCGGATGCTGCCTCGTCGGCGCAGGGGATCACGGCGGTGCTGGCCACCGCCCTGGTCGCCGGCGGGGCGAATGCGCTCAATGAATGGATGGAGCGCGGCCCCGATGCACTCATGCACCGCACGCGGCAGCGTCCCCTTCCGTCCGGGCGCATCGCCCCGCAGGCGGCTTGCCGCTTCGGG
Organism: uncultured Planctomycetales bacterium; assembly: GCA_964373835.1. Lineage (GTDB taxonomy): Bacteria > Omnitrophota > Gorgyraeia > Aquiviventales > Aquiviventaceae > CAYJWN01. The sequence continues at coordinate 1,695 of CAYJWN010000105.1, forward strand.
ATCGGGCTCATTGTCTGCGGGCTCACATGGATGATGCTCGGGGTAAACCTGCTGGCGGCGATGCTCGCCCTGCTCAGCGCCGCGACCTACCTCATGCTCTACACGCCGTTGAAGCGCCGCACCCCGCTGTGCACGCTGGCCGGCGCTGTCCCGGGGGCGCTGCCGCCCATGATCGGCTGGGCGGCTGCACGGGGCGGCCTTGACCTTCGCGCCTGGACGCTGTTTCTCCTGCTCTTTGTCTGGCAGCTGCCGCATTTCCTGGCGATCGCGGTCTTGTACCGGGAGGACTACGCCCGCGCCGGCTTCCGTATGCTGCCGGTGACCGAGCCGGAAGGGTGGGTGACCGCGCGGCAGATGGCGCTGTATGGGTTGGTGCTGGTGCCCCTGAGCCTGTTTCCGGTGGTGACGGGTCTGGGCGGTCGGAGTTATTTTTATGGCGCGCTGTTCCTCAGCCTAGCGTTCCTGGCCACGGCGGTGCGGGCGGCCTGGACGAGGTCGCCGCGCAGCGCGCGGCTGCTGTTTCGTTCCTCGCTCCTCTACCTGCCGGTCCTGCTGGGATTACTGATGTGCAGCCGGGGAGTCTCCTGATGCCTCGCCGCCACACCCGCGGGCTCGTCTACGGAACCATCGTGCTGGCTGGGGCGCTGGGCGTCTGTGCCGCGGTGCTGCATCGATCCGCCGCCCGCCGACCGGCCGCTCCCTTGCCGGACTACGGCGCCGTGCCGGCGTTTCTCCTCACCGACCACCATGGCCGGCCGATCAGCCGAGATCAACTCGCGGGCTCGGTGTGGATCGCCGACTTCATCTTCACGCGGTGCGCCGGCCAGTGTCCCATGATGAGTGCGCAGCTCGCGGCGTTGCAGAAGGCCTTCGCGGGTGTTGCTGGCATGCAGTTCATCTCCTTCACCGTCGATCCCGACCACGACACCCCCACGATCCTGTCGGAATACGCCAGACACTATGCGGCGGAGGCCGCTCGGTGGCGGCTTGTCACCGGCTCCAAACAGGCCCTGTACACATTGGCCCAGGCGGGATTTCGTTTGGGCGTGGGAGAGGATGGATCGCCGGTTGAGCCGATCACCCACAGCGTGAGGTTCGTGCTGGTGGATCACGCGGGGCGCATTCGCGGCTACTACGATGCCACAGATGCCCAGGCGATGGGACGGCTCCAGCAGGATGCCCGACGGTTGCTGGCTGCTCCATGACGTCGCACACCCTCTGGCCGGCATTCAACGCGACGCTCAACGCGACCAGCGCGGTGCTCCTTGTTTCAGGGCTGATCGTTATCCGCGCCAAGCGGGTAGGCGCGCACCGGGCGTTTATGGTTGCAGCCTGCCTGGTCACCGCAACCTTTTTTGTCTCGTACCTGTTGTATCACGCGCAGGTGGGCTCGGTGAAATTCCTCGGCACGGGGTGGATGCGGCCGGTGTACTTCGCGATCCTGATCAGCCACACCACCCTGGCGATCGTCATTGTGCCGCTCGTCCTGCGGACGCTCTTCCTGGCTACCCGCGAACGGTTTGCGGAGCACAAGCGGCTCGCGCGATGGACGTTTCCGCTGTGGCTGTATGTGTCGGTCACCGGCATCGTGGTGTACTGGATGCTGTATCACTCATGAATTCAAAAGGCAAAAGTAAAAAGTCAAAACCACAATTCAAAAGTCAAAATTTTGAGTTTTACCTTGTCGTTTTACCTTTTGCGTTTTTCCTTTTGAGTTGCCTCCTGCTAATTCCTGCGTCGGCTATGGCGTGCCCGGGATGCAAGGAAGCCCTCTTCGATCCGGGGCAACTGCCGCAGAAGCTGGCGACGGCCAAGGGCTATGCGCTGAGCATCGGGCTCTTATTGGCAGTGCCGTTTGGGCTCATCGCCGGCATCACGCTTTCAATCTTGCGAGCCTCACGCCGCAGGTAGACCTTGATTTTGTGTTGAATATATGTCATAGTATATGACATGATCCCACCACCTCTTGGAACCGGGCCGAGGCTGTGGCCTCGGCCGGGTGCCGGGACGATTCGACCGGAGGGAGTCGGCACCAGCGCCGTCGACTTCCGCCATCCCCAGACTCTACACGACACCCGTCATATGTGCTGCAGCAGTCGACGGCGCGGATTCCAAGAGGTGGTGGGATGAAAGAAACCTATATTGTTACGGTGGCGGACGATCGAGTCCTCCAGGTGACGCGTCAGCGGGCCGATGGTCAAGCAGAGAAGGTCGTGAAGGGGGTGTGCACAGTGGCCGACGTCTGTCGGCGCCTGCACAAGTCCCGGCGGCAGGTCTATCGCTACCTGCGCGCGGAGCGACTCACGCCCTGCGCTCGGATCCTTGGCCAGTGGCTGTTTGCCCGGTCGGACGTCGAGCGCTTCGAACAGCAGCGCGTCCCCAACACCCTGCGGCCCTTCTTCTGGGACGTTCGACTCTCCAGCCTCGCCGTCGATCGCCATGGTGACTTCCTTCTTGCCCGCTTGCTGGAATTCGGCGATCGCCGGGCCGTCGCCTGGGCGCTCCGCACGTATCCGCGCGAGCGTCTCACGTCCTTTCTGAACGGCCGAGGTCAAGAGCTGTTATCCAGGCGGGCGTGGCACTTCTGGGCCTCCCTGGTGGGCCTCAAGCCTGTGAAGCTCGCTCGGTCTGGGTGGCGCCGTCGCGCGTCCCGCTGGGGCGGGCTCCAATGAGCGCGCGAGCGGATCCCGTCCCACCGCTCTTGCGGATTCTCCTCCAGCACCTGGCAGGGGTCGGCGTCACCAAGGAGTTCTATCTCGCCGGCGGCACGGGCTTGGCGCTCGTGTTGAGTCACCGGCGCTCAGTCGATTTGGACTTCTTCTCCCGCACCAATCGGCTTGACTTCGAGGGGCGTCGCAGTCTCCTCTCCCGCCTTCGGCAGCTGCCGAGGTGGTCGCTCCTCGAGGCGAAGGATGGCACCGTGCATGGGTGGGTCGGTCGGGTCCGGGTCAGCTTCTTCTGGTATCCGGAACCTCTGGTCAAGCCGCTGATTCGGCGCGGGCCCGTTCGGATGGCTTCCCTCGAGGACATCGGCTTGATGAAACTGGCGGCGATCATCGGCCGCGGCTCCCGGAAGGACTTCGTCGATCTCTATGCGATCTGCCGGCGGATTCCGCTTGCGCGCCTCCTGAGCCTCGGGACACGCAAGTTCAAGGACTCCCACGACTTCACCCTCCAGGCACTCAAGGCGCTGAGTTTCTTCGAGGATGCCGAGCGGGAACCCGCGATGCTGCTCGCCGATGCCGTCGGCTGGGATCAGATCACGGCGTTCTTCACCCGCCAGGTCCAGCGTCTTGCGCGGCGATACCTGACGCCACCGTCATCGTCCCGTCCGTAGGTTGCAGCCTCCAACGTCCATCGTGTATACTTTTGAATAAGCGAGCGTCAGGTGTTGTCTTCACGTTCGCTTGAGACGACGCGATCACGCCTTCATCCCTTGGGAATGTTTTTTGTGTCTCTCATCATAAAGTCTTTGATAAACAACGCAGAATGACGGCTCCGACCCTCAGAGGATAGCCGGGTTGTGGGACAAGCGCTCCATACCGGGCTACCAAATGAGGCGACGACATTAGTAGTCCGGTTTTTTTTTTTGGAATGAGTTTCCTCACTGGAGTTGGAGAAGATGATGTGCGCAATACGCCGGAATCGCATGACAGGTTTAGCATGTGTCCTCGATGCCAAGCAGCTCGAGCCTCACTGGCACGCCCCTTGGCACCAGGCGTGGCTCACCTGGTACGACCGGGTGGGGCCCAAGGTGGCGGCGTGGCTTTCAGACAAACCTAGAATTAAATCAATCATCCGATCGATAGCTAAAATTACAGGACGGATATTCTCAGATAAGCCTACTGTCAGGTAAACTTAAAGATAGCTAAGCTTTCATCCTGAATAGTGCGTTAAGAAGCCGATTTTTGACGCCCCCTCGACGAGCTGATGCG
>CAYJWN010000106.1:0-5528 GCA_964373835.1 uncultured Planctomycetales bacterium
ATCATGTAGAACGCCTCTTCCGGACGCTCATCGCACGCCCCGGAGAGGATGCGCTCACACCCCTGAAGCGTCTGCTCAAGCGGCACATACTGGCCGGGCTTGCCCGTGTAGATCTGCCCCGTGAAAAACGGCTGGGTTAAGAAGTTCTGCAGCCGCCGCGCGCGGGCAAAGAACACCTGATCCTGCTTGGGCAGCTCATCGATCCCGATGACCGCCACGATCCGCCGAATCTCTTCGTACCGCTTCAAGAGCGCCAGCGTCTCTTGGGCGACGGCATAATGCCGCGGACCGATCACCCACTCATCCAGATGCGATGACGCGGACAGAAGCGGATCCACGGCGGGATACAGCCCCAGCTGCACCCGCTCGCGTGAGAGCACGATCACTTGGTCCAGGTAGCTTGAAATGCACACGACCGCCGGGTCGGTCAAGTCATCCGACGGAACGTAGACCGACTCGATTGCAGTGATCGCGCTCCCAAGATGGGTGGTGATCCGTTCCTGAAAGCTCGACACCTCGGAGGCCAGCGTCGGCTGATAGCCCGTCTCCGACGGGATGCGGCCCAAGAGGGCGGACAGTTCCGCCCCGGCCTGGACGAAGCGAAACACGGAGTCCACGAACAGCAGGACGTCGTGCCCCTCCCGTAGAAACTCCTCGGCCAGCGTCACACCGGCGAAGGCGGTGTTAAACCGCGCCCCGGGCGACTCGTTCATCTGCCCGAACACGAGGGCGACGTTGCGCATCAGCCGCTGCTCCGTCAGCGCGCGCACCAGCTCGTTGCCCTCGCGGATGCGTTCGCCCACCCCCGCGAACACGCACACCCCGCTGGCCTTCACCACGATGTTGTGAATCAGCTCAAGCGTCAGGAGGCTCTTGCCCAGCGCCGCACCGCCTAGCACGCCGGTCTTTGAGCCTTTGGTGAGGGGAAACAACAGGTCGATGATCTTGATGCCGGTTTCCATCAGCTCAAGCGGTATCCCATTGAGGACCAGAGGCGCCGCGCCTCCCGCCGGCCGATGGATCGGGCGGTAGCGTTCAGCGCGCACCAGTGCTTCGCCGTCGATCGGATCGCCCAGCACGTTTAACACCCTTCCCAGGATGCCCTCACCAACGGGCAGCTCAATGGCGCGCGCGAGCGCTCGAACCGGGCTGTTGCGCCGAAGATCCATCGTCGGCGCTAAGGCGATCGCCCGCACCCGGTGGTCGATGAGATGCTCGACGACCTCAAAGGTCACGACGCGGCCCTCCACCGTGCGGGCCTCCATAATGTCGCTGATGCCGGGCAGCCGCTCATCCTCAGGGAATCTGATCTCGGCCACAGGACCCTGCAACTGGGTGAGCGTTCCCTGGAGTTCGATCATGGGGATTGACCCCTGAGGGCGGTGCGGTCCGCCGCGTGCCGCTGGACCACACAGGTTTCCCGCACCAGCACATCCACGCGCTCATGCAGCGTCTTGAAAAATTCGTGGCGGATCGTCCGGCTGCGCCTGGCCAGCTCCTGGCGCGAGGCCTCGATGTGCAACGCCCGTGCCGCAAACTCGGCGCGTCGGGCCGACCAGAACGCCTCGACGCACACCGATTGAAGCCACGTCTCGGCCAGTTGCTCCACAAGGCGCGCGGTGGATGGCTCGACCACGACATCCACCCCCTCCACCAGATCGGTGGCGGGCGGCGCGGGCCCCCACACCAAACGTTTTGGTGTGGGCGCGGGCAGGGGCAGCAGCTGGTATGAGACGACATCCTGCCGCGTGACGGAGAGAAACCGCGGCGCAACGAGCCAGGCGTCCTTCAGCGCCCGCTGCGTGTACTGTGTCAGCAGAAACTGTGTCACGCGCTGCATTTGCTCCACGACCCGCTCTTCCGGAGGAATCGGCACGATGCGCACCGCGGACGCCTGTCTGCCAAGGAGCCGCAGCCCCCGCTGGCCGATCAACAGCCATTCGGCGGCGCCCTCGGCCCTCCGGTGCGCCTCGCGGATGACGGCCGAATGGAGCGGCCCGACCAGCCCCTCATCTGAGGTGATCACCACCATCAGCCGGCCCGCGGCGCCCCCGCGCACCAAGGGGTGCTCACCCGCTGAGGACGGCAGGAGGGGGAAAAACTCCTCCGTCAGCCCCTGGATCAGCGACGGCGCACCGCCCAGGAGCTCGTCCAGTCGGCGCAGGTGGGACACCGCCACCTGTTGCAGCACGTCGAAGAGCGTGTTGAACTCCGTCACAAACCGGAGCTCATCGCGCAGATGTGTCTGTGATCGCATGGTGAGGATTCCCTGTGCTGCGTTGAGAGAACGGTCCCAGCAGTTCGTCCAAGGCGTCGTCAAGTTTGGCGTAGAACGCGGGGCTGGGCGGCTGGTTCTCCCGCACCATCGTTGAGACCGCGGGAGGCAGCCGCTTGGTCAATCCGCTGAGGCACATCCGCAGGCCGTCTTCCGTGAGGCGCTCAAGCCGCCCGCTCTTCAAGGCGTACAGCACGAGCGCCTGGTCTTCCAGCGACACCGGCTGGTGGACCGGCTGGGCCATCAGCCGTCGCACGAGGGCACCCCGGCGCTGCCGGCGGGCCACCTCCTCGGAGCCGGAGGCGGCGAACCGGCTCAAGCGCATCAGCTCCTGATACTGCAGCAGCTCAAGGCGCAGGCTCCCGCTCACCTCGCGCAAGAGATGCGGCTGGACCTTGTTGCCGATCCTGGACACCGACAGCCCCACGTCGATCGCCGGCTTGACCCCTTCATAGAACAGCTCGCTCGACAAGTAGATCTGCCCGTCCGTCATGGAAATGAGGTTGGAGGAAATGTAGCCCGTCACATCGCCCTGCTGGGTCTCGCAGATGGGCAGAAAGGTCATTGACCCGCCGCCCCGCTCGGGCTTAAGCTGTCCGGCGCGCTCCATGAATTGCGCGTGGACGTAGAACATGTCCCCGGGGTACGCCTCGCGCCCCGGCGGACGCTCAAGCAGCAGCGACAGCTGCCGGTGAGCCCATGCGTGCTTGGACAGGTCATCGAACACGACCAGCACATCCCGGCCTTGCTCCATGAAATATTCGCCGATGGTGCACGCGGCGTAGGGCGCGAGGAACTGCTCGCTCGCCTGGCGGGAGGCGGGCGCGGCCACCATCGCCGTGTAGGCGAGCGCTCCGCGCTCCTCGAGCAGTTGGGCTACGTGCCGCAATTTCTGCTGCGATTGGCCGATGCTGCAGTAGATGCACACGACGGATCGCTCGCGCTGGTTGAGGATGACATCAAGCGCGAGGGACGTCTTGCCGGTCATCCGGTCGCCGATGATCAGCTCGCGCTGCCCTTGACCCAACGGGATCATCGCGTCCACGATTTTGAGGCCGGTGGCAAGCTGCCGCTCCACGGGGCTCCGGGCCATGATGCCGGGCGCCTCCTGAAACATCGGACGCGCGGCTTCCGCGACCGGAGCAGGGCCGCCATCCAGCGGCTCCCCCAGCGGAGACACGAGGCGCCCCAAGAGCTGGGGCCCAACCGAGAGGCGCAGCGGCTGCTGGGTCACATCCACCCGCTGACCGACCGCCAGCGTCGACTCCTCGCCCAGCGTCAACGCCAAGACCTCCGTCTCCGTAAAGCCGACGATAAATCCCCGGACGCCGTGGCCGAGCTCAATGAACTGTCCCATGATGCAGGTGGGAAGCCCGGAGAGCTTCACGATGCCCCGCTTGACCTCGGTGATCGTGCCGATTTCGCGGATCTCAACGCCTGTGTGACCCATGGTCACTCCGGTCCGGCTCAAGGCTCTAGGCTGTAGGCCGTAGGCAATTGCCTTCAGCCTCGAGCCTCCAGCCTAGAGCGCCTATCCTTATCATCGTTGAGCGAGGCGGTTGGCCAGGCTGCCATCCACCACCGTCGCACCTACCCGCACCACACACCCCGCCACGAGCGCGGGGTCGTCCTCCACATGAACCGGCACGTCGGCTCCCACCGACGCGGCCGCCCACTGCGCAAGGCGCGTCGATTCGGCCGAAGCGAGCGGATGCGCCGTGACCACGTCAATCCGCTCAACCGCCACGCCCAGCGACCGCGTCTCCACCTGTTTGAGCGCCTCCAGCACCTGCTTCATCAGCGCGGCGTGGAGCGCCGTCAGTTGATCGGGGGGCAAGAGCGCGCGCAGCGACTCACAGGCGCGCTGGATGACCTGGCCGTTCAGCTCCCGCGCGAGATCCGACTTCAACTGGACCTTGCCCTGCTCCACTTCCAACAGCAGCTGGCGGGCCCGATGCTTGGCTTCTTCGATTGCGGCGGTCCGGATGTTCATCGCCTGGTTCTTGGCCTCCCGGCTGATCCGTTCCGCTTCCAGCTCCGCGCGCTTGAGTTTAGCCTGATAGTCGCGCTCCATTTGGCCGAGCCGCTGCTCGAGGATGTCCGCTTTCTCCTGCAGCTCCTGCTCCTGCTGGGTGACGCGCTTCAGCGCCAGCGTCAGATCGCGCGAAAAGATCCCCCGCGCGAAGAATATCACGCCGAGCGAACACAGGAGCAGGATGCCCAACAGCATCAGTTCCATCTCAGTGGCTCACAATCGTGACCGTGTTATGAAACACCCGGGCCACGCCGCTGCGCACCGGAAAGCGCGCTTCGTCGATCTCGATCTGCCCGCCTCTCAGGGCGCACAGCATGGCGGCATGGGAGTCGAACACCGAGACCTCGCCCCCCTCGCCCGGCAGCACGACATGCGCCGCCCTACCGTCAAAGAGCGGTGTGGCATCGCGAAACAGCTTCACGCGCAGCATCACGAGCTCTCCGGGATATTGGTCCGCGATTGGATAAAGGCCTCAAGATCCATCGGCTTCACGAGCCACCCACCGATCTTGGTGGCTTTGATCTTTCGCTCGCGGATGAGCTGGCGGACCCGCTCTTCCGTCAGGCCGATGGCGCGGGCGACCTCGCCGACGGTCAACCACTGCCACCCCGGCCCGCCATTCGTGACGGCCGGGGCGGGCGCCGGCAGGTCGCCGCCGTTGGTGGAATTGTGTCGTTGCGCGTCACCTAGCATCGTGTCGTCTTTTTGTGTATGCGTGGGCAAAAAAAGAGCCTATCGACGTTGGATAGGCTCGCAGCCAGTTTTCCTCCCTCGGCCTTACGGCCTCGGGACTCCCCCACATGCTTCGCTTTGCGAAGCAAAGCGTGTGGGGTCGCCGGCAGCCCCGCTGTCGCCGGTGCCTGGCACCGGGACCGGAGGCTTTGCCCTCCTTCGCGAAAGTGCATTCACCTTTCGCTTCGGAGGGTCCTACGTAGCCAAGGACGAAAGTACCTTGGCGAAGTAGGACGTCCTATCCTTGCGCCCGCCCCACCATTTGAGTCATGGGCGGGTCCGCCATGCAGTATGGCGGAGATAGTTTGCCCCCGCCACCCCGCTTCCATGAGTGGCGGGTCCGCCCCTCACATGTCCGAGGTGGCGGATTTATCGGTCAATCAGGTTGTCAATCCCTCGACTCGCTCCGCGAACGGATCAAGGGTCACACGGGTCAAGTATGCCCAATCGGAAGCGGCCCCGTCAAGCGCATGGTGCAAAGACAGT
>CAYJWN010000107.1:0-5451 GCA_964373835.1 uncultured Planctomycetales bacterium
ACTGGTCATGCGTTGGACACCGCTGGCATCTTCGCGCCAGAGGCAGAATTCGGTATCGGAACCAGTCGCTAAGGGAAGCGAGATTGTTCGAGTGCTACTGACATAGACGTACGTAAACGCGTGGCCGTAGTGATCATTGCACCCGTTCATGGTGATGCTGCCGTTACCGCTCACTGACGCCGTGACGCAGCCAAGATCTGCTGAGCCTGTGACCACGACCGGGGAGCTCCAGGGAAAACCCCTGTAAGGATGCTCGCAGCCATACACCTCATGCCCGGTGTCAACGTTGGCCTTGCGGACGTTCCAGCCGGCGACAGACGGTGGCGGGACCATGTTGCTGAGGATGTTCGGGTAGCTGGCGGATCCGGAATCCTGGTACGTGAAGGTCGTCGCGGGCAGGCTGGTGGTGCCATCGGTGCCGAACTGCTGGACACTGGCAAGGAGCGAGCGACCGGTGCGAGCACTTTGGAGATAAGTCAGTTGATAGCGTCTGGCCAGTGACAGCACGCTGTTCACGGTCGCGCGCGTTTCGATGGTCTTGAGACGCTTGGCCGTCGTGACCGCGAAGCCGCTGCGATACGTCGTCTCGACATCGGGGCGAGCCTCCAGGATGACATCGACCTGGTTGGCTGGCGCTGGGGCTAAGGATTCGTGGCCGGTATACGTGATGCGGCTCAGGTAGAGCTGCCCCTGGTCTTTCGTGTAGGAGAACGTCAGGTTGTTGCCGTTGGTGTCGATGACCTTCTCCAGGCACCAGCGGAAGACCTGACCGAGGTTCTCGATCTGTGAGGCCGCGGTTTGTCCAAAGAGATACCGCGTGCCGGATTTATCGCGGACCTCCCAGCCTGAGGCGCCCTTCAATTCGAAGCGCAGGAACAAGCCCTCATCCTTCGCCCGGTATGTTCCGTCAGGGATCTTCACCAGGTCGGATGCGACGCCCTGGAACATGAAGGTGTAGGGGTCTGTGGCATCGTACTTCGGCACGCCATTTTTCGTGCTGCGCTCGACGTAGCCGACATCGAGACCCCAGCCGACGCCAACCCACCCGTTGCGTCCGGACGAGGAGTACGTGAGGCCCAGGCTGGGCTGCAGACCTTTGCGTCCCGGTGGGATCGCAATCGGGATCGACGTCGTCGCGCGCCCGGTGAACAGATCCGGCTGAAAACTTTGGACCGCGCTCACCCCCGGCGGCGGCGCCGATCCCGCTGAGGCCGTGGAGGAGCCAAGATGCGAGGCTTCGACGGGGGGTGGGAGTGCCAATTGCGTTGCAGCGAAGGCGGCTGCGGTGGCTGCCGCCATCAGGCGTTGAGCGATCGAGGGGACACGGTTCATGTGACGTCGAGGCTCCGTGTTTGCCAGAGGATCGGTTTCCTGCTATACTCGAGCCAAGATGACACGCTATCACCTGACGGCCGTGATTTGGAAAGAAGGTAAACGCTACGTCTCCAAGTGTCCTGAGCTTGGGGTGGCTTCATACGGCGCCACGCCTGAGAAAGCACGGACCGCACTAACCGAAGCTGTTGAGCTCTACCTGTCCAATGCCAAGAAGCTCGGCCTCCTGGACTTCGTTGAACCCACGCTAACCTCCGAGACGCGCTATACCACACCCCTTGAAATTGCCCTGACCTGATGCGGCTGCCGTCGCTCTCCTCTCGAGCGATCATCCAGGTGCTGCGCAGGGCAGGTTTCACGGAAGCTCCGGATCGCGGCAAGGGCAGCCATCGAGCGTTCGTCAAACACGACGCGAGTGGGAAGATTCTGTTGGTGATCGTGCCGCATGGAACGGACATCCCCCGCGGCACTCTATTGGCCATCCTGGACCAAGCCGGTTTGACCCGCGACGAGTTCGTAAAGCTCCTCTGAGGGTCCCCTCGTAGTCGATCTCTGCTCTGCGTACTGGACTCCTTCAGCTCACCGTCTCCTTCTGCCCTGTTGTGCTCGCTTTGCGGCTTAAGGGTGGAGATTAACATCATCGCCCATCCGGTGAACAGATCCGGCTGAAAACTTTGGACCGCGCTCACCCCCGGCGGCGGCGCCGATCCCGCGGAGGCAGTGGAGGAGCCGAGGTGGGAGGCATTAGCGGGAGAAGGCAGCACCAACTGAATGGTAAATAGCGATAGGGCTAATAGTCCTGCGAGCCCTCGGTGTGCCGTACTGAATCGTGTAGTCATCGCATCTGCTTCAAGGCATCAAGTAGCCAGCTGGGGAGCACGATGTTTGTGCAGAGCCGCAATTTGCCGGGTTGCCATACCTATCGACAGCGGAACAAACTGAATATGAGCAGCTTGACGCTGGGGTCACTTGCCCGTTGCAGGTTGTACCATTCCTGCTACCGTAGACATACCTGTCAGGACAGAGATGCAGTGGGGTTCCACGAGGCGTGACGAGTTGGCTGGCGTGTAAGCCATCCACAGTATCGGCGTCTAAGCCACTGCCAGACCCCTGGGGGCTAATGACTGAAGGAACAAATGTGCCGGTAATTGTGGAAGACGGCTGAGTGCCTGTATGGTTAGCGCGATCAAGGAGTTGGGTAGCGTGTTTCCCATCCACCGTATCGGCATCCAGCCCGCTGCCGGCGCCTTGCGGCGTGATGAGGGCCGGCGTGATCGGTTGGGTGAGCTGCTCCGCTTTCTCCGCTCGCAGCGCCAGCGGCACGCTCGTGATCTGCTGGCGGGGGCTGAGCTCTGGCTCCTGGTTGACCTGCAATCCCAGCCACAGCGGCTGGCTCCAGTCGATCACGGTGAGGGCCGTGACCTGGCCCAGCAGGACGCTGAAGTGGCCCTTGCTCAGGGGGACATTCGCCTGGACCTCTGTCCACAGCGCCGTCCCGCCCGTTTCCACCGGGTAGAGCCGAAGGGTCAGGGTATACGGCCCCTCAAGCGGCACCCCATTCGCGTCCACCGCCTGGCCCTGGTAGCGGATGAGCGCAGGCACCTGGGCCATCGCATCATACGTGCCCATCATTAGCACTAAGCTATAAGCACTCAGCACGAAGGAAAGGCTGGGCAGAATACGGGGCCACACGAGTCGCGTGGTGGATCGACATGCACGGTTCATGGCGTGGCCTCCGGGTCAGTTGTGGGGCTCGCGTCCAAGTTCCTGTAGGCGTCCAGAACTGTCTGATGAAGCCGCGCCCTGAGGTCCGGGCAGAGCGGGACGATGCTGTCGTACCACTTACCGGTCTTGCTCTGTTGCCGGGGCATGCTGATGAACGGGCCGGTGCGGCCCTCCACGATGCGAATGCCCTTGATGAGCACGCGGTTGCCGAGCGAGACGTCGCAAAACGCCTTCAGCGCGCCGTCCGTATCCGATCTGACGAATCGTATCACCCGGATGTCCATGGGATGTCCATGGTTAGGGATGTTGCACCGGCGAGCGGAGCACCCAGACGTCGTTGTGCCGATCCGCGGAGCCCCCGTAGTCGTCCCGAGCGCGGATCGTCACGGTGTGCTGCCCCGTCGCACTCTGCGCGGGCGTCCAAGACATCGAGGAGCTGGCGGCCCAGTCCGCCATCGGCGTCCCGTCGATCGCAAAGTGGAACTGGATGGGGTCGCCTTCGGCATCCGAGGCGCTCGCCTGCAACGTCACGGCGGCGCCGGCGTAGAGCTTGCTGCCGTCGGCGGGCAGGGCCACCTGGAGGGTGGGGATCGTCCCCAGCGTCACGGTCACCGTTTTCGTGGCAGTGAAGCCGTTGGGGCTCGTGGCTGTCACCGTCAGCGTGGTCTGGCTTTGGGTGAGGGGAACGGTGGCGGTAAACACGCCCATCGTATTCGTGGCATCCACGCTCCCCACGCGCACGCGCGTGAGGCTGTCGTCCACCTGCCCGGTAAGCGGGAAGGGATTGAGGTTCGTCTTGAGCGTGGCGGGGAGGGTGATGACCGGGGGCACAGTATCCACGACGATGTTGACTGTCACAGCGGCGCTTGAGGTGCCGGCGGTATCCTTGGCGACAATGGCGAAGCGGTTGTCACCCTCAACCAGCGGGATCGTCACCGTCCACGTCGTGGCATCGCCCAGCGCGACTTGCTGCTGTCCGTTGATCCAGATCGACGTTCCGGCAGTCTTCGTGCCACCAACGGTGATACTGGATTGCGTCGTCACCGCAGGGAGGGGATCGCCCACCGTGCCGACGGTCGGCATCGGCGGCCGGGACGTGGCAGGCGGCACGAAGACGCGGATCGACACCGAGGCGCTGTTTTCGCCGCTATCCGTTGCGACCGCCCGCAGGGTGTTCAGGCCGCTTGTAACCGGCACCGACGCGGAGAACTGCCCGTTTAAAGACACAGCCGGCGCCTCGTTGACGGTCACGACGGCTGTTGGGTCATCGACGGCGCCCTGGACGGTAATCGAGAAGCGGGGCTCTTTCTGTTCCGCCGGCAGGTCCAGGATCACCGTGATGGTGACCGACGCCGTATTGCCAAGGGCATCGGTTGCCTGAGCGGTCATTGTATTGGGTCCCAGCAGGAGCTCGACGGGCGCCGAGAACGTGGTGCCGGAGACCGACGCAGGCTTGCCGTTGATCGTGACGGTCGCGGCTGGATCGCTGACCGAACCGGTCACCGTGATCGTCATCGTGATCGGCGTGACGCCGGGCTGGGGCATCATGCCGGCTCCGCCGAGCACGGTGAACGTGCCGTTTGAGGCGCTACCCCCGATTGGCAGCCCCAGGGCCGTCTGCGCCTGCATCGGGTTGCCGCCGCCGATCTGGCCGCCGCCGGAGGTGATCGTTTCCTGCATGAGCGTGTAGGTGGCGTTGCTGGATTGTGACCACGCAGGGATAGCACTCAGCACTAAGCAATAAGCACTAAGAAAAAACTGCGTCAGTCTTTTTGGCATAAGAGCACCGTCGCAAACTCCGGCCGGCTATCTGTGGAGGCTGAGACCCCAGAAATGGCGTCTCCGCCACTGGCATTGGTGCTAGTCCCCGGTCCGCTTGATGCCGTCGATCTCGCGTCGGCATTTCCATCAGACCAGTAGGTATGCGCATGCGAGCCAGAGATGGAGTGAGTGTGGTTTGGCGCCGTGTAGGTGCCTGATCCGTGAGAGTGTGTATTGGATCCGCCGGCCGCCGCGCTAAACGATGCAGCCCCCACCAGGAACTTGCCGTCGAGCGCAGAGAGGCGGGTATATCCCGCCGGGCATGTCGGCGCGGTCCAAAGGATCACGGCGCCGGGGGGCACGAGGCGGCTGGCGTCATCCGTGATATTGGATGTCGCGACGGGCACCGTCAGCCGCTCGGCCATCTCAGAACGGACGGCCAACGGCACGCTCGTAATCCGCTGCCGGGGGGCCAGCTCTGGCTCAGCGTTGACCTGCACCCCCAGCCACTGTGGCTGGCTCCAGTCCATCCCGGTCAGCGGGGTCTTCTGGCCGAGCAAGACGCTGAAGTGACCCTTGCTCAAGGGGACGTTGACTTGGATCTCCTCCCACACTGGCGCCCCGCCCGTTTCC
>CAYJWN010000108.1:0-5448 GCA_964373835.1 uncultured Planctomycetales bacterium
TTGGTGCTTGGAATTTGTTTGGTCATTGGGATTTGGTTATTGGTTATTTCGCGCGTGTTCATCCAATAGCTTAAGGGCTGCGCGGCGCGCCGCCGCCGGCTTGCCGGCCCGCGTCAGCGCAAACACCCGGCCGTTGACCACACGGTCGAAATACCGTTTGCGGTCGCGATAGCTCGGCAGTTTCTGCTTTGCGATCCCCCGCAGCCCGCTCAAGAGCTTCACCATCGAGCCGTAGTCGGCGCCGACGCGCCGCCCGAGTTCCTGCCGCAGTTTTTTGGCCAATGAAGGGCTGGCGCCGCCCGTGCTGACCGCAATGGTCAGCGGCCCCCGCTTGAAGATGGCCGGCGCGATAAAGGAGCACAGCGGTTTTTGATCCACGACGTTCGTGAAGATGCGAAGCCGCTCCGCCGTCCGGTACACGAGCGCGTTGATCACCTGCTCATTGGTCGCGGCATAGACGAGCCACGCCCCCCGGAGGTCTGTCGGACGAAACCGGCGCGGAAGATAGCGAATCCTGCCCTGCCGAGCATAGCGCTTAAGCCGCTGGGTCGCTGCCGGGCTGACCACCGTCACCTTCGCCCCGTATCCAAGGAGCGTGGTGACTTTTCGCTGGGCGATGAGCCCACCGCCGACGACGACGCAGCGGCGCCCCGTCAAGTCGGCACACAGCGGGTAATAGGCTTTTATCATCCTAATCCGACCCGAGCGCTCGCTTCAGCTTGGCTAATTCCTCCGGCGACATAGAACTGGTCTCGTCTTTGCCAGGAAAGCGCCCTGCCTTGACGTCTTGGATGTAGGCTGCGGTGGCTTGCCGGATGATCTGGGCCACGTTCGCGTAGCGTTTCGCGAATTTCGGCTTGAACCGCTCAAAGAGCCCGATGAGATCGTAGGTGACCACGACCTGCCCGTCGCAATGCGGCCCGGAGCCGATGCCGATCGTGGGGATGCGCAGCCGCCGCGTGATCTCCTGCGCCACGAGATCGGGAATGCACTCCAGCACCATGGTGAAGCAGCCGACCTCCTCGAGCGAAATCGCCTGCGCGATGATGCGGGACGCCGACTCCGCATCCTTGCCCCTCAGTCCGAACCCCCCTTCTGAGGCGGCCGTCTGCGGCGTCAACCCCACGTGGCCCATCACGGGGATGCCGGCATCGACAATCGCCTTGACCACGTCTTCGATGCCCTGCTTCCATTCGATCTTGACCGCATCGCAGCCAGCCTCCTGCGTAAACCGCGCCGCGTCCCTCACCGCGGCGGCGGTGGAGGAGCGGATCGACAGAAACGGCATGTCACCGACCAGCAGCGCCCGTGAGACGCCCCGCCGGGCCGCTTTGGCATGATGGATCATCTCATCCATCGTCACCGGCGTGGTGGTCTCATAGCCGAGCACCACCATGCCCAGCGAATCGCCGACCAGAATGATATCGACGCCCGACTCATCCACCAATTTCGCCACGGGGTAATCGTAGGCGGTGAGCATCGTGATCTTCCGCCCCTGAAGCTTGCGCTCAATCAGATCGCGAATCGTCATCATTGCTGGTACCAGGTACCGAAACGGTAGCCCGGTACCTGGTACCGGTTTAACCCTCAGCGCGCTATGGCTCTCGCGCGGGAACGGCTTCGCCGCGTGCGTTGGCGCAGGCTGCCGTTGAGCCCCTCGCGGACATCGCGTGCGGCCTCGACGATCACGCGGAGCTTGTCGACCGCCTCTTTCGGAGAGCGGGTCTTGAGGCCGCAGTCCGGATCCACGTAGATCTGCTCCGGTTTGAAGACCGCCAGCGCCCGCTGGATGTTGTGGATGACCTCTGCTTTCGACTCGATGCGGTGGCTGTGGACATCCACCACGCCAAGGCCGATCTCCTTTGGAAACCGTTTGCCCCTGAAAAAGTCCAGCAGCTCCATGTTCCGGTTGGCGAACTCCAGGTCAATCTGATCCACCGGCAGCCGGTGGAGCTTCGGCCCGATCGTCTTGAAATCGCCGTAGCAGATGTGGGTCAGGGTCTTCGCCTTGATCCCCTTCGTCACGATGCCCAGCGCCTCGATCGCCAGATCCATCTCTTCGGGTCGGGTGGAGATCGCCGGCTCATCCACCTGGATGTACTGCGCCCCGACCCGTTCCAGGTCCTTGACCTCCTCGCGGATGACCTGCGCGATCGCCAGCGTCGCCGCCCGGCGCGAGGGGTAGTACTCGTTGAACGACCAGTCCATGATGGTATACGGTCCGGTGAGCATGCCCTTCACCGGCCGAGCCGTCAGGCGTTGCGCAAATGTCCACCACTCAACGGTGATGGGCTTTGGTCGCGCAATCTTGCCGACGATGATGGGCTTGCGGTAGTACCGATTGCCGTAGGAGCGCACGAGCTCGCTCTCCTTGAAGCCGGCGAGGTGCTCGGCGAAATACGCCACCATGTCGCCGCGGTACTGCTCCCCGTCGACGATGACGTCGATGCCGATCTCCTCCTGGATCTTGATCCACTCCCGCGTGGCCTGCTCTTCGAGCGCGCGCAGCGCCTTGGCGTCGATCTCGCCCTTGCGCGCCTGGCTGCGCGCCGTCACGAGGTAGTCCGGCTTCGGCAGGCTGCCGACCGACGTAGTCAACAACATCAAAACCTCCTGTTTGCTCGGGGCTCAGGGTTCGGGGCTCAGGGCAATTGCCCCCAGCCCAGAGCCCTCAGCCCAGAGCTAAGATTGTGTTTGGCTTCAGCGAAACGAGCGGACGGCTTCCACCAGCCGCTTCACCTTGGCCAGCGCCTGGGCATGCGGCAGAAACTCCAGCCCGCAGTTGGGGTTCACATAGACGCGGTCCAACGGCACCCGTTTCTTGATGACGTGAAACATCGCGTGCAGCGCTCCGACCGATTCGAGCTTGGTGTTGCGCGCATCGAGGCAGCCGAGCGCCAGTTCCTTCGTGATCTTCAGCCGCGTCAGCCGTCCCAGCATCTTGGGGTCGGAGACCACGTCAACGCCGAGCACGTCCACCTTCGCGCGCAAGAGCGGCTCAAGCCACCCGTTGAGCGACCCGAAGTAGGTGTAGACCGCGGTCTTCGCTTTCACCCCGCGCGCGGCCACGCCCAGCGCGTCCACCGCCAGCTTCACGTCGGGCTTGCCAAACCCCAGCGCCGGCTCATCAAACTGGACGAGGGGGGCGCCGGCCGCCGCCAGCGCCTGGGCTTCGGCGTTCAGGATCTCGGCGAGCTTCATCACGAACGGGCGAAGCTTCTTGTAGTGGCGGTCTTCGCTCACCACGGCGAACGTATACGGCCCCGGGAGCACCGCTTTGACCGGTGTATGGGCGCTGCGCGATGCGAATCGGTACTCCTCAACGAGAAGGGGGCCGGTCCGAGCCGGAGCTGTATGGAGGATGGGCCGCCGGGAGTACGTGTTGTTATCAAACCAGCGCGAGAGCCCGTTGATCTCAAATCCTGCAAGGCGCCTGGCCACCGGCGTCACGAGATCCTCCCAGCGAATCTGCCCGTCGGTCACGAGATCCAGCCCTGCCGCCTGTTGTTCCTGGATCACGGCGCCGGTGATCTCGCGGCAGGTCTGTTCCAGCTGGGCGTCGGTCAGCTCCTTGCGCTGCCACTTCGTGATCGCGCCGATCAGTTTCGTGCCGTACGCTTTCTCGCCCACCTTTGGATAGTTGCCAACCAGTGTTGTGATCATCGTCCTCGAGCGTTCTTTGACCGCTCTTTTTTCTCAAAACAGCTTGGACAGTTGAAGACCGGCCGCGACAGGCTGCGGTTGTAATCCTTGGCGATGACCACGCGCATCAGGACCTCGCTCTCCTGCTTACAGGTGTCACACCGCATCAGAAGTGACCAAAAGCCACGGGGCTCTGGGCTGGGGGCTCTGGGCTCGGGGCACTTGCCCAGAACCCCGACCCCTGAACCCTGAGCGAAGTGATCTCACCCCACCAAGCCGGCCAGTGCCGGCTCCACTCCTCCACCACGTCGGCTTCATGAACCGGCCTCTGCGCCGCCTCAGCGAGCGAGATCGCGCGTGTCTGAAGTTGCGACCTCACCGTCGCGGGAATCGCCCGCGCCAATGCCGTCGGCAGCGTCCGCACCAAGAGCGAGCCTTGAATCAACCAGGTCTGTGGGTAGCGCCGCAGGGCGAAGCCCGCCACCTTCTTCCCGTTGATCGTGACCGCATAGGAACTGACCTCACCCAAACAATAGGTGATGCGTGCCGTCGCCGGAACGTCCAGCAACGGGCTGGCGTCAACCTCATAGGCGCGGCAGACCTCCACGGCACTTGCGCACACCGCCCGCATGAGGACGGCGAGCGGAAGATCCAGCGCCCGCGGCACGATCACGGAGAGCGACACGTCGCTGCCGTGGAACGCGATGCCGCCGCCCGTCGGTCGTTCGACGTGCGCAAGCCCGGCTGCCTTCCAAGCGTGAGGCTGCCACCACGCCGGAGGCGGCTGCTTGAACCCCAGCGAGATCGCCGGGGGATCCCAGCGAAACAGTCGCAGGGTCGGAATCGGCTCACCGGCCAGCGCCACATCGCAGGCCATCTGGTCCTGCGCAGGACGACCCTGATCGATCAGAATGCGCCAGCCGTTGACCCGCATCGCTCCAGGATTCCCTCTTGTCCATAGTCCGTAGTCGGTAGTCGGTAGCCAAACCCGCTTGCTATGGACTACGGTCTATGGACTACGGACTAAACATCAGGTACCTACGAATTGAACTGATGGTACCCATCGTAAGTTCGGCTCGCGCGCCGCCTTGACTTCATCCAGCCGGTCAACGGCCATTCGCTGCGGCGCGCGCCGCACCAGCTCAGGATTGGTTTGAGCCTCCTGGGCAATGCTGAGCATCGCGTGCGCAAACTGATCCAGCGTTTCCTTTGATTCCGTTTCGGTCGGCTCAACCATCAGCGCCTCTTCGACGATGAGCGGAAAATAGACCGTCGGGGCGTAGAAGCCGTAGTCGAGGAGCCGCTTGGCCACATCCATCGCGGTCACGTCGTGCGCCTTCAGCGCCTTGCACGTCGCCACGAACTCGTGCATGCAATGGTCGTCGTAGGGCACCGGGAACACGTCTTGGAGCTTCGCTTTGAGGTAGTTGGCGTTGACGATCGCGGTCTCGCTCGCCCGCATGAGGCCCTCGCGCCCCAGGGTGCGGATATAGGCGTAGGCCCGCACGAGCACCCCGACATTGCCGTAGAATCCATGGACGCGTCCGACCGTCGCGCGGCTGCGCTCATCCCACACGAATGTCGCGCCGCGTTTGCGCACGCGCGGCACCGGTAGAAAGTCTTCCAGCGTCTTGATCACGCCCACCGGGCCGGCACCCGGGCCGCCGCCCCCATGCGGCGTGGAGAACGTCTTATGCAGGTTGAGCTGCAAGAGGTCGACGCCCATGTCGCCGGGGCGCGCAATGCCCAAGAGCGCGTTCATGTTCGCCCCGTCCATGTAGATGAGCGCATCCCGCTCATGCAGCA
>CAYJWN010000109.1:0-5260 GCA_964373835.1 uncultured Planctomycetales bacterium
TCAGAAGTCAGACTTCTCTGACCTCTGACTTCTGAACATTTATGACTCATATGGAACGACGGTGCGTCGCACTTATTTCCGGCGGGCTCGATAGCGCGCTCGCCGCGAAGCTGATGCTCGAGCAGGGCATCGAGGTGCACGGTCTGTACCTGTCGATGAGTTGGGGATGCTGCGAAAAGGAGAAGGCTCAAGGCTGTGCCCAGCAGCTGGGGATTCCCCTCATGGTGCTGGGTGTGGGCGACGCGTACCTCGACGTGATCCGCACGCCCAAGTATGGCTACGGATCCGGCATGAACCCCTGCGTCGATTGCCGCATCTACATGTTCCGCATCGCCAAACGCTACATGGAGGAGATCAAAGCCGGCTTCGTGGTCACCGGCGAGGTCTTGGGACAGCGCCCCATGTCACAAATGCGCCGGCCCCTTTCACTCATCGAAGCCGAAAGCGGCCTCGAGGGGCTGCTGCTGCGCCCGCTTTCAGCGCAGCTGCTGGATCCGACGCTGCCGGAGCTGCTCGGGGTGGTCGACCGGCAGCGGCTGTTGCGCCTGGCGGGCCGATCGCGCCATGAGCAGCTGGCGCTGGCCAAAGGGGAAGGCATCACCGAGTATTCGACGCCGGCAGGCGGCTGCCTGCTGACGGATGAGCACTTCGCCAAAAAGGCACGGGATCTTTTTGAGCACGAGGAGCGGCCGACGACCAAGGACATGGAGCTCTTGACCGTCGGCCGACACTTCCGCATCGGGCCGAACACCAAGGTTATCGTGGGCCGCAACGAGCTCGAGAACCTGCTATTGGAGGGGCATGCCGACACCGGGTATACTTGTATCCGGCCGAAATTCGCGGGTCCGGCCGCCCTCGTCGCCGGGACGTCCACCGAGGAGAGCCGGGCGATTGCGGTATCGCTGATCCTCCAGCATACCAAGGAAGAGAAGTTGCCCGAGGGGGGTCGCTTGGAGTTTTGGGTTGATGGCACGACCTGGACGACGGACCGTGATGCCTGTGATGGCACTCGACAACCAACGGATGTGGTGAGCGCGTAATGGTCGACTACGTCTTTCGCGTCGGAGGAGAAGGCGGTGAAGGGGTCATCAGCACCGGGGAGATGCTGACGGTGGCCCTGGCCAGGTCCGGGTTTGAAATCTATACCTTCCGGACCTATCCCGCCGAGATCAAGGGCGGCCACGCCAACTTCCAGGTGCGCGCCTCGGGCAAGCTGCTGCTCTCGTACGGGGCGACCGTGGATGTGCTGATCGCTTTCAACGAAGAAGCGTACCAAAAACACGTCAAGGATGTGCGTTCGGGCGGCGTCGTCCTCTACGATGCTGACAGTTTTACCCCACCCTCCACGGATTCCCTGGTGTTCTATGGCATCCCATTGACCTCGTTGGCGACGGAGAAGGTCGGCGTCAAACTCACGAAGAATATCGTGGCGCTGGGGGTCTGCTCGCAGCTCTTTGACATCCCCTTCGAGACCTTCGAGGCGCTCCTGAAAGAAAAATTTGGCCGCAAGGGGGAGGTGGTTGTCCAGAAGAACCTGCTGGCGCTGCGCGTGGGCGCCGACTACATCAAGCAGCAGGCGAAGCGCGACCCGGTTCGATTGGGACGCGGCCCGCGCGAGACGAAGGAGCTGATCCTCTCCGGCAATGAATCGCTGGCGCTCGGCGCCATCGCGGCCGGCTGCCGGATCTACGCGGGCTATCCCATTACGCCCGCAACGGACATCATGGAGTTCCTCGCCAAAGAGCTGCCGAAGCTGGGCGGGTATGTCGTCCAAACGGAAGATGAGATTTCCGCGGTCGGGGTTGTGTTGGGAGCTTCCTTCGCCGGCAAGAAGGCGATGACCGCCACGTCCGGCCCGGGATTCTCGCTGATGACCGAAATGATGGGGCTGGCCGTTGCGGCGGAAATCCCATCGGTGATCATCGACGTTCAGCGGGTCGGACCCTCAACCGGCATGCCCACGAAAACCGAACAGGGCGATCTGTACCTGGCCTGTTACGGCGGGCACGGCAACTGCCCCCGCATCGTGATGGCGCTGACGAGCGTCGAGGACTGTTTCTACGGCATCATGCGGGCGTTTAACATCGCCGAGCAGTTCCAGATGCCGGTGGTGGTGCTCTCCGACGCGTCGCTCGGCCACCGCAAGGCCACGGTCCCCGTGTTTGATCCCACCCGCGTGCCGGTCATCGAGCGGCGCAAGCCCGCGGCCACTGAGCTGGTCAACTACAAACGCTACCGCTACACCGCCGACCATATCTCCCCGATGTCGATTCCCGGGATGGAGGGCGGCGGCTATGTGGCGGAAGGGTTGGAGCATGATGAGGGCGGCTATCCCGCGGCGTCGAATCACGAGAACCACCTGCACGCCACCCAGAAACGGTACGGGAAGTTCGTGCAGGTGGAAGCGATTGCGAACGATCTGGTGAGAGCCTACGGCGAGCCGCATCCCGAGATCGGCATTATCGGATGGGGCTCGACCGAAGGGGTCATCCGCGAAGCGGTGCAGATGGCGCTGGATCGGGGCTACTCCGTCGGCGCGCTGCACCCGAAGATCCTCTATCCGCAGCCGCTGGCGAAGCTGAAAGCCTTCATGGAAGGGACCAAGGCGATCATCATGCCGGAAGTGAACTACTCGGGGCAGTTTGCGACGCTGCTGCGCAAGCGTTTCGCGTACGACTTTATCCAGTTCAACAAGTGCATCGGATTGCCCTTTACGCCAAAGGAAATCTTCGACAAGATTGAGGAGGTCGCCACGCATGTCCACGACGGTCAGCGAGCTCACACCGCAAAGTTATAAGACCGACGAGCACCCCATTTGGTGCCCCGGCTGCGGCGATTTCGGGGTGCTGGACTCGCTCTACAAGTCGCTGGCGGGCCTGAAGATCAATCCCAAGGATCTGGTGGTGGTCTCAGGGATCGGCTGTTCCGGCCGCACGCCCGGCTTCATCAAGTCCTACGGGTTCCACAGCGTCCACGGGCGGGTGCTGCCGGTGGCGCTGGGGGTGAAGCTGGCGAATCCCGAGCTGCAGGTGATCGGCGTCGGAGGCGATGGGGATGGGTTTGCCATCGGCGGCGGACATATCCCGCACGCGGCGCGGCGCAACCCGGACATCGCCTACCTCATCATGGACAACTCGACCTACGGCCTCACCAAAGGACAGTATTCGCCCACGTCGCAGGTTGGCTTCCAGGCCGGGTCCACCCCCTACGGCAATATTGAGCAGCCGCTCAACCCCCTGGCCATGCTGATCGCGTATGGCGCCACGTTTGTGGGACAAGGCTATTCGGGCAAGCCGAGGGAGCTGGCAGAGTTGATCACGAAGGCCATCGAGCACAAGGGGTTTGCGTTTGTGAATGTGATCAGCCCCTGCATCACGTTCTACAACACGTATAAGGTGATTCCTCCGCGATTGACGGAAGTGCCGAGGGACCATGACGCCACCAGCCGGGCGAAGGCCTTTGAGCTGGCGCTGCAGACCGACCATATCGCGCTCGGGGTCTTCTATCAGGAACGCCGTCCCACGTTCGAGGAAGGGGTGGCGGAGACCATCAAGAAAGCGCAGGCGGCCAGCAGACCGAGGCTGGAGGAAATCTTTTCTGAGTTTGATTGATAGGATTACACAGATCGCTAGATATCCGACAGCTTCACTGCTGATTTCACAGATTAAGACGTCTTATCGGCGTAATCAGCTCTTCGACGGTCGGCTAACTCGCGAATCTGTGTAATCCTTTTTAAATGAAGACACGTCTCGAAAAAGATTCGCTGGGGACCAAGCGCGTCCCGGCGTCCGCCTACTACGGCATTCAGACCTTCCGCGCCGTCGAAAACTTTCCCATCAGTGGGTTGCGCCTGCCCTCCGAGATGGTGCGCGCGTACGCCCTGATCAAAAAGGCGGCCGCCCAGGCCAATGCGGCCGTCGGGACGCTGCCGCGCCGTCACGCCTTGGCCATCAGCCGCGCCTGCGATGAAGTGCTCAAGGGCCGGTTCAGCGATCAGTTCGTCGTCGATGTGTATCAGGCGGGGGCAGGGACCTCGTTTAACATGAACATGAACGAGGTGGTGGCGAACTGCGCCAATGAGCTATTGGGGGCGAAGCGGGGCACCTATAAGTACCTGCGTCCCAATGACCATATCAATATGGCGCAGTCCACGAACGACACCTTCCCGACGGCCATGCGCCTGGCCTGCCTGATGGCGCTGCCGGCCCTCGACCTGGCCATACAGCAGCTGGAGGGTTCGCTGCGTCGCAAAGCCCGCCAGTTCGACCGCATCGTCAAATCCGGTCGCACCCACCTGCAGGACGCGGTGCCGGTTCGCTTGGGCCGAGAATTCGGCGCGTATGCGCTGGCAGTTGAGCGGGCGCGCGCACACTTTGCATCGACGGCCCGCGCGCTCCATGAGCTCAATCTGGGGGGGACGGCCGTCGGCACGGGGATGAATAGCCATCCCCGGTATCGACTGTTGGCCATCCGCGCCCTGCGCCAGTGGACGCGCCTTGCACTGCGTCCTGCCGAGGACAGGATGGAGCGCATGCAGAGCCTCGGCGATTTTGGGCGGCTGTCCGGCAGCCTCCGCGTCTATGCGTTGGAGCTGATCCGCATCGCGAATGATCTACGGCTGATGGCCTCCGGCCCGAACACCGGCTTCGGCGAGATCAATGTGCCCGCGGTCCAGCCAGGGTCGTCCATCATGCCGGGGAAGGTGAACCCGACGATTCCCGAAATGGTCGACATGGTGGGCTTTCAAGTGCTGGGGCATGACGCGACGGTGGCGTTTGCCGTTCAGGCCGGCCAGCTTGAGCTCAACGTGATGATGCCGGTGGTCGCCTACAACCTCCTGCAGGCGATTCACCTGTTGACGAACGCCAGCAAGGTGCTGGCATCGCGCTGTATCGACGGCATCACGGCGAACAAGGCCCGGTGTGAGGCGCTTGCGCATCGGAGCCTGGCCTTGGTGACGGCGCTCAACCCGCACATCGGCTACCTCAAGGCCGCGATGGTGGCGAAGGAGTCGTTGAAGACCGGCAAGAGTCCCCTGGAGCTTGTGATCCAGCATCGCCTGCTTGCCCCACGTGCCGCCAAGCAACTGCTTGATCCTTACCGCCTCAGCCGAAGCGTGTAATCCTTCGACTCCTCCGCCCAGTTAGCTATAGCGGAGTCGCTCAGGATGGTGAGCGAGCCCCTCGACTCGGCCTGTGGCTTTGCTCGGGGCAAGTGCTGAGCGAAGTCGAAGCACGAGCGTAGCGAGTCGAACCAGGGT
>CAYJWN010000110.1:0-5189 GCA_964373835.1 uncultured Planctomycetales bacterium
CCACGGCGGGGCGGGCCAAGCGGTCCGGCGAGTGCAGCCCGTGACAGGACCCGCCCTATGAAGCAACGGCGGAGTAGGACACGCCGCTGTACTGGTGAGGGTCGAATGAGTGTGTTATGCTACTACTCCCTTCGCCGGAGACGTCATGAGTACTGCTAAGCTGATCATCGCCGACAGCGAGCGCAACGCGGACCTCTATTACGCGAGCCGCTTCCTTGCGCCCGACCCCTTCATTTTTGCGCAGGTTGACGGCCGCCGCCTGCTCGTGATGAGCGACCTGGAGGTGGACCGTGCCAGGGCCCAGGCGAAGGTCAACGAGGTGCTCTCCTACTCCAAGCTGTCGAAGCAGGTCACACAGCGTGGGGTCGCTGAGCCGACCATGATGGACGTGGTTGACGAGCTGCTCAAAGGCCGCTCGGTAACGTCGGTGGAAGTCCCCAGCGATTTCAGCGTGATGTATGCTGATGCGCTGCGAAAGCGCGGCTACAGCATCACGCCGACACCTGATCCGTTCTTCCCGGAGCGCATGATCAAGTCGGAGGAAGAGGTCGCGTTTCTAATCCAGTCGCTGCGGATCACCGAAGAGGCGCTGGCCGTCGCCATCGAGCTCATCCGCAACAGCGAGATCAAGCCGGATGACACCCTGTGGATCGGGGGCAAGCCGTTGACCGCGGAGCTCTTGCGCAAGGCGATGCATTTGACAATGATGGAACGGGACTGCGTGGCCCAGCACACCATCGTGGCGTCTGGCGCGCAGGCGGTGGACCCGCACAACGAAGGCTCCGGACCGCTCAAAGCCAACGAGCCCATCGTCATCGACGTCTTCCCCCAGCATGCTCGCAGCCGTTACTTTGCCGATATTACCCGCACCATCGTGAAGGGCACAGCGTCGGATAAAGTGCAGCGGATGTTCAATGCCGTGAAAGAAGGCCAAGCAATCGCCTACCGGATGATCAAAGACGGCGTGGATGGCTCCACAGTGCATAAGGCGATCCTCGACTATTTCGATTCGTTGGGCTTCAAGACCGGTGAGCAGGGCGGCCGGATGCAGGGATTCTTCCACGGGACGGGCCACGGCGTCGGTCTTGAAATCCATGAGCCGCCGCGGGTGAGCGCAAAGCCCGATCTCCTGAAGGCCGGGATGGTCGTCACAGTCGAGCCGGGCCTCTACTATCTGGATTCCGGCGGCATGCGCCTTGAAGACATGGTGGTGGTCACCAAGGACGGTTGCCACGTGCTCACCGAAGCGCCAAAGCTCCTCGAAGCTTAACAAGCAATAAATATAAAATAGCTTGTAAATAATATTATTTACATGTATCTTGATATGGGGAGGTGAGGAGATGGAATCAACGATTACCGAGCGTGGGCAAACCGCCATCCCCGCGATCTTGCGCCGAAAATACGGCCTGAAGCCTCACATGAAATTGGTGTGGGTCGACACGGGGGGCGGCATCCGCGTCGTGCCTGTGGCGAAGGACCCAGTCAAGGCGTTTCGCGGGATGTTCAAGGGATTGGGGTTGACGCGCAGTTTGCTGAACGACCGTAGGGAGGAACGGGTGCGTGAGCACGGAGAAAACAGACGGTGAGCGTCCCAGGTATCTCCTGGACACCTCGGCACTGTTAACGCTTTCCGGTGACGAATCTGGGGCCGAGACCGTGGAAGGGTTGCTGGTGAAGTCGCGGCGAAGGGAGGCGAGCGTCTACCTTTCGTTCATGAGCACGATGGAGGCCGGCTACAAAGCCTACCAAGCGCGCGGCGAAGACGGCTTAGCCAATGTGCTCGCCTATGTGCAGCGGCTTCCGGTGACGCGTGTTGGGGTGGATGACGAATTAATCGCGCTTGCTGCCACAATAAAAGGGACCTATCGTCTCTCCGTGGCGGATGCCTGGATCTTGGCGACTGCGAAGCAGCTAGGCGCGATCCTTGTGCACAAAGATCCTGAGTTCGAACAGGCCAAAACCGAGGTTCGCCTCCACGCTCTTCCTTACCGATAGCCTGCGGTCGTTGAAAAGTTCTCAGCGGGCGAGTAAGATATTACTCTACTCCTCTACGTCGAATGCCAGCCACTACGGTCCACACCACGCTGACCCCTGAGCCGGTTGTCCGGCTCGAGAACTACTTCCAGGACCCGTACAACCTGGCCATTGCCACGGCACGGACCTGCTATTCCTCCACGGTCATCTCTCCCGAGGACGTCGGCAAAGACGACAAGACGCGGGAGCAGCGCGATCGGATCGCGGAGAGCATCTACAAGGCCGGCCACCACACGACGATCCAGCATCCGACGTTCCAGTTCGTGCTGGAGAAGGTCTCGCGCCAGTTCATCTGGTCCTTTTTGCACGCACATCCTTTTTACAATTCGGAACAAGTTTCACAACGTTATGTGGAGGTGAAACCGGACAACTTCACCGTGCCGCCGCTCGAGGAAGAGCCGCGCGCGGTCTTCCTCGACGCGGTGCATGAGCAGATGGAGGCCTACCACCGCTTGATCGAGCTGGTCGAACCAGTCGTGGTGGCGGAATACCGGCGGATCTTTCCGTCGCGCAGCCTTGAAGAGAAACGGTGGGCGAGCGCGGTGAAGAAACGGTGCCAGGAGGTAGCCCGCTATGCGCTGCCGGTGGCGACCCACGCCCACCTCTACCACACGATCAGCGGCCTGACGCTCCACCGTTACTGGCGGCTGTGCCAGCAGTTCGACGTGCCGCTTGAGCAGCGGCTCGTCGTCCAGCGGATGGTGGAGGAGGTCTCGAAGATCGATCCCAACTTCATGCAGTTGGCCGAGGAGCCGATCCCGCTTGAAGAGACGGTGGAGTACCAGGCGTTTGCGCAGTTCCACGGCGCCTCCCGCAACGGTACCACGCTGCGGTTCATCGAAGAGTTCGACAAGGAGCTGAGGGGCGTCACCTCGCGCCTCGTGGACTACAAGGTGCACGCCGAGGAGTCATTGGCGCAGGCGGTGCGCTCCGTCCTCGGGTTGACGCAGGATCAGCTCTCGACGGAGCAGGCGATCGCGATGGTGATGGATCCGGCCCAGAACCCCTATCTCGGCGAATCGCTGACGCTGACCACGCTGAGCAAGCTCTCGCGGGCGATGGTCCACCCGCATTTTACGTTCAAGAAGAAGCTGTCACACACGGCCGACTCGCAGGATCAGCGCCACAGGATGATTCCTGCGTCACGGCCGATCATCGCCTGCCACTTTATCAGCGGCCGGCCCGACTACATCCTGCCGCCGCTTGTGGCCGCCAGCGCCGAAGCGGAAGCATATTACCGCCGGTCCATGACGCGCACATGGGTGGCGATCGAGCGGTTGCTCAATCTTGGCGTTCCCGAAGAGCACGCACTCTACCTGCTGCCGAACGCCTTTCCCATCCGTTTTGAGGAATCGGGCGACCTGCTGCATTTTCATCACAAGTGGGTCCAGCGGCTGTGCTATACGGCGCAGGAGGAGATCTGGAGCGCCTCACGGGATGAAGTGCTGCAGCTCACCGAGCGCTTCCCGGCCATCGGCCGGTATCTCCAGGCGCCCTGCTGGGTGCGTCAGCGGGCGGGTGCCAAGCCGTTCTGTCCCGAAGGCGACCGCTTCTGCGGCGTGGCCGTATGGAAGCTGCCGCTGGAACAGTATAAACGGCTCATTTAGTGAATAGTGAAAAGTGAATAGTGGAAACGATTGAACGACATGAACACGTTGACAACGCACACAGAGGTCCAATCGCAGAAAGCGACGCCAACGGCCGATGCGCGGCAGCTGGTGAGCTTCTGCTTTTATCGGGTGGATCCAGTCTGGCGACGGCAGCTAAAGGGCATCAAGACGAAACAGGCCGGCGAACTCCAGGGGGTCATCAACCGCTACGCCAAGCGCTTCATGGTGCTGACGTATTCGCTGGTGGGGTTAAAGGCGGACGTTGACTTTCTCATCTGGAGAGTCGGCAGCCGCCTGGAAGATCTGCAGGAGATGTCCGGCGCAGTCCGGCAGACGGCCATGGCGGGGTATCTATCCATGCCGTACTCATACCTCTCGATGACCAAGCGCTCCACCTACGTCGACAAGCTGGATCCGGAGCACCAGGACCGCCGGCGGTTTATTACTCCAGCCAACTCGAAGTACCTGTTCGTGTATCCCTTCGTCAAGACGCGCGACTGGTACCAGCTCCCCTTTGAGCAGCGCCAGGCGATGATGGATGAGCACATCCAGGTGGGGAACAAGTACCCCTCGGTGCGGCTGCATACGACCTATTCCTTCGGCCTGGATGACCAGGAGTTCGTCGTGGCGTTTGAGACCGACAAGCCGCAGGATTTCTTGGATCTTGTGATGGCGCTGCGGGAGACAAAAGGCAGCACGTTCACGCTGCGCGACACCCCCATCTTCACCGGCGTGGCCAAGCCGTTCCCTGAGATCCTGCAGGATATCGGAGGCTGATTCCGTGACGGCGGTGGCCACCGAGAACATTCAATTTCCCAACGACGGCTTCACGGTCAAGGCGTTCCTGGCGCGTCCCGCGGATGCGTCAGGCCGCCTGCCCGCGGTTATCATCCTCCACGAGTGGTGGGGGCTCAACGACCATATCAAGGACATCGCCCGGCGC
This sequence comes from uncultured Planctomycetales bacterium, assembly GCA_964373835.1. Taxonomy (GTDB): domain Bacteria; phylum Omnitrophota; class Gorgyraeia; order Aquiviventales; family Aquiviventaceae; genus CAYJWN01. The sequence continues at coordinate 4,588 of CAYJWN010000110.1, forward strand.
TTCGCAGAGGCAGGCTATGCTGCGGCGGCGCTGGATCTGTACTCACGGCTTGGCTCCAAGGTGACGAAGGATTCAGCCGAAGCCGCCCAACTGATGAACACGCTCTCTTCTCAAGCGGCGTTGCGCGACTTCAATGCCGCCACGCAATACCTCAAGACGCTGCCGTTCATTGATTCCCTTAGGATCGGCGTGATGGGATTTTGTATGGGCGGCACGCTTGCGCTGACCATGGCGACCCATAACTCCGATCTCAAAACGGCGGTGGTCTTCTACGGGAAGGTGCCGCCCATTGAAACGTTGGATGCGCTCCTGTGCCCGGTGCTGTACCACTACGGGGCCAAGGATGGATGGGTGACGAAGCAGGAGGTGGATCGTCTGAAGCAGGGATTGACGCAGTACGGCAAGCCCGGCGAAGTGATGATCTATCCAGACGCCGACCACGCCTTCTTTAACGACACCCGTCCGGAGGTCTACCGGAACGAGGATGCCAACGCGGCCTGGCGCCGGACATTGCAATTCTTTGAAAGGCATCTGCATTGATTACACAGATCGCCAGATGATAGGTAGCCTAAAAGCTGATTTCGCAGATAGGACGTCTTATC
>CAYJWN010000111.1:0-5145 GCA_964373835.1 uncultured Planctomycetales bacterium
CCGGCGGATTGTCCGTCGCTGTAACTCATTGAAAATATTGATCCTAATAATTCGCGTCCTCTTGGTCCCGAACCAAGCGCTCTAGTCCCTCGGCCTGTGAGGGGCCTTCCCTCGCTGGCGCTCGGGATCGCTTCGCGTCGGGACTCCTGTAGCGTCCACCATCAGGGTGGACGCGAAATGCCGGACGCGGTGGGCGGCCGGCCGTCGCCCGCCGCCGCGGGCTCGGTCGCAAGCTGCTGCGCCCTCAATGTCAATGTGCATTCGTGGGCGGGCCGGGGAGCCGCGCCCCGTGAAAAATTCGCGTGCGTCCTCGCTGATGGGTCGATAGTCTAACACAATCCTGTAGTGAAACCAAGACCGCATGGTATACTTGTCCGCTGAATGACCATGTCCCACGCGCCACGTCTGATCCCGCTGGTTGTCCTTCTTATGTCGTCAACGATTGCGTGGGGGGATCACGCGGCGCGCAACGGCCTGCTCGAGTCGGGGTGGCGCGCGTACCGGCAAGGAGATCTTGCCGGAGCCCTCAAAACCTACCAAGAGGCGGCAGCGGCTGCCCCGAACGATGCCAGCGTCTGGTATGATCTCGGCTGCCTCTATGCCCTGACTCGGGATTCTCCACGCGCACAGAGCGCATGGGGACATGCGCTTGCCCTCAATCCTCGCCTGGCGCAAGCCTATGACGCGATAGGACAACTGTATGAGCTGAACGGCGAGATGCCGACCGCTCATGCCCTCTACACCACCGCAGATACGCACCAACCGCGCAACGCAAAATTCCTCCGCCACCTCATTAGGACCTTGTTCGCGCTCCACAACGATGCGGCAGCGCGCCAGGCGCTCCAGGCGCTCTTACACGTGGCGCCTGAGGATGTCGAAGCTCGGTACCAACTCGGCGTGCTCGAGCTGCGAGCCAACGCGCCGGACTTAGCGATCACCGCTTTCCAGAAGGCGGTGAAGCGTGACCCTCAACACGTCATGGCATGGAACGGTCTGGCCTTGGCCTATGCGCGGATCGGCGCGTTTCAAGACGCGGCTCAAGCCCTCGAACACGCTAAAGCGCTTCAACCGGCGAGCGCCCCTACGCTGACGAACGCCGGTCTTCTCGCGGCGCGCCAGCAAGACTGGGGGACAGCCCGGGTGGCCTGGCAGCAGGCGCTCCAGGTGGACCCGCAATTTGAACCGGCCATCGAGAATCTGAAGACGCTTGAGGCATTCACCACGCCCTCCCCCTGATGACCGTCCGCAAACGCCCTGATCTCCAGCGAGCCGCAACCCTTCTCGAGATGCTGATGGTGGTTGTCGTCATCGGCATCTTGGCGGCAGCCGGAATCTTCTTGTATGCCCGCTCCGTCGAGAAAGCGCGCTCCACTGAGGCCGTTCTCGGTCTCGACGCGATCCGCAAGGGAGAGCTGCTCCACCAGCTCGAGCACGGCACGTTCGTCGAAGCCATTGATGTGGCGGCGATCAACGCTCAGCTCGACGTGCAATTGACCGCGCGCGATTTCGACTACGAAGTGACCGAGGCGACTGAGGACGGCTTCCTGGCCATCGCTACACGGAAGAGCCAGCGCGATGAGCCGACGCTGAAAGTCGCTATGGATCACACCGGCACCCTGACGTACCACTGGCCCGGACAAACAGGTTCCGGAGGGGGCCCAGGCATTGGAACCGGACAACCCGGTAGTGGCAGCGTCGCCGGACCTGGTGGGGCTGCGGGTGGCGGGGGAGGCGGCGGTGCCGGAGGTATTCAGGGTGGGGGCTCGGGTGGCGGAAGTGGAATTGGTTCTGGCGAGGGTGGCACGGGAGGAAGCGGCGACACGGGAGAAAGTGGCGGCTCAGACGGGCTCGGCGGGGGGAGCACAGGGGATGGCACAGGGGGTGGCACAGGGGGTGGCACAGGGGGTGGCACAGGCGGAACGGGGGGTACCGCGTTCACCTACATCGGACGGAGCCCTGACCGGTGGATCGACTGGCCTGATGCGGGCACCGCCAATATCACCGGAACGGTCGGTGTGAGCAGCCTCACGCAGGCGTTTACGCTGGTGATGGAGTCAGGGGCGAAGTTCGTCGCGGACGACCTGACACGAAAAGGGATCCCGATCTCTTTTGGCGACAGCACAGACTTTCCCTTGGGAGCCGGCGATGCGATCGCCTTTTTCGATCCACGAGGCACAGGCGGTCCCTTTCCGGCAACCCCTGATCCGCTCCCGCCGATTAAGTTTAATCCGTTCTACCTCAACGAGGATCCGGGCGTCTTGGCGGCCATCTTGGTCCATGAGGGGACCCATTTTCTGCAGTATCTTGACCTTTCACTGGCGGATCCCTCAAACACCGTGGTTGATATCGAGTTTGTGGCCTGGTGGAATGAGGCCGTGTACTGGGACAGTGTCCGGACAGCGTTTCTCCCGATCGATCCCGGGCTTGAGCGTGAGCTCGAGCAAGGATGGCAAGCGGCCAAGCAAGGAGAGGCGGCGCTCCGAGACTACATCACGCCGCTCTACACCTAAATGGAACCACCTATGCATCTTAACAATGGGGTGGTTCCATTTACCCTGAGTGAGCCCCGCCTCCGGCGGGGCGAATCGAAGGGTAACCCTTCGATCCTTCGACTCGGCTGCTGCCTCGCTCAGGATCGTGGTGAGCGAGCCGCGGCGAGTCGAACCACGACTTCGCTCAGGGTAAATGCGCCCTCAATGTCAATGTGCATTCGTGGGCGCAGCTACCATTTAGGCGAAAAACAGGAACAGCCGATAAGATAATGAGGAAGGCGCTCCCGGTCATTTCCGTACTTGCGGTGGTCATTGCTATTGGTATGCTAGTCCTGTGGAGGCGTCATGCCCTTTACAGGGGAGGTGAAGGGATGGAAGGGCGAATGGGCAGCTATGTAGAGTACACGGGCAGTGACCCGGCGTTCATGATTGCGTTCCACTATCCGAAGGGCTGGAAACTACAAGAAGAGCGCGGGACGATCGACGTCTACAGACAAGTGCGTGTGCTAGGCCCGAGAAACGAAGAGGACACCTATACGCCTTATGTGTCGGTTCGAGGCTCGCCCTTGAAGTCGTTCGGAGGGAAGCACCACAACGTCCAGGAACTCATCAACAGCTATAAGCAACACCTGTTCCACGACGCCACCATCGAGTCTGAGCGTCAACGGACTGTCGCGGGGATCCGAACCACTGATCTCACCGCGTCGTTCATCATCCCACCCCAACATAAACCGAAACTGAAAGCCATCCCGATCCCCGTTAAAACCCGCCTCTTGTTCCTGGAGAAAGATCCCTACCTCTACGAACTGATCTACAGCGCAGATGCGAGAGAGTATGAACGGCATTCGGAGGCATTTGAGCGCTTAATCAAGACGTTCCGTTTTCAGTAAGCCCCTCCTGCCCGCGCTCCAACAAACTGCCGGATGAGCTTGGCGATGTAGTCGAGCTCGATGTTCACGCGGTCTCCGACACGCCGCGCGCTGAGCGTGGTCTGGCGCAGCGTCTCGGGGATGAGATGGATCGTGAAGGCCGATGCCCCGCGTGTCCGTCCCACTGTGAGGCTCACGCCATCAACCGTGACCGGCCCCTTCGGGGTCAAGAGCGCTCGGAGTGTTGTCGCCAGCCGGATCTCAAGGACCAGTTCGCCGGCGAGCTGCCGGCGCTTCACCACGCGGCCCATGCCATCCACATGACCCAAGACGATATGCCCGTTCAGCCGATCGGACAGCGAGAGGCTCGGCTCCAGATTCACCCGCTCCCCGCGCCGGAGCAGCCCCAGCGTCGTCACCCGCTGCGTTTCCGTGATCATCTCAAACAGGAGTGTCCCCCGGCGCAGATCGACGACGCTCAAGCAGACGCCGTTGACGGTGACGCTCTCAAGCCGCTGCACACGGAAGGCTGTCTTCGGCGCATGGACCGCAAGCCGCACGAGGCCCTTGGCGCGCTCCAGCCTCGCCACCGCCCCGATCTCTTGGATAATGCCGGTGAACATCTTAGGGGTACACGACCCGACCCTCGACACAGAAATCACGCCCGATGCGCGTGACGGTAACGTCCTCCAGTCGGACGGCCTGCGCTAAGCGGCGAATGCCGGCGCCTGCCACCGAGCTTGGCGCAGAGCGTCCGCCGATCACGATCGGCGCGATAAAAAACACCACCCGATCGACCAGGCGCTCAGCGAACGCCGCCCCGATCACTTCCCCGCCTCCCTCGATGAGCACCGATTGAATGCCGCGCCGCGCAAGGACTCGGCACAACCGCCGAAGCGGCACGCGCCCCTCCCGAGAGGGAAACACGACCACCTCCGCCCCCCGTCGTGCCAGCGCCGCCTGCCGTCCGCCGGCGCGAACCGTGGTGGCAATGAGCGTCGGAGCTGACGAGCGGGCGGAGAGGCATCGCGCCGTGGGAGGGGTGCGCAACCGGCTGTCAACGATAATCTTGATGGGGCGGTCGGCGCGGTGCCGCGTCCCTCTCACCCCGGCCCGCCTTTCACGACCGCCGGGGCGGGCCGTCAGCTGTGGGTCATCCCGGAGGACTGTGTTGACGCCGACGAGGAGCGCATCCACACGGCTGCGCCATTGATGGACGAGGCGGCGTGAGGCCGCCGAAGTGATCCAGCGGGATTCGCCGGTCGCTGTCGCGATTTTTCCGTCCACGCTCTGCCCGACCTTGACGATGACAAACGGCAGTCCCGCTCGCATGACCTTGAAGAACGGCGCATTGAGCCGCCGCGCCTCATCGGCCATGACGCCGGTCACGAGACGAAGGCCCGCGCGCCGGAGCCTGGCGATGCCTCGCCCATCGGTGAGCGGATTGGGATCGCGCGTGGCCATGACGACGCGGGAGATCCCGGCGGCGAGAATGGCATCACAGCACGGCGGGGTGCGGCCGGTGTGGCGGCACGGCTCAAGCGTCACATAGAGCGCGGCGCCGCGGGCGCGGCGACCGGCCCGTCGCAGCGCCTCCACCTCCGCGTGCGGCAGGCCCGCCCGCCGATGGTAGCCCTGTCCCACGACGCGCCCCTGCTTGACGATGACCGCGCCGACGGCGGGGTTGGGCGACGTGTATCCGCTCCCCCGTTGCGCCAATCGGAGGGCAAGGCGCATGTATCGCTCATCAACACTCTTCATGCTCATGGAATGAGCGAAATCAC
>CAYJWN010000112.1:0-5133 GCA_964373835.1 uncultured Planctomycetales bacterium
CAATGTAGGGGCGCACCGCAGGGACCAGTTTGGCAGGCACCCTGGCAAGAAACTCAAGCGTCCCGTTCACCTCCTGGCGCCTGAGCACCTGTCCGGACTGGTAGAGCTGCACGACGAGGTCTGAGCGCTCGGCCGGCACGCGCAGCCGAAGGGGCTCAACGCGCAACAGGGAGAGTCGCTCCCCAAGGAGCGTGAGCAACCGGTCGATCCCCTCCCCTGTTTTTGCAGACAGGGCCACGGCGGGCTCATAGCCGCGTTCAAGCGCCGCCAGCTGCGCGTCATCCTGCAATTGATCCCGTTTGTTCAACACCGTCATGACCGGTTTGTGCTGAAGGCTGAGCTCGTGCAGCACCTCCTCAACCGCTGCGGCATGTTTGGCGGTCAGTGGATGGCTCACATCCAGCACATGCAGCAAGAGGTCCGCATCCCGCGCTTCCTCAAGGGTGGCCTTGAACGCCTCGATGAGATGGTGCGGCAAATGGTGCAGAAACCCCACCGTGTCCGTCACGATGACCGTCTCGCCGTTGGCAAGCCGCATCCGCCGCGCCAGCGGATCAAGCGTCGTAAACAACTGGTTCTGCACCGTGCCGGCCGCACCGGTCAAGCGGTTCAGGAGCGTCGTCTTGCCGGCATTCGTGTAGCCCACAAGCGCCGCCACAGGGATCTCAGTTTCTTTTCGCCGGGAGCGCGTGGCCTGACGGCGCCGGCTCAATTTCTCCAGCTCCTCTCCCAGCCGGGTGATGCGCGCGCGAATCCGCCGGCGGTCGACCTCCAGCTTTTGTTCCCCGGGGCCTCGCGTGCCGATCCCGCCCCCGAGCCGCGACAGCATGACGCCCTTCCCCACCAGGCGCGGCAGGAGATACCGAAGCTGGGCCAGCTCCACCTGCACCTTGCCTTCCTGCGACTTGGCCCGCTGGGCGAAGATATCCAGGATCAGTTGGGTGCGGTCGATCGTCTTCGCGCGCAGAATCTCTTCGATGTTGCGTTGCTGGGCCGGTGAGAGCTCCTGATTGAAAATCACAACCTGCCCTTGGAGCTCGCTCGCCATCGCGGCGATCTCCTGGAGCTTGCCTTCACCGAGGAAGGTGCCGGCCACGGGCCGGTGGCGCCGCGCCGTCAGCTCCCCGACGATGCGGCAGCCGGATGAGGCGGTGAGCTCCTCGAGCTCTCGCGCCTCTTCCTCCAGCGGCCACAGGGAGCTGCCTGTGGAGAAACGCGGGTCCAGTTGGATGGTCACCAGGATGGCGCGTTCAGCGGGCATGGCGTTCAGCGGATGGGCCCACACGGCCGTAGACGTCTTCCAACCGCACCACATCGTCAGGAAACGGCGTGGACACTTCACACACCTCGCAATCCTTCACCGCGATCATGCGGTGCTTCATCCTGGAGGGGATATGGAAGGCGTCCCCGGCCTTAAGCCGGGTGATGGTGCGCTGACCGGTGAGCTCGAACTCCAAATCCATCTCTCCGGCGAGGAGGTAGATGGACTCGTGTTTCAGGCGATGGTACTGATAGGAGAGCTGATGCCCGCGCTTGATGACCAGAATCTTGCCGAGGTAGTGATCCGTCTGGGCCCAAATGAGCTCATGTCCCCATGGCTTGTCAACGTGACGAGGAGGAGGCTGCACAGCCCTTGCGAGTTTAGGGTTCAAGGTGATGCGTCCCGTTCGCGCCAGCTGCTTCACCGCCTCGGGTGAGCCGAGGTCGCTCCATCCCATGTCAACGGCGACGACCGCCACCTCGCGCGAGCGCTCTAAGATGCCGTGATCGACTGAGATGCGCTCCGCGTGGGTAAAGAACCGCTTCAGATCCTCAGCGACGAGGCGCCCATGCCGGATGCGCACCCGCTCAAGGAGCGCCATCAGGCGGGGCAGGTGGCGCGCCAATTCCTTCAAGAACACGTCGACCCGCCAGACAAACATCCCGCTGTTCCAGAGGTACTCCCCGCTGCGGTAGAAGGCCAGCGCCAGATCGTGGTGGGGCTTCTCTCTGAAGCGCGCCACCGTGCACACCGAACCCGGAGCGCCGTCAATCGACGCGCCCCGTTTCAGGTAGCCGTACAGGGTCGATGGAGCCGTGGGCTTGCACCCCAGCGCGACGAGCTGCCGCTTGGTGTTGGCGATCTCGAGCGCGCGCCCAAGCGCGAGCTGGAAGGCCCGCTCCTGGCCGATGAAATGATCGGAGGGAAACACCCCCAGCACCGCCTTCTCATCGATCTGGGCGATGAGCCAGGCCGCGACGGCAATGCAGGGTGCTGTGTTCTTGGACACCGGCTCGCCGATGAAACGATGCGCGGGGAGTCTCGGCAATTGCGAACGGGCGAGCGCGAGGTGCCGCGCGTTCGTCGCCACCACGATGTGGTCCCGGGCGAAGCGGCGTCCTGCGGTCAGGCGTGCATAGGTCTGCTGCAGCAAACTGGCGGCGCCATAGAACTCGAGAAACTGCTTGGGGCGTTCGGGAGTCGAGAGCGGGCGGAGGCGCCGGCCCTCTCCTCCCGCCATGATGAGCGCCCAGTGGTGCGCGTGGGATTGGCGTGTGCTATTGAGACTCATGGTCGTCGGTGCGATTCCTGAAGGGGCCGGTCGAGGAAAGCGGTGTCAACGCGAGCTGCCGACTTCCACCTGCTGAACCCGATCCCTGCGGGCCAGATCAAGCAGGCGCTGGGCGGTCTCCCAGGGGCGTTCATCGGGTAAGAGCTCGACCCACTGGATGGCGGGGATCTGGCGAAACCACGTGAGCTGCCGCTTCGCGTAATTGCGCACCCGCTGCTGCCACATGAGGATCGTGTCTTTCAAGTTCGCCCTGCCGGTCAGATACTGTTCGATGTCAGCCAGGCCATGCATCTGCCGCACGGTCCGTGAGAGCGGCAGCCGCAGCAGTTGGCGCACCTCATTGATGACCCCCTGCTCGTACACCATGTGCAACAACCGCGCGTGAATCCGCTGGTAGAGCTCTTCCCGGTCGCGAGTGAGCCCAATGACGGTGACCTGCCCCGGCAAGAGCTCCGCGCTTGCCCGCCTCCACCAGTTCGAGATGGGCCGGCCGGTCAGCGCGTACACCTCAAGCGCCCGGATGATCCGGCGGGCGTCGTTCGGGTGAATGCGCGAGGCCGCCGCCGCATCCACCCCCTGGAGGCGGTCGTACAGCTTCGCGCTCCCAATACCGTGGCACTCGGTCCACAACTGCTCCCGGACTTTGACATCGGCCGGCGGCGCATCGCACAGCCCCTCGGTCAGCGACTTCAAGTACAGGCCGGTTCCCCCGACAATCAGCACGCGCTTGCCCCGCTCAAGGATCTGGTTGATGATGGGCACCGCCATCTTGCGGTATTCGCCCACGCTGAAGGAGCGGATCGGCTCAATGCAGTCAATCAGGTGGTGCTGTACTTGGACGCGCTGGGCGTGGGTGGGAGCCTGGGAGAGGATGGGCAGATGCTGGTACACCTGCATCGAATCGCAGGAGACGACTTCCGCTCCCAGCGCGTGGGCCAACTCAACCGCGATGGCGGATTTCCCCACCGCGGTCGGTCCGACTAACGCGACGATCCGTTGCATATAGCGGCCAGCTCCCCGAATAAGGTATGTGCGGTACCCCGGGTCACTTGCACCTGCACGGTCTGGCCGCGCAGGTCCTCCGGGCTTGCCCCACCTGCCCCTTGAGAAGGGGGGCGGGCAGGCACAATCACCCCGTGGTTCGCCCGGGTTCGCCCAAACCATTGTCCATCAAACCGGCCCCTCTCTTCAACTAAAATTTCAACCTGGGTCCCTTCGAGGGCCTTGTGGCGCGCGCGGCTGACTTCTTCCTGAAGGCCAAGCAGGACTTGGTTGCGCGCCTCCTTGACCGGCTGCGGCACATCGTCCTCCCGCGCCGCGGCATCCGTGCCGGGCCGGGGTGAATACTTGAAGATGTAGGCATTGTCGTAGCGCACTTCTCGCATGAGGCGAACGGTCGCCTCAAAATCCTCTTCGGTTTCTCCCGGAAAGCCCACGATGATGTCGGTGGAGAGGCCAATCTCCGGTACCAAGCGCCGCAGCAGCTCGATTTTCTTGAGATACGCCTCCGCCGTGTAACCCCGGCGCATGGCACGCAGGATGCGGTTGGAGCCGGACTGCACCGGCAGGTGCAGCCACTCGCAGACCGATTCGCAGTCGCGCATGGCTTCGAAGAGCCGCTCGGTAGCGTCAAACGGATGGCTGGTGGTAAACCGGATGCGCAAAGGGTGCGACGGTCGATGGAGCCCCACGGACGGAGGGTCCGTGGGGCGGAATGCCGAGCGAGGGCTGCCATTCCCTGCAGCCCGAGTCGAGGCATCAATCATCCGCAGCAACTGGGGAAAGTCCAGCAGCGTCTCCGGGTCCTCTTCCAAGAGGCGCAGGCGGCCCAGCGGCCCTTTGTAGCCGGTCCCATCCGGGAACCGCTTGCCGTAGGAGTTCACGTTCTGCCCCAGCAGCGTAACCTGCTGGTAGCCAGCCTCGGCCAGCCGGTTGATCTCCTCGATGATGTCCCCGGCGGGCCGCGAGATCTCCTGCCCGCGCGTCTTCGGCACGATGCAGTACGTGCACGCCTTGTCGCACCCTTCCATGATCGTCACAAACGCGTTCACTCCAGGCCTTCGGTAGTCCCCGGCTGGCTTCTGATCCAGCGGCCTGTGCGTCCGGTTAACAGCGATCACTCGTTCAGATGTCAGATGTCGGACATCAGAAGCCAGATTTGCCTTTTCTGACCTCTGACCTCTGACCTCTGACCTCTGTCTCTTCTCCTGGATTTCCGCGAGCAAGTACGGCAAGTCATACAGCTCCGCCGGACCTGCCACAAGATCCACCTTCGGCAGCCGCTTGAAAATCGCCTCCTGCCGCAGCTTGGCCATGCAGCCGATGATGCCCAGGATGAACTCGGGCCGCTCCTGCTTCAACACCGAGAGCTCTCCCATCTTCCCGATCGCCCGCTCCTCCGCGTGCTGCCGCACTGAGCAGGTGTTCAGCAAGATGACATCGGCCGCCTCCGGCTGCTCGGCAATCTCATACCCCTGCGCCGTGAGCATCCCGAGCACCTCCTCGGAATCTCTTTCATTCATCTGACAACCATACGTTTGCAGGAACACCGCCTTGTTCATCAACCCACCAAGCTCAATTC
>CAYJWN010000113.1:0-5077 GCA_964373835.1 uncultured Planctomycetales bacterium
ACAAGATATAGGGTGTACGGGAGTCAAGTGCATAGGCCTGATCCCAAATTCCAAACGTTTGGTGCTTGGCGCTTGGAGCTTGGTGCTTGTCTGGTGCTTGGGATTTGGTGCTTGGTGCTTGTCATCGCGGCCATTTTGCAAAACTATAGTTACACAGATAGATAATGATTTGTCAATGTAATTTCTCACTTATGGTACCGAACGATCTGAACGACGGCGGCCCCGAAGAGCACGGTATTGACGATGCCGAACGCCTTGAAGATGAAATCCGACGACATCAGCGCGGCGGGCAACATCAGCAGGATGCAGGCGAAGACGCCCAGCGCCCAGGAAAGGCTGATGTCTTTGGACGACTTGCGCCGGCCGATGGTGACGATCAGCGGGATGTTCCAGAACGGCATGGCGATCGCCGCCACCAACCCAGCTTCTTGGATCATCCCACCACCTGCGCGTCACGGCGGCGTGCCAGGTCTGTTCTTGTCGCCGCCGTGGCGAGGCCGTCGAACAATGCCTTATGACTCATCATCCCCACTCCGTGGACCCACCGGCCTCGCAGCTTGCACCAGCAAGCTCGCGCAGGTGGTGGGATCATGCAGCCCTCCGCTCACCATTCTACTGCGACTGGACGGAAAACTCCACGATGAGCGGAGAGTGGTCCGAGCCCACCGCAGGACCGGTGCGCCGGCGGTGCACCGTGACCCCTGGCGACACCAGGCAATGGTCAATCGGAATGCACAGGGGCGGACACCACACCGGCCAGGTGGGCTGGACGCCATGTCCCCGCTGGCTGTCTCGCAAGCCGCTTGCGCGCAGCAGGCGCTGAAAGTGGGGCGACCACGAGGTGATGTTCAGATCTCCCAGCACCACCATCGGCGCCGGGTGGCTGCGCGAAAGACGCGCCAGCGCCTCGAGCTGTCCGTTGCGGGAGGCCGCATAGACTCGACCGACAGGGGCAAATGGATGCGCCCCGATCACGGTGAGCCGTTCCCTGCCGACCGACACGCAGGCCACCACGCCGGGGATGCCGCTTTTCTTGCGATCCAGCACCTGGCTCTGTTCAAACGGCAGCCGGCTCAACAACATCATGCCCCACCCCCGGCGGTGCGCTATGCCGACGCGAAAGGGATAGGCCTCATCGAGCACCGAAAGCTGTCTCATCCAGGTCTTCGTCACTTCAACGAACATGACCACGTCGGGGTCGACGGCGCGCACAAAATCCACGACCCGGCGATGGGCCCGGTTGCGGCAGTGCAGGTTCAGCAACAGCGCCCGGACCACCACCTTCCCCTTCGATTGGGAGGGTGTTGGCTTCACATAGAGAGGCAGGATGGTCACGAGATTCACCAGCGCGCCGATGCCGGCAATAGTCGCCCCAATCGGCTGCTGCCGCATAAACAGGAGGATGGCGCAGGCCGTCAGCGTCAGCGCATACTGTGCGCGGAAGTGGCTGGTGAGCTCCCACACCCAACCCCAGCGCCCCAAAAAGCCGCTGACGGTCAAACCAGAGGTGATGGCGGTGACAGCGAGGAGCACAACGTTCACGGAGCGGGGAGCACCGTGCCCCGCTCGCCGCGCTGATCGGCGATCCTATTTGGAAAACGAGGAGACGGTTCCATGTTCTGGTCGCTCTTATCGGCCCTTGAGACGAAACGCGCTGAAGGCGAGGGAGCCGGCCACGACCACCGAGACCCAAGAAAACCACGTCGGTGCCTCAAACGTGCCGATGTGTACAGGCCAGCCGGCCAGGATGCGGGCCAGATGCAGGAGCGCAATCACGCTAAAAATCGTCCCACTGACGGTGAGAAATACCTGTTGGGTCATTGCGGTCACCTCCCTGGTTCCGCTCGCCGCTTACGGGAAAACCTGGAAAACCTGGTGCCAACCTAACTGTGCCAGCTTAGAAAACCTGGTGCCAACCTAACTGTGCCAGCTTAGGACTAATGAGTCGCGACTATTTGGCACGGCACCAGTTTTCCGAGCTGGGTTCCGGGGACACATGACTGATCTCTACTAGTGTTTCAGCCACAGCGCGACGTCGTCCGAACACCGGCTGGGAACGTGGTTGCGCTTGAGGATGTCGTCATTGGCGCGTTGGGCGTCCTTGACGGAAATGATGATCTTCTGTTTGCCTTCGTTTTCAAACTGCACGTATTCGTCCTTCGTATTCTCAACCAGGGTGACGAACTCTTTGAATGAGCTGAATTCCTGGCCGTTGACCTTGGTGATCAGCTCAACCTGGTGCTCGTGATAACCCACGTTGATCGCATCCGGCAGAACCTCGGAAAGCACCACCAGCGCCTTGTTGCGCTTTTCGTTCAACGCCCCGGCCCCGGAGGTGTAATACCTGAATGTCAGCGGAAGCAGGGCGTCCGACTCCCCGCCGAACGGCATCCTGCGGAATTCATCCATCAAGTCGGCGCTTAACACCGTGAAGGTCAAGCCGCCGTAAATATAGTAGGAAGGCTTCTTATAAGAATTGGGGATGGGGACTAAATCCGCGGAGGGTTTCAGCGTGAGTTTCATCTCTGCCGTCTTGCCGCCGCGCACGTATTGCACGCCCACCTCATCGCCCACATACTTGGAGCTGATCACATACGACATATCCACCCGTTCGGTGTCACGGAAAGGCACCGTGCCGTCCGAACTGATGGGAGTACCATCCAGCTCAAGGATCACGTCGCCTTCCTGCAGCAGCCCGTCCACCGATGAGTAGGGCACCACGTGAGCCACAACCACACCGCCCACCTTGTCCGACAGCGCATAATACCGGCGCATGCTTTTGTTCTCGGTGTTATGGCCCAGAATGCCCAATTCCGGCACGCCCACATAGCCCCCTCGCTTGACGTCCTCAAGGAAATGCGCGATGACGGGCACGGGAATCATGTACCCGATGCTTTGGCTCGACGGCAGCTCCTGCATCGCCACGCCGACGATCTGATCGCCCTTGAGCACCGGCCCGCCGCTGTTGCCGGGGTTGATGGCCGCGTCAATCTGCACGCCCAGCAGCTGGCGGCGGCTTTGCACATAGGAAATGATTTCCACGCGCGACACGACACCCGTCGTGATGGACAGTTGATCCCCGCCCATCGGATACCCGAACGCGGTCACGGCATCCTGCAAATTGGGCAGCCCCCCGAATGCGAGCGGGGTCACGCCCTGAAAAAAGTCCGGGTCCTCCACGCGCAGGATGGCTAAATCATAGTCCTGCCCGATCGCCTCCACCGTGGCGACGTACTTCTTTGGGTCCGACTCCCGGCGCACCTGGATGAAGGTGTGGTCATTCACCACATGCGCGTTGGTGAGGATCCGGTTGCCCGCGATGATGCACCCCGAACCCGTGACCATCTGCCCGCCGTGCGATTGCCAGGGGTTGAGGTAATCCATGCTGTTTTTGTTCACAAACACCTTCACCAGCGAGTCGGTCTTCACCCCGGCCGCCACGGGTGCGGCACTCATCAGCCACACCCCGACCACCGCGCCCCCCAGGCGCATCACACGATTCATACAGATCCTTTCAAGAACTGTCTCCTGGCCACTGTCGGAGGTGCCCAACTGCGTTGACGATTACGGACTGCTGAAAATCAGAACCGTCCTGCTCTGTCGAAAAGCTGCGCTGGGCAGCAGGGCCTGCCGCTGCGCCACCCCCAGCCGTCCTCGCCCAGCGACTATCGCGCTGGTTCTGCGGGCGGCTGGGGGCCCCGGCTCCGCGTCACCCGCTGCCCGCCCGGTGGCTTTTCGACAGAGCAGAACCGTCCCCTATTTTCCCTATTTTCCGCCGCGCCATTTAGCGCGGCGTGTTGTTCCGGCTGCTCTGGGTAATCAGCCGGGTATGAAATGGGGTGAGCGATGGCCGCGCGCCCACCGCGCGCGGCATTCCGCGGCCACCCTGATGGTGGCCGCTTCAGGATTTGGCGCCTAGCGTTATGACCAGTTAACGTCCTCAGACCTAACACCCCGTCCTTGCCGCAAGCTCTTTCTGGCGACTTCGATGCGACGCACAAAGCGGGGGTCATGCTCAAGTCGGTAATCAAACCAGTCGTCCTCGGATGTGAAGCCGATCAGAATCCCGGCAGGCTTGCCATGCCGCGTGATCACGACTTCTTCATGCTCAGCCACGTGCAAGTATTTGGACAAGTCGTCCTTCACCTCAGATAACGCGATTCGTTTCATGCTGATCTCCCCTCTCGTTTCAGCCACTCAGCAGCTTCGGACTTGAGTACCACAGCCAGAATTTCGACCGTCGATTCCCTGACATCGTAGAAGATCCTGACCTCCCCTACCCGCAAGCGGAACTGCGGTCGTGAGTGTCCTCTCAACCGCTTAACGCGGCTCTTGCTGACTTGTGTCGGAGTATGGCGCAAAGACACCTCGATTGCATCCCGAACTCTTGATCGCACATGCGCCTGCAAGTTCCGCACGTCACCAACAGCTTCAGGCGCAAAGACGATCTCGTATTTCATTCTGGCTATAGTATAGCTAGAATTGCGCCCTGAGTCAAATCGGAGAGATATCCGGGTAGGTGCTGGGGCTGCTTCAGGATCTGGCGCCTCCGACCGAGCCCTCGTTAACCTTTAGCGAGGGAGTCCCGAGCCCGCAGGCCGAGGGACGTTCGCCGCTTGGAGGATGTGGACGTCCCTCGTCGCTAACGCTCCTCGGGATCCCATTTTTTCGCAACAGGCTATCTAGGGCGAAAAAGTGGGGTCCAACGCCAGACTGGAACGCCACCAGAGCCGGCTTGCCTGGGACCCGGACATGGAAGAGGCTACCGATCAACCGCCTCACCTGATTCTACCTGTGGTGAGCGAAGTCGAACCACTTGACCCATCCTTCCTGGTCTACCGCAGGCGCCGCCGGAGGCTCTCAGCCACCCAACAATCTTCGTGCCCTACTTGCCGTGTTGGCGTCGATCCGGTCCTCCTTTAAGAGCTCGGCCACCCGCTTATCGGTATACTGCTCTCCCCGCCTAATGGTTACTGCCTTCTTGCGCAGCTTGGCATAGGGATTGCGGCGGCCTTTCAACTTCCTCAAAAATGCGTGAACGCCGCCGATGTTGATCGTGTGAACTCACACCGTACCG
>CAYJWN010000114.1:0-5075 GCA_964373835.1 uncultured Planctomycetales bacterium
GGGCCACCAAGCCCGCGATGGCCAGGCTCATCGCGGTGCGATGATCGCCGGCGCTGTCCACGGGACCGCCGAGCAAGGGCCCGCCGTCCACTTCGATCGTGTCCGGCTCGATGAGCCGAACGCGCGCCCCGATCCGCGCGAGGCCGGTGACCATGGACTGAATCCGATCGGTCTCTTTGACCCGGAGTTCGCCCACGCCGACGAAACGGCTCTTCCCTTCGGCGCAGGCCGCCGCGACCAACAGCGCCGGCAGCTCATCGATCAGACCAGGCACCTCGTGCGCCTCAACCGAGACACCGCGAAGCCGCCGCGCCTGAACGCTCACCGCGCCACGCGGTTCCCAGCCGTCGTCGACTGCGCGCCACTCGATCACGCCGCCCATCCGCTTGAGGATGTGGAGGAGGCCGATTCTCGTCGGATTAAGGCCCACGTCCTCCAGCGTGATCCTCGAGCCGGGTACGCAGGAGGCCGCCACGAGAAACAATGCCGCGCTCGACGGGTCCCCTGGGAGCACCAGCGTCCCGGGGGAGATCAACCGGTGCGGCTCCACGCTGATCTCCGGTCCGCGGCTGTCCAGGCGCGCGCCGAATCGCCTCAGCGTCCGCTCGGTATGATCCCGTGTCGGCGTGTGCTCCACCACCGTGGTGGGGCCGTCCGCGAAGAGTCCAGCCAGCAGGATCGCCGACTTGACCTGGGCGCTGGCCACGGGCATCTCATAGCGGATCGCCTTCAGCGGCCGACGGCCCTGAAGCGTCAATGGGGGGCAGAGCTCTCCGGAGGACGACAGGGTTCCTTTAAGATGCGCCCCCATGCGGGAAAGCGGCTCGGCGATCCGGCGCATCGGCCGACGGCTCAAGCCCGGACCGGCGCTCAGGCGTGAGGTGAAGGGCTGCCCCGCCAAGAGCCCGGCGGCCAGCCGCAGCGTGGTGCCCGACTCGCCGCAGTCGAGATCACCGCCCGGCTCGCGCAATCCCTCAAGGCCTCGACCTTCAATCCGCACGGCGTGCGACGTGGTCCTGACAGAGACGCCGAGTGTTTCGATGAGGCGCAGCGTTCGCTGGCAGTCATCCGCCGTCGGCCAGGGACGGATCTCGGTCTCGCCGTTCGCGATGGCGGCGGCCAACACCGCCCGGTGGCAGATCGCCTTGTCGGGCGGGAGGCGCAGCGTGCCCTGAAGCGCTTGAGCGTGGTGAATGATCGCATCCATCTCTGTGGCTGAAAAAGAACCCCCTCGAGGAGAGGGGGGTGCCCGGCAAACGCGACGTGTTGAGCGCGGATTACAAGGCGGTGACGGCGTCGCCCTCTCGAATGCTGTCCTTCTTCGACTCGGGGAGGATCGCGGCGGCGGACAACTCATCATACACCTTTTCCACTTTCACCTTGCCCAGCACTTCGCTGCCGCGCACGATCTGAAACTCCTGCCCCACCGCCAGCCCCTGATTCTTGCCCATATTCATCACGATGAAATCGTATTCGCGATTCACCACAACCACCTGCCCCGTCGCAGAGGACGACCCCGCCGAAGCACTCACCGGCCAGGCCACGCCGCCCGCCGAGGTCGCAGGCAGTCCGCCGGGCTCCTCACCGCCGACGACCACTTTATCCAGCTCGACCGTCGGGTGTTCGGACAGCTCCATGACCTTGGCTTCCAAGTCGCTTTTCGCCCGCTCAAGGTCCGCCAACTGCTGCTTGAGGGCATCGCGCTCCGCCTGCAGCTCGGCCAGCTGGTCCGCCGCCTGCTTCTGTTGGCTGTTGGTGTGCTCCAGGTCTTTCGCGAGCCGGCCGACCTCGCGCTCGCGGTCTTCCACTGAACGGGCTAGGGTCTCCTGCGCTTCGACCGCCTTGGCCAGCTCCTGCTGGGCCTGGGCCAGCTCCTTGCGGATGCGTGCCAGCTCCTCTTCGATGTCGGATTTGGACTGTTGAATGTCTTCAAGCCGGGCCTTCAGGTCGTCGTTCTCTGCGAGCGCCAGTATCAGTTCTTTTTCTTTGGCGAGCCGCTTGTCGCGCTCCTGCATCTGCACCACGATCGCAAATGCCGCAACCCCCGCTGCCAGCACGGTCAAGACGCCGAGTAATGGCACGAGCGTCTTCCCCGCCTGCTTCCTTCCTCTGCGCATCGCGTGCTCCTCCTTCATTGTGTGATTTCAGTGATTTTGGAAAGCGATTACAGTGATAACCCTATCTGAGGCCTTATCACCGAAATCGCTTTTGAAATCACTGCAATCACCACAGTGCGCTGACTTTACCACAGCCCTTTTGTGGAGTCAAATGGGAGTTGACCGAGCACCGGTGCCCGCGTCAATCGTCTCAGGATGCTCGGATTCGTCTTGGCCGAGAGGCGGCTCATCACCTCCGTCGGAGGCGGCTCGCTCTGGTTCATCACAACACCGAGGAGCCGCAGTTTCTTGCCGCGAATGCACTGAAGGCTTAACAGCGTGTGGTTGAGCGTGCCGAGGCCCGACCGGGCCACCAGCAGGACCGGTAGCCCCAATTCTTTCGCTAAATCCGCCACGGTGGCGCGAGCACTCAGCGGAACCAGGAGCCCTCCGACGCCTTCCACAATCAGGAACTCGTGGCGTGCCCCGAGCGCCTGAAACGCGCGGCAGATCACCGCCATCCGGATGGGCGTGCGCGCCCGCAGCGCGGCCGTCCAGGGGGCGATGGGCTCCCGGAAACAAACGGGGTTGACGAGCGCCCACGGATCATCGACCCCGGCGGCGCGCGCCAACCGGATGGCATCGTCCGACACCCAGCGTCCCCGGACTCGCCGGCCGCCCGTCGCGACCGGCTTCATCACACCCACATCGATCCCTTGATGCCGGCACCAGGCCGCCAGCGCGCAGGCCACGAAGGTCTTGCCCACGCCCGTGTCGGTTCCGGTCACGAAAACGCCTCGTATCCGCGCCATCCTCAGCCACACTGCCAGCGTGAGTCCGTAGTCGGTAGTCCGTAGACCGTAGCCAAACCGGTTTTACTACGGACTAAGGTCGCGCAGCGCATCAATTAAGGCATCGATCTGCTCAGAAGTGTGCAAAGCGGTGACGCTCAGACGCAGCCGCGCGGTTCCTGCCGGGACCGTCGGAGGCCGGATCGCCGGCGCCCAGTGCCCGCGGCGCCAGAGGTGGTCAGCCAACGCCAACGCCTTGCGCGAATCACCAACGATGACCGGTTGAATCTGCGAAGGACGCTGAAGGCTGAAGGCTGAAGGCTGAAGGCAAGAACGCTCTAGGTTCGAGGCTGTAGGCTGTAGGCCAGAACCGTTCTTGCCTAGAGCCTGGAGCCTAGAGCCTAGAGCCGCTAAGCCGCAGGAGAATCGCTCCACCCGAGCCCTCAACTGCACCAGCCGCTCGGGCTCCCGCTCCAGAACCCTAAGGGCCTCCGCCGCCGCGGCCGCAACCGGAACCGCCAAGGCGGTCGTATACATGAAGGGCCGGGCTCGATTGTGCAGATACTCGATGAGCGCCTCAGCTCCCACCACAAACCCGCCTTGAGCGCCGAGCGCCTTGCCGAGCGTCCCCATGTAGATGACGCGCTCAAGCGGGACGTCCTCCGCTTCAGGCGTGCCGCGCCCGGTGGCTCCGCACACGAAGGCGCCATGCGCGTCGTCAAGGTAGAGGAGCGCATCGTGGGCCTCGGCGGCGCCCACGAGGGCCGCCAGCGGCGCGCGGTCTCCATCCATGCTGAAGACGCCCTCGGTCACCACCAGGCGCCGCCTGAATTGGGAAGCGGAGGACAACAGGGCGCGCAGATGGGATGGATCGTTGTGGTGAAACACCCGAAAGCTGGCGCGCGTGGCCCGAGCCGCATCAAGGAGGCTGGCATGCGCCAGGCGGTCCACGAACACCGCATCCGTCGATGACAACAGCGCCCCCAAGGTGCCGAGGTTGGCCTGGTACCCGCTGGGATAGACCACGGCGCGTTCCGCCCCAAACCAGTCCGCCAGCGAGTCCTCAAGCTGAGTATGCCAGCGGGTCGTCCCTGCTAACAGGCGTGAGGCGCGCGCCCCAACGCCCCACGCGCGAGCCGCTTGCGCGGCGGCCTCGGCAAGCGCCGGATGAGTGGACAAGCCGAGGTAGTCGTTGGAGCACCAACAGACAACGTCGCGGCCGTCAATCGTCACAATCGGACCGCGAATCGCGTCGATCGAGGTGAGGTGACGGCGGAGCCCATCGCCCTCAAGCCCACGCAGCTCCTCGGAGAGCTCCGTGAGCAGTCGTTCACGCGCTGTATGAAAAGCGCTCCTGAACCCTGAACCCTGAACCCTGAACCCCACTTGCATGGGAGAGGACGAACTAGTGGACGACCATCGGCAGAAACTCGGTTGAGCCGAAGACGCCGAAGAGGCCATGCGTTTTCAGCCACAGGCCGCGTTTCAGATACCCCAGCGCCGGGCCGATGACGTTGGCGGCCATCGTCGTCTCATCGCCGAGGATGAACTGGTGGCTTGAGCGTGTGCCGTCGATGGTGATGCCGGTCAGCGTCATGGTCGTGGACACGGGTTTCTTGGGATGGCGGGTGTCCATCACGCCGCCCACCTCGACTTGGTCCAGCCTCTCCACGACACCGACGCGCTGGAGCAGCACGTCATCCGCATGCTCCATGTGGCGCAGCTCGAGCAGCCCGTTGGTGCGCTCCAGCAGCGCCTCGACCTCGGCATCGCTCATGGCCCTGGCCCGCTCCACCGAATAGCCGGCGAGATGCGCGATGTCCTCACGGATGGTGGCCTTGTACGCGTCCCAGTTGGCGATCCCGACGCCCCACCAGATATTCACCTTCTCCACCTCGATGAACGACTGCGCCGCCAGCACCGCCGCGGCCGCCAGCATGCCGGGCGTGGCGCCGCAGCCGGTGAGCACCACGCTGCCGCAGCGCTTGATGAGCGGGTCGAGCGCGAACATCTGTTCCACCGCCGTCGTGCGTTTGAGGATATCCACAAACACCAGCGAGGCATTGGCGCGGGCGAACCGCTCAATCACTCCCGGGATAAAGGCGTTGGGCAGATTGGGTAGGGCCACCAGCACCGCGTCGAACTGATCCGCCATCGCCACCATCGCGCCGAGCGGGTCGTCGCAGTG
>CAYJWN010000115.1:0-5070 GCA_964373835.1 uncultured Planctomycetales bacterium
CACCATCTTGCTGCCCAGGTTCAGCGTAAAACTTGTAAAATCCAGCGTATCAAAAGGCACCCCCGGAAGCAAGAGGAAGTCCTGCGACGGGTCAAAGTGAGCCTGAATGGCCTGTAGAACGGCGGTAAAATCCCGGGCATCCACGTCGGCATCCACGAGCACCAGACACTTGGTGAGCGCCATCTGCCCGGTGCCCAACAGCCCCAGGGCCGTTTTCATCCCCTCCTTGCCAAACCGCTGAGAGACCGACGCCACCACCAAGCTGTGGAACCCCGCCTCGTAGTACGCCCAGATGTCGCGCAGCTCCGGGTGCATCAGCCGGATCATCGGCAGCAGCATCTCCTGAACCGCGTTGCCGATGTACCGGTCCTCCTGCGGCGGCTTGCCCACTACGGCGGAAAGATAGACGGGATGAGACCGGCGGGTCATCGTTTGAACCCAGAGGATGGGAAACGGCGCCGGATGGGAGTAATGGCCGAAATGATCGCCGAAGGGCCCTTCCGGCATGCGCTCATCCGGCGGCACGACGCCTTCAAGGACGATCTCGGCTTCGGCCGGCACGGCGGTGAGTTTCGTCTTCCCATAGGCCAGCGGGAGACGTCGGCCGCTCAAGAATCCGGCAAAGGCCAGCTCATCGATGCCTTCGGGAAGCGGCGCAACCGATGCGAGATAGAGGATGGGATCGCTTCCGATAATCACCGCCACGGCCAGCGCCTTGCCCTGCTGTTCCGCTTTCCAGTAGTGGAACCCGCCGCCTTTCTGAATTTGCCAGTGCATCAGGACCTGATCCGGCCCGACCACCTGCATCCGGTAGATGCCGAGGTTGCGCGTGTCGGTATCCGGGTCGTGCGTCAGCACCATCCCGCAGGTGATAAAGCGCCCGGCATCCTTCGGCCAGCACTGCATAATCGGCAACCGAGTCAGATCCGGGGCCTCTTCGACCTCTTGACAGATCGCTCGCCGCACCCGCCGTGGCGGCATCGCAAGCACCCGGCCGATAGTTCGCCACTCCGCAAGGAGCCGCTTCGGCCGCGGTGGCATCGCCGCTTCGATGAGCCGCTTCAGCTCAGCGCCGACTTGCTGAGGGTGCCTGCCGAGTGCCAGCTCAACCCGCTTGTCGCTGCCGAGAATGTTGATGGCCAGTGGAAACGAGGAGCCCTTGACGCGCTCAAACAGAAGCGCCGGCCCCTGCTGCTTCACGACGCGCGTGGCGATCTCCGTGATCTCCAGCTCGGGATCCACCTCCACGCGGATACGCGCAAGCTGGCCCTCTCGCTCAAGGAGACTGAGGAAAGAGTGCAGATCAGCCATGAGCAGGGTGCTGCTGTAGGCTGTAGGCTGTAGGCTGTAGGTAATTGCCCTTGCCTAGAGCCTTGAGCCTAGAGCCTAGAGCGCAGTTCATTCGAGGGCTTCAGGTTTCCAGGCAAAGGAGCTTTCAAACCCGAGAAGGTTGAGAACCTTCCCTGTGAACTGCTCGACCATTTGCTCGATGGTTTGGGGCCGATGGTAGAACGGCGGCGACAGCGGCATCACGATGGCGCTAGCCAGCGACAGCTTGTGGGCTTGCTCAAGATGGATGGTCGACAGCGGGGTCTCCCGGAGACAGACAATCAGCTTCCGCCGTTCCTTTAAGGCCACCTGGGCCGCCCGCGTGATGAGCGTGTCGCCGATCCCGCAGGCGATCTTGCTCATCGTCGAGGCCGAGCATGGAAGGATGACCATGGCATCAAACGGCGTCGAGCCGGAGGAGAACGGCGCGGCCAGATCGTCATCCGAGAATGTCTTCTTCACATGTTCGGCCAAATGATGCTCGGTCAGTCCCGTCTCTTCCTTGAGCGTATAGCGGCCCCACTTGGAGAGGACGAGGTACTTCTCCGCCTGGCAGCGCCGCAAAAAATCAACACCAAAGATAAAACCAGATGCACCGGTCATACCAACAACGACGCGCATCAAAACCTCCCTTTAGCACACAGCAATCAGAACACAGAACAGAGTGACAGGAATTAGGCTTGAGTGGAAAGGGCGTGTTCCAACGCGGCGATCAACGGAGGGAGATCACCTGTCACGATGTCCCACACGATCTGCAGATCAACATCAAAATATCCGTGGATCAAGCGATCGCGTGTTCCCGCAATACTCTTCCATGGAATCTGCGAATATTGCATGCGGGCGCTCTCTGAGACGCCTTTCGCAGCCTCTCCAATGACTTCAAGCAATCGTACTAACGCAAGCGCAAGCTGCTCATTGGTATCCAAAGTAGCCCGCGTCCGAGCCCTGACAAAGGTAGATGCCTTGCGAGCAGCATCCAGCATATGACGTAGCCTAACCACATCATCATGCTTGGACATACTGCACCTGTGCTTCCTGCAAAACCTCGTCACGGAAATACCGGCTCAAGAACCCTGCGGTGTGCAAATCAACGCTACGCCCAAGCAACTGTGATAGTTCGTCCTGCATGGCGAAAAACGATAGCCCGACCCGATGTCCCGGCTCAAATTCGACCAGGACATCCACGTCACTATCAGGCCGGAAATCATCGCGGAGGACGGAACCGAAGAAGGCGAGCTTCCGGATGCGGTGCTTCCGGCAAAAAGCCGCTAGCTGCTCTCGATCAATAACAACCTTTGGGCTCATCCTCACCGCCTCAATGACTGCCCATTAGAATAACGGCTTTCTTGGCAGAAAGCAAAAAACCAGAACTGCCCTTCCTCATTTCCGAGGCGCCAGTCATGCCGATGATGATGCGCATCAAAACCTCCCTTTAGCACTAAGCACACAGCACTAAGGTCAAGCCGCGCCGTTTTCCCCTGAACGCTCGATGCTAGAGGCCCGTTGCGACAAAACCGAACACCAGGAATCCGAGCACGCCGCTCAGCTTGAAAAACGCGAACTCCGGTTTCTTCTCAGCGACGGCGTGCTGCCAGATGAAGAGGGCGCCGATGGCGGCCAGCCACCACAGCGCCGCATCGCTGTAAAGCTGCTTCAACCACATCGTGGCCAGCGCGGCAAACGCTGCACCGTGGAGAACGGCCGCCACCCGTAGAGCTGGCCGCTTCCCCATCTGCGCAGGCAGCGAGTGCAGGCCGGCCTGACGGTCGAACGCCTCATCCAGCGTGGCGTAGATGATGTCGAAGCCGGTCACCCACAACACCGAAAACAGCCAGAGCCAACTGACTTCCTTGATAGCCGACAGCGGAGCCAGCCGTCCCTCGCTGACGCTCGGGATCGCCGCTTCAGCCTGGTAGGAGGCGGCGGCCAGCCATCCAGCAAGCGGACCCATGGACCAGGCCAGTCCCAACCCCAGATGGGCGAGCGTTGTCACACGCTTGAGATAAGGATAGATGAAAAACAGGATGACAGGGATCGGCGATAACCACAGACAGATGGGAGCGATCGCCGCCGCGCTGAGCACGTAGATCGCTCCGGCGAGCGCGACGATGGCCCACGCTTCCCGACGCTGCATCGCCCCGCGCGGCAGCTCGCGGCGCTGCGTCCGCGGGTTGCGGGCGTCGATTTCAGCATCAATGAGCCGATTGAACCCCATGGCCATCGTCCGTGCGCCGGCCGCCGCCAGGAGCAGCAATGCGGTCAACTGGACTGATGGCAACTGGCGCGCTGCCAGAATGGTACCCGCGAAAATGAGCGGGAGCGAAAACACCGTATGCTCGAGCTTCACGAAACGCGCGTAAGTCCGGAAGCGGTTTTCGGCCAGAGCGACGGACATCGTCATAACACCCATGGCAAGACAAACGGCGCGACGGCCTTTGCGATCGCTACCCCGCCAAGCGCAAGATCCAGCGTCCCGCTCGCTACCAGCCCCACGCCCTGGAGCGCGCCATTCACAGCGCCGATCACCGTTCCAAAGATGGGCGGGCCGGTAAACGTGCCGACGAGCGTCGAGAGCGGGACCTGAAAAACGCCGGCGATGATTTTTTGAACACCGCCGATAATGCTTGCCTCAGCCGGTTGCGCCGCCACACCACAGAACCACAGAATAGCCACAGAGCCACAGAGACCGGTCACAACACGGTTCTGTGTGCCTCTGTGGGGCCTCCGTGTCATCTGTGGTGCCGTTTGGTACCCCACGGATCGAACCCGGCGGACATTTCAACGATGCCGCCGACGGTTTTTTGCGCCGCCCGCGCTGCGCCGGCCAACAGCCCGATCGCCGTGCCGACGACCGGCGGCCCCTCGAGCGTGGCTTCCAGCACCGTCTTGGGCAGCTCAAACACCAGGCCGTCGATGACCTGGCCGACCCCATGCAGGAAGCTGGGCTCAGATTGCTCCGCGGCAGCAAACGCATTGGGCATCCCCAGCACGATGCCCACCGCAAGCCATCCCAAAACCCTTGATGTGGGTGACGCCGGAGGGGAGGCCCCTGCCGGCCGTCCGTTCGA
Source organism: uncultured Planctomycetales bacterium (assembly GCA_964373835.1). Taxonomy (GTDB): domain Bacteria; phylum Omnitrophota; class Gorgyraeia; order Aquiviventales; family Aquiviventaceae; genus CAYJWN01. The sequence goes on from CAYJWN010000115.1 coordinate 4,398, forward strand.
CCACAACGCTCCTCGCTTCGTTGTGCAGGCGGCCATACGCAGACGCCCCTGCGTAGCCAGGACGGCCGGCGGGGTCCCGCAGGCGGCAGGACCCACTTGAGAAGGTTTTGGGATGGCCTTTACCCTCCGTAATGCCATCCGGTGTCCATCAGCGTCAGCGCCGGCTCATCCCTCTGCACCCCCGCTTCCACGACTTCGCCGATGACGACGGCGTGGTCGCCCTGCTCGTTGGCCACCTCGCGCAGCTCGCACTCGAAATATGCGATGGCTTCTTCCAGGATAGGGGCGCCGGTCTTGCCAAGCCGGTGGGCGATCTCCTTCAGCTTCTCCCCGACCACGGCAGCCGGTTTGACGAAATGCTCCGCAAGCGACTTCTGGTCTTTCCCAAGGAGGTTGACGGAAAACACGCGGTCATGCTTGATCATGTCCAGTGAGTGGGAAGCCTTCTTGATCCCCAACGCCACCAGCGGCGGCGTAAACGACACCTGGGTCAGCCAGGTGGCGGTGAAGGCATTCAGCTGGGCGTCCTGTTTCACGCCGACGACGTAGACGCCGTGGGGGATCTTGCGCAGCGCGATCTTTTTCGCCTGTAAATCCATCTCGCTAAAAACTCCCCATATGATTACACAGATTGCAAGACATCCGATACCCTAAAGGCTGATTACACAGATAA
>CAYJWN010000116.1:0-5034 GCA_964373835.1 uncultured Planctomycetales bacterium
GACGGCCAGCAGGCGCGTCACATGTCCGGGTCGATTCTTCCTCGCAATAGGCGCACGGCGGCATCGCCGGCCAGTCACCCCCGCGGCAGGCCGTGACCATCGGTTCGCCGTCGACACTGTAGAGGGTGTCACCCATCCGGTCCGAGATCGACATCACCCCGCCTCCTCGTCAGGAATCTCTGCGCTAATCGCCTCGGCTCTTGCACCGCCGATCAAGCGCAGGATGAGCTCGCAGCGGCCTCGCGCATCCGTCCGGGAATCGGCAAGTCGAGCGAGAACTTTGAGATCCTCATGGGCCCGTGTCCTGGCCTCACGTCGATTCGTCATGTTCTGGATCGCGTCGCTGCAGACATCCATAGCCTCAAGCAACTCGGTGTCGTCGGTATCATCAAGTCCTCGCAAAAAGAGACGGTCTGTTAGCGCCTTCCGCGGGAACTCGGCGATGGCGTGGAGCAGGCTCCCGGCTTGGCCCCACGGAGAGGCCCATTCCGAGGCCTCCCCGACGACGAACTGTACAGGGGTGTAGGTGATCCTCGGGAGGAGTCGCCCCCCTAGCGCCTTTCTCAACCGCTCCTTGCACTTTTCCAGGATGTCGTTGACGTCCGAGTCTAGGAAACGCTGGCCGGTGCGGTGCTCTTCGAAGAGGGCCTGGGCGGCTTTCTCAACGTGGGTTCGATGCTGCGCCACAAACCCGGCGACGTCGTCACCGACGGCGCTGCCAAGCGCTTCCCTTCCGGCCTTGTTGAGGCGGTCCAGTTCCGCCTCGAAGAGAGAGCGCGCCCGGTGTGGCATCCAGCGCACCCCATCGCCAAGTGGAAAGGTGAACCGCCTGAGGAGGTCACCAGCCATCTTGCGTTTGCCTTCGAGGTCCTTCAGGACTTGGTCGTCGAGCACTGAGAAGCGGTACTCCACTCGGCGACTCCCGACACCCGCCTGGCGCCGCGATGAGATGCCGAAGAGTTCGGCCTTCACCGGGACATCAAGGGGAGGGATACGGCTCGTCTTGTCCACGGCGGCGAGAGCGCCGAGGCAAAAGATGCGTGCGATCTGAGCCGCCAGAGGATCGAGGCTGGGTAAACCCAAAGCCTCGCCAGGGTCAGGACTCGGAGTGCCGTCAGCGGCGGTGACCGTAACCTTGCCGGACTCTGGATCTACCCTTACGATCGCCTGACTCGCTTCTGAACCGCCGGCTCTGGCCTCGCGACATCGGGTGAGGTAGTCGTGCCATGCCTCGGCGGCCTCCGCAGTGCCCGGCGCGGGGACGAGAGCCGGAATCGCCGCAGTTTCGGCCGTGAGCGGCACTGACGCAGCCCAGACCCATTTGAACCAGTTCTGCCAGGCCTCCAGCAGCGCTGGATCGGGATGGAACGCGAAGTTGAGATGCGCCGAGTCCTCGCTGCCCAGCCCGAAGTTCGGCGACGACCCTGTGACCAGGCACGGTACCGCCGCCTCCGAGTCGAGGATGCAGATTCCGTTCGGGAAGGTGCCGGGGGCCCACTCGAACGGAAGGATTCGTAGCTCGACCGATGGTACCTCTGGAAAAAGCCCGCCCTGTCTATCGATCGGTGACTGAAGCTCGAGCAGTGCGCGAAGCACCTCCGCCTGCGTCGGGCATGCAGCGTACAGCACGGTGACGAGCCTGCACCGGAGGTTCCCGCGGCTGACCACGTGGGCGAGCCACCGTGCCCCATCAAGGTCAACTCCTGAGACGACTCCGGCAAGAGCCTTCGCGCGGTTGAGCAGGGAGTCGAACGGAACAGAGCCCGCATAGGCGTGAGAGCCGCTGAGAACGCGCGGGTCCGGCCAGACGAAAGGGGGGATCGGGTCGAGAGTCAGTGGTGGCACCGGATCTTGTCTCCACGCGCAAGGCCATGAAGGTTACGGATCACGATCGTCCACGGGAATCCGAGGTGCTCGAAACTCCCATCGCCGGATTCTCCTGTGCTCGGCCGCATGTTCACATGTGAACCGTCCGTTCCGCAACAGTGCGGTCCGTGGACCTCGCACGCGCGCTCGCCGAAGCCCTCCGCAGGCTCCGGCTTGAAGCCGACCGCAGTCAGGCGGAGATGGCGAAGACGCTGGGCATCAGCCGCCCCACGCTCACACGGATCGAGAACGCTGACCAGAACGTGACGCTCCGGACACTGAACCGTCTCCAACGCGCTCTTCGCTGCGACGCCGGCGACTTGTTCAGACCCGGTCAGCTACGGCTGCCGCGGCGTTGAGCACCCCGACGACTCGCGTTTGACACATGCGAGGGGAATGTGCCCTTCACGGTCGGCAATGTGTGCAGGGCCGACGTCCATCGGCTCGCGCTGCCGCGATGCTCGCATATTCCGTCCAGTAATCCGGACGCCGCCCAACCCTCGTGACGTGCTGGCAGTCTGGCCGATGACAACCACCGCGGTCCAGCATGCCCGAGGCGTCAACCGAACCCTATTGGCGCTTACGTGCAGCCCGCTCGGCGCGCGTCTGAGCGCGCTGGGCAAGGCGTCGGCTCCTCGTCGCCCTTCGCGTCGCAGCCCGCGCCGTTTTCTCCAGCTCGCGGAGTTGCTCCCGAGCCCTTGGCGACCGCGGGCCGCTGCTCGCTGCGCATCCCAATCCTGTGTTCCTGCCTCCGCCTCGAGCGAGCTGGGCGGCACGTCGGAGCGCGAGGGCGTCGCGAGCCGGGCGCTTGGGCTGCCGCGGCGACGGTGCTGGGGGCGCTGGCTTCGCTGCGACCGCGTGAAGGCGACGCCGCCCGCCAAGCGTCGTGCCCTCGAAGAGTTCGAAGCCCGCTGGCGCGACTTCGTCCGTCAGCCGACCATCCGTGAGGGCCCCGCGTGCGCTGGTCGCCGCGCCGCGCAGCGTGTTCGCGATCCTTCGGTGGGCGTCGAGCGTCGTGGTGAGGCCCGAGGGCCCGACTCCTCCTTCATGACGGCGATGGCGTCGTGGACGACGGCCTCGGCCGCCTCACGGAAGGCGGTCGCGGCCTCTCCCATCTTCGCAGGCGTGCGGATCTGCGCGGCCTTCAACGTGTCGAACGCGGTGAGGAGTCGCGCGATCGATCTGGGCGACGTCCGGGCGGCCCGGTTGATCGCCCACACGGTCGCCTTTGGCTTCGCGACGCCTGCCACCGTCTTGGCGTCGTCGCTCCGGCCCTGCTCGCGGAGACGCGCGGCAATCGCCTTGCGCCGCGCGACGAACGCATCGAGCGGAACGGTGTAGAGCTAGTCGAGAGGGTCGTCGGTCGCGCGCCGACGGGCGACGACACGCCCCCTACGCGGCGCGCGATCTCCGGCGGTTGCCCTGGTCCCCATGACCCGAGTTTATGGTTTAGACAAATCCTTACACCACCCGCCTACCCACTGAGAAGCCGGATGAACCTGCATTATAAAGCTCACTCGCCTCTTGCAATCAGTCGATCAATCGCTTTGAGCATCTGCTTCTCTGTCATTGTGCTGTAATCCAGAAGGACCCGACGAATCGATGACCGCAGTAAATCCTCGACCGTCTTCACGAACTCGTTGAACGGCACGCGCACCGTTCCCACCTTCACGTCAGGTTTCAGCTGCTCCCCGTGGACGATGTCGCTCCGGGTCCCATATGCCGCACGCACTTGAAGATAGATCTGCTCGTGCTCGTCAGGACTCCGCCCGAGTAATCTTGCGACCCGGAGCGCCAGCCTATGCTCGAGTTCAGCCTTCTCTTGCAAGAGGAGAGTTTCAAACGCGATGCAGTAGTCGACGAGCTTGTCTTCGACCCGTTGCCTTTCGTAGACGAAGTTGAGCCGGCGCACCGCCATCGCGACGCCAGGCTGAGTCCTGTTCGCCGCGCGCTTATACTGCGCAAAGAACTCTTCGAAGCCGTTTACTTCTTCATCGCTAAGGGAATACCCCTCTGCCATTGGGTACCGTCGTGTCCCACCCTTCGTGATCGTTCCGCCGCCCATGACCCACGGGGTCCCTTCCGCTCGAATCTGCTCGAATCCGACGAACCCGGCCTTGTACAATCGCAGCGTCGAGCAGATCTCGTCGAAGCGCTCCTGGACAATACTGGTTGCCGCGGGCCCGGCCTCCTCACTTCCAATCAGCTTCGGCACGTCCATATGGAATTCGAGACCAAACTCTGGAATTCCGAATGACGGACCAGAGAAAGGATCCAGACCAAACATTGCTGCTTCGGAGAGAATCCGCTCGCGTTGCTCCTTTGGGATACGGACGATCGCGCAGTCATCGAGCACGAGCTGATCGCGCGGCATGCTGAAGCCATGCAGCGTGGCGAGGAATCGGAAGGTTAGCGTGTCTCTATAGAAGCAAGCTTCGAGGCTCCCGGTTGCGGCGTTGAATCTTTCTTGCGAGAACTCCCCCGTTTCGCGATCGACGACACGAAGCACCATTGACCTTAACAACGATTCGACGTCGATCCGCCTTCTCGACTCGCTGGTGCCCACCAACTGATCCAGGTGCGAGGCGATCTTTGGATCAGCCCGTAACTCTCGTACAGCGGTTTCATAACTCTGCGTGCCCTGGATCGTGGCCTCAACTCGGAGAAATGTTCGTAACCAGTCGATGGTCGGTACCTGTCTCTGGCGTATTTGGTTTCCATCTATCTCGACGCCCGGCTTTAGCCTCACGTCCTGCTCAGTGACGGCGTGAGCAATTAGAGCGGATGCCTCTCGGCAAAAGGCCTCCAACGTCTGTCGCAGTCGTTCGTTTGTTATACGTCTAGGCTCTCGAAAATCCTCGCATCTGTCAAAACCGCCGGCGGACGAGATCGCACGCCAGTCGCCCGTTCGGTCCCTGACGCGTCCCATCCACTTTTCAAATAGCGCTCGTGCGCGCGCTTCGCCTCTTTGTCAGTGATCAGTCCCAGGTAGTACCGACAGGTTGTCCTTCACGAAGTGCAGGCCGAGCGCGCGGCGGTCGTTCATCGCGTAGCCGCCTGCAGCATCGCGCGCCGTAACTGGGCACAGCGCACGAGCTCGAGGGCGCTCGTCCCCCGAGGAGGCTGGCGAACCACGCGCCGACAGCGATGAGCACCCACACCATGCTT
>CAYJWN010000117.1:0-4871 GCA_964373835.1 uncultured Planctomycetales bacterium
GGCGGCGCCTGCTTCGGCGGGATGATCGCCCACCACTGCCCTGAGCCGGGCGGGAGGGCGATGCCGGGCGGCCTTCCGCCGCGCGGTGGAAAACCTCCACCCCCCGGAGTTGGGCTTTCCGGGAGCTTAGGCGGTGGGGGGGGTGGCGGTGGACCCACGATGACCTTAGGCGATGGGGGGGATGGTGGATCCACGATGACCTTAGGCGGTCCGGCGGGTCCTCGTGTTCCGTCCATGATGACCGGAGGCGGTCCGAGGGGTGATGCTGGATCCACGACGCCCGGCACCGGTGTCGGCGGCAGTCCCGCATCAGGCGATGGGAAGTCCGCGACCGGCTGCTGTCCTGCCGACGGCGTACCTCCGCCCCCGAGGCCCATCGACTGCGTCATCTGGAAAATCTGCTGCACGAGTTGGAGCGCCGTCGCCAGACCTTCCGAGGCCGTGGTGCCTTGACCGACAGCTGACGGAACCCCCTCTGATGGAGGCGGCGGCGCGATGACCGTCTCTTGGCCTGGCGTGGCGCTGGGTGGGCTGCCGGGGGGCGGCGGTGAAGGCGGTGGCGCAGTCGCCGACGCCGCGGCGAGCAATTGCGGGAGTTGCTGGCTCAGGGCCGCGATCTGCTGGTCGTGCGAGGCGACATCGCACGCGCCGTCGCGAATGGCGGTCTCTCGATCGTCGAGCGTCGACTCGAGCTGGGCTATTGCGGTCTGTAGCTCGGCCGAGCCGCCACCCGACGACAAGAGCTGTGTTTTGAGGCCTTGCACCGAGGCACGAAGGTCGGTCTGGGAACCAGGCCCCGTGAGGCTCGCGCAGGAAACGGCGATGTCGCCCGCCTGGACGCTCCCGCCCGGCTTGAGGCCTACCAGAGCCCGACCCTCTCGCACATCGAGCACCCATCCCTCTCCGATCTGGTCGGCGCTCCCGTCGGGCCGCCGGAACCCGATCCTGGCGCCAGGCCGCAGATCCGGGAACGGCGCAGCGTCGAGTACGATGCCTTCGGGCACGACGCCGAGCACGCTCGCCGACTGGCCAAAGATCGGGGCCGCCATCCAGAGCGTCAGCAGGACGGCGCCGGCAACGGATGCCTGTCTTGCGTTCGACAATATTTCTGTCACTTGGTGGGCCCTCATTGCATCGTATTGATTCGGAGGTTTCCGTTACCACCGACCACACGAACGCTGTCGACGTCTTTCTCCTGCCAGGGCCGGGGAGCCTCTTACAGTCATCGCCGCTAAGATAACTTGCTGGTCCGCCGTCGGCCCTGGGGGCGTTTCCCTCGTGGAGTCCAATAGCCAGGGGCCGCTCGACGACCGGCAGCCAGGATTGGTGGCCACGTGTTCGGTAACCAGTTGATTCCATTCGTGACACCGCTCAGATCAACGAAGTTATCTTAGCGGCGATGCCTCTTACAGTGCCGTCCGGGAACGGTCTCGGTCACAGCCTCGCCAGCTCCGCATCGACCTGCTCGAGCACCGCCAGCATCTTCACCGCGGCGTCCAGTGGAGCCGCCTCCTGCGTGTGCGGGAGCAGCGTCCCGCGCGCTGTGGCCAGCCGGGTCCGGGCCGCCGTCCGGTCGCGTTCAAAGGCCTCCTTGTCGGTGGACCTCAGCGCGCGCAGTCGGCGCAGTTCCTCGATGGCCCCCGGCAGCACCTTCGCGTAGATGGGTCGCAGCGTGTCCCACATCCGCGCCGAGGCAGCCGGCAGGCGACCGCTGTCGGGGATGTAGATCTGAGAAAGGGCCAGGGAAAGGTGGAAGTCGCCGCGCACGCCTTCGAGCGAGGACAGCGGGTTGCCTTCCGGCCCCGCTGCGCCGTGCGCCTCCGGCGATCCCAGATCCCTAATGTAGTCGCCGAGGATGCCACCCACGTCGGGCCGCTCCCCCGACGGGTAGTGCAGCAGGCCGCAGGCGACGGCGCCCAGCCCGTAGAGCACGATGAGGCTAGGTGACATAGAGCCCGTGCTCGGTAGTTCTGGGCGGCCGGCAACCGCCGCCGCAGGAAAGCGAGCGCGCTGGCCGAAGGGGGCTGACCCAGGACGACGCGGACGATGGTGCCTCCTCTCCCAGGGCCACGCCGACGAACCATGGCACCGCGTTGCCGTGCATGTCAAGGCCGCGTCTCGCGCCGTCTAAATCGTGAGTGCGCAAGCGAAACGGGAGTATCTACCCGGCGCACCTGACGCAGCAGACCCATCCACTGACCAGCGACCGGGCGCGCGGCTCGCCCAGTACTTGCGCGACGGCGGACGCGATCGACAAGCAGGTCGTGCCCGTCCTCGCCGATCCCGATCAGCAGCGGCTCATGGCGCTGCGCGGAAAGAACATGACGCGCCGCGCGCGGTGACCGATCCTCTCGGTCACGGGACATAGTCCCCGGAGGAGGACACCATGCAACGGATCTCCGAAGTCGAGCGGCCGGGACTGGCGGTACGGGCGTTCTACAAGATCGGCGAGCGCATGTTCGGTGCGGTCCCCACGACGGAGCGCATCATGGCGCACCGGGTGCCGCTGATGCTGGGCATCGGCGGGCTGTGGGGCTCGATGGAGTGGTTCGGCAAGATCGAGCGCCCGCTGCGCGGAGCGTAAGCGACATAAACGCCCCTTTATCGGTGGGCCACGGTGCGCGGGGCGGGCTCGGGTTCATCGCTGGCCCTACGTACACCGCGGACAAGGAGCCTGTCAAGCAATTGCGAGCGATTGCAAGGGGCCCAACGGAACTCCGGAGATACGCGCAGTGCCGATCGTCACCTCTTCGAACAGACCGCGACGCAGGCGCCCGCCCGAGGGCGGTCGGTCAGACCTGCGTCGCGTGTGCTGCGGGCTCGATCGCGGCCGCCGGAGGGCGGGCGATCCAGTAACGCGCCGGACAGCGCGAGGCTGTCGAGGATCGCGCGGATGGCGACCGGATCCTCGATGGTGCCGAGCAAGCGGAGACGTCCCCCGCAGCGCGGGCAGGCGAGTACATCAATATCGAAGGAACGCTTCTCATACTGCACCTCTCGCAGTGGATGTGACGACGTGGTCGGCCGAGGTGGACGACCAGTGATTCGCCGGCGATGGGATCGGCTCCGGTGGCCAGTACAGCCATTCGCCGAGGTCGTTGCAGATGCGCGCCTTGAGGTGGCCCTCTGTGCGGAGCCTGCCGATGGTGGTACGGCTGATGCCAAGCTTTGGCGGAGAGTTGCTTGCTGGTCAGCATTCCGGCTTCGAGGAGTCGTTCCCTGAGGCTCTTGAGCTTGGCCGAGAAGCGGACCCACTGAACGCTGACTGGGTCGAAGGCGTCACCAGCGCCGGTGCACAGTCCGCGCTCGTTCAGGATGTGCGCGATCTGGGCGTTGGTATAGGCGTCGAGCAGGGCGTCGATCTGCTGCCGCACGTCGTCGTGAGTGGCTCGCAGCTGCTGCGCCGTCAAGGGACGCGACAAGGTCAACGTGGTGGTGGCGCCACCGCGGAAACGGATGGCGGCGGTAATCTGGCGTTGTTTGATCAACGTGACGTCGTCGATCAAGAGGGCGAGCATGCGTTTGCGCTCGCGCTGCGGGGTCTGGGGATCGCCCCACACGGCGGGGAAGTCCGTGGCCAGAGCCAGGAGGCGTTGCCGCTGTGGCTCGTCAACGACGAGCCGATCGGCGGCGCGCCGGCGCTGATAGTCCTCCTGGGCATCGCCGAGGGCGCGCAGCTTGGCATTCCAGTCGGCCTCCAGTGAGTCGGCGACCAGGCGATTGGCGGGGTCGACCTGCATGTAACGGTGACGGGCAAGATCGGCCTCGTACTGGGCCCGCTCCACCTGGCGGTGGCGCAAACGATCGGCCTCATCGAGGCGGGCGGTCATCTCTTGCTGGACGGCCAGCGCCAGCTCGAGCGCCATCGGCGTGACGGCTTCGACGAGCAGCGTGCCGACCGCGGCGTCGATCTCCGTCCCCACGAGGCTCTGGCACAGCGGATCCCCGAAGAGCCGGCCGCGGCCCCAGCAGACGTAGGTGGTCTTGAGCCCGCCGTTGCTGCGGGTGGTGTAGTGCACGTGCATGCGGCTACCGCACAGACCGCAGACGACCCGCCCCTGCAACAACGCGGGACCTTCTCGAGGCGGTCCGCCGTTTCGCTCGAAGCCGATCCTCTTGGCCGAGGCGCGCAGCTGCTGCTCGATGCCCTCGTACTCCTGCCACGAGATGTACGCTGAGTGGACGTCCCGAATCAGCACGTGCCATTGCTCGCGCGGCAGCCGTTCGTGCCGCGCTCGTCCGTCGGGCTGCTTGCGCCAGCGGCCACGGCCGTAGGCGTAGGCGCCGGCGTACCACGGGTTGTGAAGCGCGCTCGACGCGCGGCCGAGCGACAGAGGCCCCCACGCCACCTGCCCCTTCTGTGGCCCGGCCGCCACCCGAGCGGGGAAGAGCAGTCCCTGCGTGCGGAAGTACTTGATCGTGGCGTGCAGCGCACCCGTGCGCGCGAATGTCTGGAAGAGCAGCCGCACCGTCTCCTGGACCTGCTGGTCGGGCTCGCGGACCACGCGCCCGGCGGCGTCGTAGATGAAGCCGACGGGCAGGCGGCAGCGGAGCTCGCCGCGACGAGCCTTGTTGAGGATGCCGCCGCGCAAGCGCGCGCGCAGCACGTGCAGCTCGGCCTCAGGCCCAGGCACAGGCCGAAGCCGGTGAGCTTGGGCGGTTTCTGGAGCTTCTTGCAGACCTCGACGAACTCGTCCCACGTCTTGGGGGGCTCGATCTTGGCTGTACGTGGGGGCCGAGGATGAACCCGAGCCCGCCCCGCGCACCGTGGCCCACCGATAAGGGGCTGTAACGTCAAGAGGGCCTTTGTCCCGTCTCACTGCTGTCCAAGTTAGCCGGGACCCCGCCGGTGGATCGTGCGATTTCCTGGG
>CAYJWN010000118.1:0-4862 GCA_964373835.1 uncultured Planctomycetales bacterium
GCACCCGAGGCGGGCCCTGCCGCCACACCCAGGACCAGCGCCAACCCGACGACCCGCGTGCACGCTCTGACCATCTCCCAATTCCTCCCTCCGGGGCCCTCTGCCTTCTCCGCAGTGCGTCGATCCCTGCTCAGTCGGGCGCTCAACCGCGCGAAGTCGTACGCCTCTAGGCGGTCTGCCAACCGGGATTCGTGACGTCGCGAGGATCGAAGTGGTTCTCCTGCTCGATGATCTTGCCCTCGCGGTTCACGGTGAAGCGGTCCGCGACACGCAGCGTCGCCGGCGGCTTGACGGCAATCACCTCGACCAGGGCTTCGCTGCAAATGGCCGTCAACGCATCGTTGATGTAGTGATCGAGGACCGTGATCTTTCCCACGGCGGGAACCAGCGGCGGCCACCAGACGGTCCGCAGCGCCTCCCTGCCGACAAGGGGTTGGTTGACGCCCCCGGGCGCGAGCGGCGCGCGCAGCGTGACGTGCTCGTCGTACGGGATCAACCCGAAGTCCTTCCGGCTCAGCGCCTCGAAGTACCGGTCGGCAACGGCCCGGAGCTGCGCCCGGCGCTGCGCGGACGTGGCCTCGGCCGGCATGTGGTAGAACTCCCACTGGACATTGTCCGGATCGCGGAAGCAGACGTAGTCCTTGTCCAGGGTCAGATCGCGCTCAATCCCGGCGGTCGGGACTCCCGCGCTCCGTAGCATCTCGACCAGCGTATCCAGCTCACCCCGGTCGCTCACGTGGAAGGCCACGTGGTCGAAGCCGACGCGCGTGTCGACGACCCGGTCATTGGGCGGGGTGCCGGGGTTCGGCGGCCACAGCACCACGAACGTGGAGCCCACGGTGAAGTAGAGGAGCTTTCCCAGATCCTGGATGTCGAAACCGAGCACGCCGCCGTAGAAGTCGCGTGCTCGCTTGAGGTCGTTGACGCGCAACGACACGTGATGAATGTTCTCCGTGCGGATCCTCATGACGGTCCTCCGTTCGCTGACGCTCGCCGAAGGCGGGACGAGGAGAACGTCTCTCGCCATCCGTGCCGTTGTTTTCCCTCAGCGGTCCCCCAGCGTGGAGAGGGCGGCGTTGAGGAAGCCTCGCCGAACCGTCTGGTCGTCAAGGCCAGCGGCCAATCGTTCGACAATGGCTTTGCCCGCGACGAGGTGGTCTTCTGCTTCCTTGAAACGGTCGTCCGTCCGACAGAGCGCCGCCAGCGTCGCATGGGCCTCCCAGGTCATGCCAGGAAGGCCCACCCTCACTCCGACGTCCAGGGCCAGGCGCAGCGCAGTTTGAGCGGCCTCCTGCTCAGAGCAGGCTACCCGGCACTGGCCCATGACGAGCGATGTGTGCGCGATCGCCTCTTGCCAGCCGCAGCTCTGGGCGGCCGCGAACATCGGGAAAAGGAGGTGGTCAGCCTGCGCGATTTCCCCTCGGGCCAACCGAACCCGCGCGACCGCCGCATATGCGGGTGCGCCGAGCACGAAAGCCGTGCCCGGCGGTGTGGCGATCTGTCGCATGAGGCGCTCGGCCCGTTCGACTGACGCCAGTGCCTGCGCCGAATCGCCTCGAAGCCACCGGGCCCACGCAAGATGGCCCGCACCGTTCACAGCGTGGATGAGCGCTCCCGCCCGCTCAGCGGCGTCGTACCCGCGCTGAAGGTGCTGAACCGCCTCGTCCAGGGCGTACAGCTCATAGAGCGTCCAGCCCCAGAAGATCTCGCCCCACGCCACCCATTCCGCGTGGCCGAGTTCCTGAGCCAGGGTTACCGCCTGCCGTCCGGCGGCGAGGGCGCTGGCATAGTCCCCCCGACTTCGATGAAGCCAGCAGTGGAAGGCCAGGTGCATCGGTTCGTTCCCGCGGTCACCGATACGACGGTTGACGGCAAGAGCTTCCTCGACGCGGGCGATGGCCTCGTCCCACCGTCCCGCGCCCATGGGCACGTAACACGATTGGACGAGCGCGAACTGAAGGTACCAGAGATTCCCGTGGCTTCGGTGAATCTCGATCAGCTCACGGCTGATCTCGTCGTTGGTCTTGAAGTCACCGATCATGACAGCCACGATGAGCAGGCTGTCCATGGCGATGGCGAGGGGCCGCGCGCTCCCCAGCTCACGGGCCAGCTGAAGGGCCTGGTGCGCATGCTCCAGTGCACGGTCGAGTTCCAATCGGTTCGACCAGACGATGGAGAGCCGACTCAGGACGCTTACCTGCCCGGCTCGGTCGTCAAGAGCCTTCGCGATCCGAAGCGCGGCTTCGAGGTAGGGAACCGCCGCGCGGTAGTCGGCAGCCCCTGCGAGGAGGAACCCTAGTTCATTGAGGGTCTGCATCTCGACTGCCTGATCCCCGGAGCGCTCTGCCCCGCGGAGCGCCCCCTCGAAATCGGCCCGAGCCCGGGAGATGTCGCCGGATTGAGCGTAGACCTCTCCACGCTTCAGGTGCAGAACATAGACGGCACGATCCTCCAACGGAAGCTTCAGAAGCGTAGCCACGTCCAACGCGCCGGTGTACTGCTCTAACGCCTCCTGCGCGGCATAAACCTCCCGTGCGGCGTCGGCCGCCCGCCCGTGATAGATCAGGGCCTTCGGGAACTCGTCTGCAGCTCTGTAGTGGTGAGCCAACAGTCCATACGGCTTCTCCTCGAGGTAGAGGGACTCCAGGGCCTGCCCAGCGGCCGCATGAAGGGCCTGACGGCGCGCCGTCAAGAGACTTGCGTACGCGACTTCCCGCGTCAGTGCATGCTTGAAGGTATATTCCAGATCGGGAAAGAGGTTCGCCTCATAGATGAACTCCGCGCCCTGCAGATGAGTGAGGCTGTGCCGGAGCTGCGCCTCCGGAAGCTCGGCAATAACCGAGAGGAGACGATAACGGACCGTGTGGCCCAACACTGCTGCGATCTGAAGGACTGCCTTGTCCTCGAGGGAAAGCCGATCGATCCTGGCCGCCAGCACGGCCTGGACCGTGACCGGGACCTGGATATTCGGAAGAGCCTTGGCCAGGCGATATGCTCCCCGGTTGCCGACGAGCACCTGGGTTTCCACCAGGGCCCGCACGGTTTCCTCCAGGAAGAAGGGGTTCCCCTCGGTGCGCTCAACGAGGAGGCGCTTGAGCTGGTCGAACGCAGGGTCGCCTCCGAGGAGCGCACGCAGAAGTTCGTCCGCGCTTTCTGGTGGCAACGGGTCGGTCCTGAGCTGGGTGTAATAGGTCTTCGATCCCCAGCTGTGCTGATACTCGGGACGATAGTTGACGAGCAGCAGGACTGTGGCGGCCGGCAGGCTCTCGACGAGGCTGTCGAGAACCCCCTGTGTTTCGGAGTCGATCCAGTGGAGATCCTCGAAGACCAGCACGAGCGGCTGGGCGTGGCTCTCGCGAACCAAGAGGCGTCTGATGGCCTCCAGCGTCCGCTGGCGCCGCTGGGGTGGGTCGAGGGCCGCCCAGTGGTCATCGTCGACCGCGACATCCAGGAGGGCCAGCAAGGCCGACAAGGTCGACTCGAGGGCCCGATCTAGCGTGAGGATCTTGCCCGCCACCTTTTCACGAATCCTTCGCTGATCATCTCGCGGCTCGATTTGGAAGTAGCCCTTGAGGAGATCGATGAGGGGCAGGTAGGGGGTAGCCTTCCCATAGGACACCGAGCCAGACTCCAGCACGAGCCAGCCTTCGGTCCGATGCGAATGAGTGAACTCAAAGAAGAGTCGCGATTTACCGACACCCGGCTCGCCGACGACCGCGACCACCTGCCCGTGGCCTCTACCTGCGCGCTCGAGGGCATTCCGTAGACGGTCGAGTTCCGCCTCGCGTCCGACGAAGCGCGTCAGTCCTCGTATGGCGGCCGCTTCGAATCGGCGGCGCACCGGCCCCGCGCCTGTGAGCTCGTAGACCTCGACGGGCTCGGCCAAGCCCTTCACCAACACTGGGCCGACCGGCTTCACGTCGACGTAGCCCTCGACAAGGCGGAGTGCCCCGGCCGTGAGCAGGATGGAACTAGGCATGGCCATCTGCTCCATCCGGGCGGCGAGGTGGGTCGTCTGACCCACCGCGGTGTAGTCCATGCGCAGATCACTCCCGATCGACCGGACAACCACCTCGCCTGAATTGAGGCCAATGCGGATGTGGATGGGCAGGCCTTGGGTCCGCTGGACCTCCTCTGCATACCGCTTGACCGCTTCCTGCATCCTGAGGGCGGAATAACAGGCACGTACGGCATGGTCTTCGTGCGCGATCGGAGCGCCGAAGAGCGCCATGATGCCGTCGCCCATGACCTGGTTCACCGTGCCCTCGTAGCGGTGGACGGCCTCCATCATCAGCTCGAGAACCGGGTCGAGGATCTTCCGGGCGTCCTCGGGGTCGCGATCGGCGAGCAGCTCCATCGACCCCTTGAGGTCGGCGAAGAGCACCGTGAGGAGCTTTCTTTCCCCCTCGAGCGCAGCCTTCGCCGTGAGGATCCGTTCGGCGAGATGCTTCGGGGTGTAAGCATCGGGAGAACCAAAGCGCGCCAGCGGGCTTGCAGCGGGGCCGCCGTCGAGACGGGCGCCGCAGCCGTTACAGAAGCGGCTTCCCGCAGGATTGGAATGCGCGCACGCCCCGCACAGAGCTTCCAGGCTGTTGCCGCAACTGTTACAGAAACGGGCGCCTTCTGGGTTCTCTTGCCGGCACTGCGGGCAGGTCACGGCAGGAGCCTAGCGGCCGGCACTACCGGTGGTCAAGCTCCGAGCGAGGTCACCTCATCCAGAAGTCAGCGGAGCAGCCTCGATGAGGTTGGGCAGCCAGACGGTGATGTCTGGAAACACGAAGAGGGGACCCGTGCTCGGCGCGGCGATCCGCTCAGTTCAACGCCTCCAACTTTCCCACGTAACGCCGCGCCGCGACGACCGC
>CAYJWN010000119.1:0-4799 GCA_964373835.1 uncultured Planctomycetales bacterium
TGAAGTACGCCAAGATCGCGATGAAAGAGCGCAACCACGACATGGCCATCGAGCTTCTCCAGCGGGTCCTGGCCCAGGATCCGCAGCACGCCAAGGCGCAGCAGATGCTCGAGCAGGTGCAGATGGCGACGTTGCAGCAGGAAGAACAGCGCCTCAAGCAGGTCGTGCAGCGGGATGAGCAGCGCATGATCAACGACGTGGTGAACGCCCACATTCTGCCGACTCAGCCCACACCGGTTCGCCTGCGCTCCGCCCCCGCCTCGTCGGGCCCCCCGCCGATCGCGGCGGCGTTGCGGCAGCCCATCAGCCTCGATTTCACGGATGTCCCGCTGAGCGACGTGCTGGACTTTATCGCCGATGCCGCCGGCGTGAGCCTCATTCCATCGCCGCAGCTGGATCTGAAGTCGCGGCGGGTGTCGCTGAAGGTGACGCATGTGCCGCTGGAGCTGGCCCTCAAGTATTTGGTCAAGAACCAGGCGCTCGCCTACCATGTCGACCAGGACGCGATCCTGATTGCCGGCGCCGAGGAGTTTCAGAACGAGCCGCTCCAGACGCGCGTCTTTTTCCTGCGCAACGGCCTGGGCCCGTTTGCGCTTGAGACCGCAGCACTCCAGCCTAATCCGGCGCTCACCATGGCGTCGATCAAAGAGCTGGTGGAGCAGACCGTGCCCCAGCCGCCGAACAGCAAGCTGGTGGTGGATGAGCGGGGCGGGGCGCTCATCGTGACGAATACCGGTGAAAACATGGCCGTGGTGGAGCGGCTCCTGAGCCAGCTGGATGTGACGCCGGTGCAGGTGCTGATCGAGGCGCGGTTTATCGAGGTCGTCGCGACGGATCTTGAGCACCTGGGGATCGAGTCGGTGCTGACAGGGGCTGCGGCCCTCGATAAAAAAGGAGCCGGCGACGGCACGCGCGGTCCTGGCCAGGCGCTGGCCGGCGGCGGCGGAACCAAGTTTCCGGCGCTGGCGCGGGAAAGCGAAGGGCTCAACCTGACCCTCCAGGGGGTGCTCACTGGCACGCAGTTTGAGGCGGTCCTGCATCTCCTGGAGGAGTCCAAAAAAACCAAGACCCTCTCCGCACCCCGGGTGACCGCGTTGAACAACCGGACCGCGCAGATCCGCGTGGTGGAAGAGTTCAACTATCCCACCCGCTTCGAGGTGTCGCTGATCCAGTTTGACATCAACGGCGACGGAGATTTTGACGATGCCGGCGAGACGGAATTCGCCAACGTGCCGCAGGATTTCAAGAAGCGGGATGTCGGCATTCTGCTGAACGTCACGCCGAGTGTCGGCAAAGACACGAAGACCGTCACGCTGGTCCTGGCGCCGGAGGTCAGCGCGTTCAGCGAGTTCCGGGACCTGGGCGGCGGGGTGACCGTCCCCCAGTTCACCTCCAGCCAATTGACGACGAGCGTGGTGATTGAAGACGGGCACACCGTGATGCTCGGCGGCCTCATGAAGGACGTCGCGACCGACGACGTGACGAAACTTCCCGTGCTGGGCGATCTGCCGCTGGTGGGGCACCTGTTTCGCCAGAAGGAGGCCACCAGTACGCGCAAGAACCTGCTGATCTTCATTACCGCCCGCGTCCTGGCTCCGCGGGGCCAGACCACATGATCGCAAAACCTCACCCTGAGCCAAGAGTGGTGTTGGGATGGACACTGGTGTTCCTGCTGGCGGCACCCATGTGCTGGGCGGTGGAGGACGCCACGATGACGTTTGAAGCGCGGCTGAGCCAGCCCGTCACCGCGGATCTTGCGGCGGTCGACTTTGCCTCCGCCATTCAGTTTCTCTCCGAGAGCGGGGGGATGAACATCATCCTCTCCGAGAAGGCCCGGGAGCTCGGCAGGCCGGTGAGCGTCCATTTGGTTGAGATGCCGCTGGGCCGGGCGCTTGAGTATCTCCTGAAAGGGCAGGGATTGTTGTTCCGGCGCGACGAAGAGACGATGTGGGTGGCCACGCGCGATGAGATGGAAGCCGAGCCCATGGAGACTCGCGTGTTTTTCCTCGATGAGGGACCCGGGTTGACTGCGACATTTGAGCCGCTCGCCGAGACGCGGGAGAGCGTGGCCATTCAGGCCACGGGTGTGCGCGAGATGACGACGATCACAGACATCCTCTCGGATGTCATCCCGCCGGTGGGGGCGAGTGCGATCCTGCTGGATGAACGGAGCGGCGCGCTCATCGTGACGCACGTGCCGTATTATCTCCAGCAGGTTGAGCGCCTGCTGGTGCAGCTTGATGTCACGCCGGCCCAGGTGCTCATTGAGGCCCGGTTCATCGAGGTGACGCTCACCGATACGGGGGAATGGGGCTTCGACTCGCAGTTGACGGGCAACGCCGCCCTCACCAAGAGGGGCCAACGCGATGGCACGCGCGGTTCCGGGTTGCAGCTCTCGAGCCTGGGCGCCTCGCTCGTGCGCGGCACGAAGATCGACTTCAGCGATTTCTCAAGCCAAGCCTCGGGCAGCGGGCTGAACCTGACGTTCCAGGGGATCTTAAGCGGCACGCAGTACCAGGCGGTGCTGCATGCGCTGTCGCAGAATAAGAGAACCAAAACGCTCTCCGCCCCCCGCGTGACGGCGCTGAATAATCAAACCGCCACCATCAAAATCGTGACCGAGTTTGTCTATGCGACCCGCTATGAGGCGTCGGTCGTGCGCCAGGACCTCAACGGCGACGGCGACTTCGGCGACCTGGTGAGCGGCACGCGCGAGACCCGATTTGTGAACGTGCCGCAGGACTTCGTGACC
This sequence comes from uncultured Planctomycetales bacterium, assembly GCA_964373835.1. Lineage (GTDB taxonomy): Bacteria > Omnitrophota > Gorgyraeia > Aquiviventales > Aquiviventaceae > CAYJWN01. The sequence goes on from CAYJWN010000119.1 coordinate 2,753, forward strand.
AAGGACCTGGGCATCGTGCTGCACGTGACCCCCAGCATCGGCCAGGATCGGCGGACGATCACCCTCGCGCTCAAGCCTGAGGTGAGCGAGCTGAAGACGACCGACACGTTCGGCGGCGAGGTCAGCCTGCCGCGGTTCACCGCCCGCAATCTTGAGACGAGCGTCGTGATTGACAACGGCGAGACCGTCATGCTGGGCGGCTTGATGAAGGATACCACGGCCAAAACTGTGACCCGCGTGCCGGTCATCGGCGCACTCCCCGTGGTTGGAAAGCTGTTCCGGAAAGAGCACGACACCGCCGAACGATCCAACCTGTTGATTTTTGTGACCGCCAACTTGGTGAACCCTTCCGGTGCCCACCTGGCGCTGCAGGACAACCCACTCAACCTCTGTGGAATCGCTGATTGCCGCTGATCAACACGCTGATATCGGCGCAGATCAGCGTTTGGATCAGCGTTCATCAGCGATCTGTGTCTCTGTGGTCTAGCAGGAGGCGGCTCGTCGCGTCGTCATGAAGAAGATCAACATTGCCGAGGTGGCCAAAACGGCCGGGGTGTCAACGACCACCGTCTCGCGCGTCATCAACGGCGTGTCGACGGTGTCGGAGGCGAACCGCCGTCTCGTGCTCGAAGCGGTGAAACGGTTGAAGTACCATCCCAACCCCAGCGCGCAACGGCTGGCCTCCGGCAAGACCAATACCGTCGGCCTTGTGATCCCGCGCTTCGAAGGGATCTTCCACTCCTACTACGCGCTGCAGGTCATCAAGGGGATCGGGATCTCGGCGGAGCGCGTGCGCTGCGACCTGCTGCTGCACATGACCGACGGCAAGACCATGCCCGCCCCGTCAGCGGTGGAGGGCCTCCTCTTCGTCGATATCTATGGCTGCGAGGAGCTGTTGGACCGGGCGATTAATGAGGGCACGTCCCTTGTGGTGCTGAACCACTACCTGGCGGACCTGCCCGTGGACTGTGTGGCGATCGACAACCGCACCGGGGCCGAACGGGTCGTGGACTATCTCCTCCGGCTCGGCCATCGCGACATTGCCACGATCACCGGCGATCTCAAGACGCAGGCGGGCCTTGATCGCCTCGACGGGTTTGTGAAAGCCATGAAGGCGCGCCAACTGCCGGTGAAAGATGCGTACATCCGGTTCGGCGATTTCGGCCTGCCGAGCGCCCGGACCGCGACGGAAGCGCTGCTGGCCTTGAATGACCGGCCCACCGCGGTGTTTGTGGCCAGCGATGACATGGCCCAGGAGACGATCAACGTCGCGCTGGCGAAGGGCGTGCGGGTGCCCGAGGAGCTCTCCGTCGTGGGATTTGACGACAATCCCATCGCCGCGCACGGGCGCGTGCCGCTGACGACGGTGCGGCAGCCGCTGAGCGAGATGGGCCGCTTGGGCCTTGACGTGCTGGTCCAGAAGCGGGGCAAAAAGCGGTCGCCGACGAAGATCTTGTTGCCGACGGAGCTGGTGGAGCGCCAGTCGTGCCGGCAGACGTGGCTCGAACATCAGTGACTGAGTGGCTGGGTGGCAAAGTGGCTCAGTGACTGGGTGAGGGGTGGAGGCTCGGGATGAGCATGGGTGATCAAACAGAGAAGATCCGTGTGGCGGTGCTCGGAGCCGGCGGGCTCGGCAAGGCCGCCGCCCGGATCATCGGCGCCAAGCGCGAGCTGAGGCTCTGCGCGATGTGCGACAGCAAGGGCGTCGTGACGGCGCCTGAAGGCTTGGAGACGGACATGCTGGCCTCGCTCAGCGGGGAGCTGGTGAGCGGCTACCGCGCCGCCGTCACGCATCGCGAGGCGGAGGCCAACGGTGGCGTGCAGGTGGCCACGGCGGTCGAGGCGAGAGATCATGCCACAACTTCGCTCGGCTCGGGGCTCTGGGTTCGGGGCTCGGGGCAAGAGCGCTTTCCTCAGGCGGGGACGGACGCTGGCCCAGAGCCCACAGCCCTCAGCCCAGAGCCGCAGAGGGGTGTGGGGACGAATGCTAGGCACTGCGACGACCCGCTCGGCGCGATGGTGGCGATGGCGGATCAGTTCGACGCGG
>CAYJWN010000120.1:0-4720 GCA_964373835.1 uncultured Planctomycetales bacterium
CTGGTTGCCCTCCTGTCCAAACTCTACCAGGGACTGGCGTCGCTGTCAATGTCGGGCTACCGCGCATCTTCAGAGGTGGCATCGGACAGACGCGCAGAGGAGAACGCGTCTCTCCTGCGTCTCAGATTGTCTATTCTCATCGGCGTAATCCCAAACAAAAAAACGCAGAAGAGAGCGTCTCTCTCCTGCGTTCCAGATTGTCAGCCGGTCTCGGGAAGTTGGAAACTAGCGGATAGAAAACATCGTACGGTGCCGAAAGAAGATCACCCTGAACGTCTCCAGGCAAGCTTGGCGACCAAGGAGTGGCGGCACATCGTTGCGGGTGAGAAATCCAATCGGAATCTGACGCTCCCAACGTCCAAGGCGCATGGGCCAGTGCCGAAGCAAGAAGACCCGTTCGCTGCCCCCAATGCCCATCGTGTCAAACGTGTGACACTCGGCATCAAGCCGAACGCCCAGATGGTCACTGTAAATGCGGGGGAGCACGGTATAGTCTGCACCCGTATCAACTAACATCGCGACCCGAACCCAGCTGCGAAGTTTCCTCGACCACAGCTCGGTGACAGTCATCGGACGATGGACGGCGCCGAAGAGCGGGGAGGGCCGGCGCTCAAACGGAAAGCTTACCCGAGAAGCCATAACACCAGCGCGTCGGCCTGGGGGACGTACACCAGGGTGGGGATTGATCGAGGATGAGCGCGGGTTACACGGTCAAAAAGCCGTGGGGCATCGGCAGCCGACCGCGCGACAAACACCTTCTCATTGACCACGATCACGTGCTTGCCCCGATAGCGCGGGTTGGCGTAGATTTGCACAAGCAAGCGGTGTCCGTCTTTCTTCGTCTTTTTCATCTTGCTGCTTTCAGCCTAGCAGGCGAGCCATCTCCCTGTCAAGCCGAAGGCGGGATTAAGCGAACAGCAACCGGCCTTTGGGTTCGGGAATAGGGCGGTTCTCTTCTCTGGCCGTCTCAATCCACTCTTTGATAATCACCTCCACATTGGCCAGCGCGCCCTGATAGGTCGCGCCATCGGCTGCACATCCAGGCAGCTCCGGCACCTCGGCGATGAACGCCGCATCCTCAGCGCTCCAATAGATAATGACTTCGTATCGCAGCTGTCCTTCACGCATGGGCCTCGCCCTTAGGAGGCTTGGAGCGTCAGGGGGAGGCGTTTGGGCTCCTTCAAGAAGGTCGTGCGAAAATCAAGAATCGTCAGGCCGGTGAGCTTGTGGGTGGCTGGGTCACGGCGGAAGATGATCCCTTCGTCCACCTCTTCGGAGATGGCTGGCTTTGGAGCGCCCACGGAGATGTAGAGGACATCGGCGTGCTCATCGTATTCAAACGTCAAGCTTTTTTCCATAGCTGCTCTCCCTGTTTGATCTTGGCCGTCAGATACACCGTCTTCACCACCCGATCTTGCTGATCTACGACCACACAGATGTACCAGTGGCTGACCATCCGCCTGAAAAGGCGCAGGCGCTCGAATTGTCGGTAGTACAGCAACGTGCCATGCCGCTTGCGGCTCCGGCGAATCTCATCCGGGTTGCGGAGCGTTGCCTCGATCTCATCGAGATACGGGACCGTCTCGGGGTGCCTGCGTCGCACGTGCTGCCAGACATCGCGGTGCAGCTCCCAGAGCCGTCCTCGATGGGGGACGTCGATGGGGGACAGCCACTGATCTCTGCTGTCCGCGGGGCCCTGGTCTTCTTCGCATCAAGGGACGCCGCAGCCTGCTCTCCAACGCTCGGACGAACGCGTCATCTCCAATTGGACGGCTGACCGGCGTCTCCCGCCGAATCGTAGCCAGCCCTGGGGTATCATCTTTCGTCACCAGGTAGTCCCTCCAATCCTGGATCATGGCTCTGAGGGGCTCATCGCCGCTGACGAGCGAATCACCAGCCGTCAGTCCCACATGCCATCTCGCACTTGACCACGGGTACTCCCAGGCCCTCTGCACAAGACCAGCCCTGACGGGGTTGCGCTCCACATACCTGACGGCAGCAAGCAGATACCGGTCATCCAGCAACACACTGGAGCCGAACCGTCCCTGCCACAGATGTCCCCGCCAGCCTTCCCGAAAATTCACCCGCCTCGTGTAGCGGACATGGGCGTCCGAGAAGCCGCGGGCTAGCGAATCCTCTCGTTCAGGCACCGCGATCACGTGGACATGGTTGCGCATCAGACAATAGGCCCAGACGTTGACGCCGTAGCGCTGGCAGGCGCTCCGCAGCAGAGTCAGATACGCGACGCGATCCTCGTCGCAGAAGAATACATCCAGCCGCCGATTCCCGCGCTGGATGACATGATGCGGCATCCTTGGCACCACGACCCTAGCGAGTCGAGCCATGCTCCAACTCCCTGCTCGTCATGAGCATACGGTCCAATGAGCGTCCTTGCTGCTGCGATGAGGAACAAAAAACGCAGGAGAGAGCGTCACTCCCCTGCGGCTTGAGTTGTGGAGGGCCCTCGCACCCTGGCGAGGGCCTGTCTCGAACTACGCTATCATAACAAATTTCTCGGGTGGCTGCTGTCTGTTACGCTCCTTCTGCTGCTGCGACGTCAGAGCCCTCGCTTGGCGAACCTGCCAATTGAGTGGCGGTCCTCAGATTCCGCGAGCGCTCTCCCACGGCAGATGGCGCAACGCTGACAGCCACTTCCTTGGAGGGTTCAGCCATCGCGCTTGTGCTGAAGGATGGCGTGGCTCTTTCGGCTGGCCTCGGAGAGCAAAGAGCCCAGCTTTGGATGGACCGGCTCCAAGTCAACCTGAAAGCCGTTATGTTGTAGCGCCTCTGTGCACACAGGGCCAACCGAGGCAATGACGCAGCGCTGGGTAGCTTGTCGAAGGGCCGTTTCTAGGCCCAGCTCATGAGCGATCTGCAAGACATGCTGGATCTGCACGGCCGAAGTGAAGAGCAGCACATCGGCACGCCCCTCGCAGACCATTTGCACAGCTTGGCGGAGCGGCCCGACATCCTCGGGCAACGCCCAGCGGTAGATGGATACGCGGATCACCTCAGCGCCACGTGCTGTGAGGCCCTCCAGCAACGCCTCATTCGTCCTGCCATACTCCTGAATGGCGACGCGGCGCCCCCGGACGGAGGCGTGTGCATCAAGCGTGTGAAGGATATCGCGCCAGGTGTTGGGCTCAGGGATCGCAATGGCTGGCTTCAGGCCCAGTTCGGCCAGCGCTACGATGGGTTTTGGGCCGCGCGCGACCAGGGTGATTGCTGAGAGGGCGCGGATAACGTCTGGTTTTTGGTATTTCGTCGAGAGGACTTCCACGAGAAGACGGGTGCCAACGCCGGTCAGCAAGATCATCAGGTCGATGGTGTCGGTAAACAGCCGCTCCGCAAAGCGGAAGGCTTCCTGCTGATCTTCCAGAGCCACCTCACGCATGGACGGGGCCACCAGCGGCTCTCCACCCAGGCGGAGAACGAGCTTGCGCATCTCGTCAGCCCGGCGACTTTCAAACGCAATGACGCGCAAGCCTGCGAAACCCTCTGCGCCACCCAACGAGTCAGCCATGACCGGCAAGAAGTCCCCGGAATGTCATGAGATGAGCATACCACGAGGGAAACGCTACGGAAACGTTAGCGGAGTATGAGAGCCTCGCACAGCAAGATCGGCTATCCGCCGACCTGCGTCATCACGAAGTCCTGATGCGCGATATCAGGACGGTTCAGGAAGTGCTGCTCGGGCCGGAGGAACACCGCGGTGCCGATCTGGCGCTTGATCTCCTCACGCGGAACACCGGTTCGTAGCATGGTCTTGAGATCCAGTTCCTCTTTGCCGTGGAGACAGGTCTTGATTCGACCATTGACCTTGAGACGAACGCGGTTGCACATGGCGCAGAAGACATTCGAGAGTGGGTTGATGAACCCCACACGGGCGCCAGTCCCATCGATGCGAAAGCTCCTGGCCGGTGAGTGGGGATCCAGATCATCAGGGATCAGCCGGTACTGCTGCTCGATCTGTGCCTTGGCCACCTCGTTGCTGAGAAACTTTTCCTCGCGCTCCAGATCGACCAACGGGTTTGTCGGCATCCACTCGATGAAGCGCAGCTCCAGTCCCTCCTCGATGGCGAACACCGTGAGGTCCAGGATCTCGTCGTCGTTGACGCCCTTCATGAGCACGGTGTTCAGCTTGAGCGGTGAGAGGCCGACCGCCTGCGCCTCCAGGATGCCATCCATCACCTGCTGCCACTGATCCTGGCCCGTGATGGCGGTGAACTTTTCCGGGGAGAGCGTATCGAGGCTGACGTTGATCCGGTTGAGGCCCGCGGCCTTGAGGGCCCCAGCGTGGCGGGCGAGCAGAACCCCATTGGTGGACATGGCGAGCTGCGCGATGCCAGGGATCGCGGCCAGCCGCCGCACCACCTCCACCATCCCCGGACGGAGTAAGGGCTCCCCGCCCGTCAGCCGGATCTTCCGGATGCCCAGCTCTGCGAAGATGGCCGCCAGCTCCACCAGCTCGTCGTTGGTCAGCAGCTCGCTGAAGCGCACCCGGTTGACCAGCCCGTGGGGCATGCAGTAGACGCACCGCAAGTTGCACTTGTCGATGACCGAGATGCGCAGGTAGGTGATCCGACGGCCAAACTGGTCAATCATGAGCCTATCGCCTTCTCGACCCGAACGGCGCAGAACTTTAGCTCCGGCTGCTTCGACACTGGATCAAACGCCTCGACCGTCGCTTGATTCACCACGGCGTCTCCCCGCAGGCTGC
>CAYJWN010000121.1:0-4645 GCA_964373835.1 uncultured Planctomycetales bacterium
AAAATGATCACCAGCGGCTCGATGCCCCAGCGGTGTCGAATCTCCACATAGAAGACCGCTTGGAGTACGGCTACGGACGCGATGAACGCGAGCACGATCACGCGAGCCGCCTGTCGGCCGGTGTCGGCTTCCGCCAACCCGAGGAGCATGCCGATTACCGCCAGCGTTAGCACAATCCCGTAGTACCACTTGTAGAGGACAACATAGTGTGACGGATACAGCGCCCCCGTCTGAGGGGAGAACCAGATGAAGGTCCACAATTTTCGCATGAACAAGCGCAGGGCCTCGCGCGGATGCTGCTGGAGATACCACCATGCTTCTTGCGTGAAGCGCTGGCTCTGCCCGATCTCGTCACGCCCGAGAATGTCCTGACGAAACGGCTCGGGAGCGGCTTCAAAGACCGCCACACCCGGGCGTCCCTCGGCGAATGCGCCTCCGCTGGCCTGCGCGTTGTTCCCGATCCACAACACTTCCCCGCCCATGGTCGTGACGAGCACGGGTCGTCCGCCGTAGACGACGGCGTTCCGTATCACCCAGGGTCCGACCGCCATCGCCACCCCGAAGAGATACACCGCCAGATGGACCGGGCGTGCCGGCCGGCGGATCGAGCGCTGCAACGCCCATCCCGCCAGCAGCAGCAGCGCCAGCTGCGTGGCGCGTTCCAAGACGCAGAGCCCGTGCAGTACGCCCGCCAGGAACGCTGTAGTCTGAGAAACCCTGTCACGAAGCTTGAGGACTAGCCAGATCCCAACGACCGCAAGCGCGGCGTCGAATCCTAACGGATGCAGCTTGTGCGTATCGTAATAGAACAGCCCCGGGTGGAGCGTGACCGCCAGCGCAGCCATCAACCCCGTGGCGGGCGAGAAGAGGCGACGGCCCACGCTGTAGCAACCCAGGGTGGTCACCGCGGAGAGAAGGGCTTGCGCGATCAACACGACCAACGGCGAATGACCAGCCAGCGCATACAGCCCCGCACACAGCGCGCTGTAGGGCGGACTGCCAAATGTGCGATACCACACCCCGAGGTGCTCGATACCGAAGCCTCGCCCGAGGAGCAGGTTGTGCGCAATCGTCTCATACTCGAAGCGCTCGACGTGCGCAAACCCCTGGCTGGCTGATGCGATGACCATCACGAAACGCGCCACGACGCCCGCGGCCGCCGTCAACAGCGCGACACGCACCCAGACGGCCTCGCATGCACCTCGCGACGCTCCGCGTGCCACGCCCGGATTCCTCACGACCGTCTCGCGGCCCCAGACGCCGGCAAAGCGGCAATCGACTCCACCGAAGACGTATCGGGCTTGGCCCAGCACATCAGCAACTCCAGACCATTGAAGGTATACGTCATCCGCTCCGCGCGAAACCCGGCGTGCGACGGCAGCAACGAGCGCACCTCGTCTTCGCGCCGCATAAACGCCCCACGATCCCATCGCCGGATGGCGTAGGCGATCGGCCGGCGCCAGGCTGAGCGGGGCATCACTCCATCGCACACCACCACAGAGCCGCCGGGACGGCAGATGCGGAGCATTTCCGACACGGCTGTCCGGGCGACATCATCCGGCACATGATGGAAGAGAAAAAAACTCCAGACCGCGTCGACGCTCCGCGACGCAAACGGCAACGCGTCGGCCAAGGCCATCACGGCTCGCGCCCCATGCCCGTATCGCGCCACATACGGCCATGACCGGTCCACCCCCACCGGCTGCAGCCCAACCCGTTTCAACCACGATGACGGCCCGCAACCGACATCTACGATCGTCCTCGCCGGCGGTAACTGCGATAACAGACGTCGGATCGCGCGCGTCACGGCGACCGCGGCCCCGGGGGCGAAGATCTGCTGGGAGCACTCATAGACCCACGGAATCTCCAGGAGGCGGTGCGCCCAATGGTCCTTCCCTGCAGCGTGGGGACTCATCGGGACCCCTCGCCGATCGTGGGGGCCGATGCCGCACTCGGCGCATTGGCCGCCGACGGAGCGTCTTGGAGCCATCGCAGAATCTTCGCCGGGACACCACCTACGACCGCGAACGGCGGCACTGAGGTGCGGACCACGGCGCCAGCCGCTACGACCGCGCAGGAACCGACCTCAATCCCTGGGAGCAACGTGGCATTGGCCCCCACGAATGAGCCACAGCGCAGGACCACCGGAGCGCTCATGGATGGGAGAAAGACCTGCAGCGGATGATCGGCATAGCCGACGTTCATATGGGTCAGCACAGTCACCCGCGCGGCGAGCGTGACGTGATCTTCCAGCGTCACCGCGTTGGCTAAATCGATCAGGCAGTCGTCACCGATGAAACAGCTGTCGCCGATGCGCAAGCCTCGAAAGCCCGTGCGATGAAGGTTTAGAAAGCGCGCCCGGTAGAGCACCGTGTGTACGCCCACCCGCGCACCCATCAGCCGCAGTGCCACGGTGCGCAACGGGGAAATGAGGAGTAAGTCATAGCCCACATGGGCGATCAAGCCGAGACCAAACTTGACCGTGCGGGCCCAGCCAAGCTCACGAATGGCTTTCATGCGCGCGGCCTCGGGTGGATCGAACCGTTCATCCGGAACCGTACCAGCTTCACGAAATAGTCAGCGCTATCCCGCAGCGGCCTGACGGACGAGGCCTTATCGAAGCGACGAATGAGCAGACACGGAATCTCGTTGATCGACAGGCCAGCTTGATGAGAGAGGGCCATGATCTCCGTGTCCCAAAACCACCCCGTCTCCTGGCACTGAGCCAGCAAGGGTAAGATCTTATCCCGCCGAAAAAATTTGTAGCCGGCCTCGGTGTCGGTCAGGCCGTTAAGCCGGAGCGCGCGCCGCACCAGCCAGGCATAACCCTTGCTCATGAAATAACGATCCAGCGAGCGCCACGCGAATGTGTACACCCGTTTGCCCACCGCAACGTCGCAGCCCTGCTGAATCGCCATGACGCATGACACCAGATAGTGGGCTGGAACTTCCAAATCCACATCAAGATAGCCCACGATCTCGCCCCGCGCCGCCAAAAATCCATCGCGCACCGCGCCGCCTCGGCCCGTATTCTGTTGATGGAAAATGGTGCGAATCGGCAGACGGGCCGCATACTCCTGACACAGCGACTGAATCAGTTCCGGTGTTCGATCGCGGCTGGCGTCGTCGACGAAAATCAGCTCATACGAGAACCGTGTCGCTTCGAGCACGGCGACGATGTCTCGGAGGCTCTCCCGTAACGTCGGCCCTTCATTATAGCAGGCCAGCACCAGACTCAGCGTGAGAGACTGGGGACGCTGGCTGGCGGAATCCGCCCCATGGGGTAGCGTCTCAGCCAAGGCACTCATCGAGGGTTGCGATCACAAGATCTTGTTGTCCATACGTCAGGCTCGGATACAACGGGAGCCGCACGAGCGACTCACTGATGCGCTCCGTGACCGGAAGTAGTCGTTGCTGGCCGCGTGTGGCCTGCACCCAGTAGGGGGAGCGATGGAGTGGAAGATAGTGGGACGCCACGTCGATCCCACGCGCCCGCATCCTCTGGAGGAGACGCTCGCGACGGTCGGAATCCACCAGGATGGCAAAGATGTGATAGCTCGATTCAACCCCAGGGCTCAGGCGCGGCAGCGTCAGCGCGTGGCGTGTAGCCAGCGGCGCGAGCGCCTCGGCATACCGATGCCACAGGGCCCGACGCTTGGCAATGACCTCGGGCAGCTTCTTGAGCTGCTCCACGAGCACTGCGGCCAGCAGATCAGAGGCCACAAAACTGGAGCCCTCCGAAACCCACGAATAGTACGCCACTTCCTTTCGGATAAACTGCTCGCGGTTGGTCCCCTTCTCCCTGATGTACTCGGCGCGGCGAGCCGCGTCCTCATCAGGCAGCAGCAACGCACCACCTTCCCCACACGTAACGTTCTTGGTACTATGAAAACTAAAGCAGCCCGCATCGCCGATCGTCCCAGCCGCTTGTCTCTGCCACGTAGCCCCGAGCGCGTGCGCGGCGTCCTCGATGATTACACAGCGCGCCGGACGCAGTGCAGCGAGTTCCGACATCCGGGCGGGATGTCCGGCGTAATGGACGGGGATGATGGCACGCGTGCGTGAACTGAGGCAGCGGGCTACATCCACGGGATCCAGTGTCCACGTGTCTGGATCGATATCGGCGAAGACCGGCCGGGCTCCCTGCCGCATGACACAGGTTGCCGTGCTTGCAAAGGTGAAGCTTGGGACAATCACTTCATCATCACGGCCGATGCCCAACGCCATGAGCGCCAGCTCGAGGGCGTGCGTACAGGACGTGACGAAAAACGCGTGCGGTGATCCGGTAAGAGCTCGCAGACGATCCTCCACCATCCGAGTGTACGTCCCGCCCCCGCCCAGCGCACCGCGTCGCATCGCCGTGGTGACGGACCGCAGCTCGCGCCCATCCAAAAACGGCACGTGAAACGGAACGCGCATCGCACGCGCTCGCGGGGGCGCGCGACGCGCCACAGCCAGGCCCATCGACGTGCCGTCACCGGGCGGGGCCATGTGCAGGCGGCTCCTCAAGGGTGGACACGCGCACCGGGCCGGTGCTGCTGAGGCGCTCAACACCCCGGCGCAGCCCGCGTTGAAGCGCATACCAGGCGCGCCGCACGGGCATGTGGCGGTATGGACGGAGCTCGGCGCTCGAGCCGATCTCCGG
>CAYJWN010000122.1:0-4619 GCA_964373835.1 uncultured Planctomycetales bacterium
TTCCCTGAGGAACGCCTCGAGGTTTCCGGTCTTGAGTAAGTTATCACTGTATGATAACATCGTATTATGCGCATCCGCACGTGCATCAAGCAGACGGCCCAGGAACGGGGCATGACCGCCGCCGAAATCGCGCGGCGTCTTGGGCTGTACCGCTCCAACCTCTCGGCAGCCGATGCCGGCCGGCGCGTCCTCTCGCTCAAGCTGCTGGGCCGCATTGCCGCCGTCCTAGCCTGCAGCCCGGGCGAGCTTGTGGAGCGCGTTGAAGCCGCTGCGCGTCCTGTCTTCCGGTACGCGCGCTTGAATGCCCGCCTGGCGGCACGGGATGCCGGGCTGGCCGATGGAGCGGAACGGGCCTGGGTGCATGCCGTAGCACTCGCGTGGCAGCGCCATTACCGTGGGCGTCGATGAAACCGCGATGGTCCGATCCGTATCTAGCGGTGATTCGCGCCTTCACCCGTGTCGGGGTTCGCTACGTGGTGGTCGGCATGGCCGGAATCAACTACTACGCGCGCCAGCCGTCTGAGGCCTTCGCCACGATGGACTACGACCTGCTGCTTGAGCCGACGCTCGGCAACGTGGAGAAGGCGTTAGGTCAGCTTGGGCGGCTGGGCTTTTCCATCGGCACAGCGCAGGGCGCGCTCAAGCCGACCGAGGTGCGGGCGGTGGTGCGTGAGCGACGGACCCTTGTCGCGACCACGGCGGAAGGGGTGATGGTGGAGTTGCTGCTGGCGGTCTCAGGTTTTACCTTCGCCGAGCTTGCGCGAGATGCCGCCACGGTGAGCGTCCATGGAACGTCCATCAAGGTTGGGCGGCTGACCAAGCTCTTGCAGTCCAAGCGAATGGCCAACCGTCCGAAGGACCGCGACTTCCTGCGGCGGTACCAGGCGCTCTTGGAAGAAACACCGGACGCGTGACGGGAGGCGCAGACATACCACCTGGTTGTCCTTTAGGACGCCTCCGAGTTTCCGTTGCCGAAGCGGTTCGCCGAGGTGATGAAGGATTTGCGCAAGGTTGCCGCCGCCGTGGGGAGAACGTTGTGATCAGAGGTCAGAAGACAGAAATCAGATGTCAGACCAACTTTCTGACTTCTGACATCTGACCTCCGACTTCTGAGGAGTTATGGCAGCCTTCAACCGGATCACTATTGTGGGCCTCGGGCTCATCGGGGGATCGCTGGGCATGGCGATCCGCCGCAAGCGGCTGGCCCGCGAGGTCGTGGGCTTCAGCCGCAAGCCCTCGACGCTGCGGCGGGCGAAGCGGTGCGGGGCAATCGATGCGGGGACCACAGACCTTCGGCGTGCTGTTGCCGATGCCGACTTGGTGATCCTCGCTACCCCGGTGGATTTCATCGTGCCATATGCCCGTCGGTTGGCGCGATCGATGAAGCCCGGCAGCATTCTCACGGATGTGGGGAGCGCGAAGGCCGCCATTGTGACGGCGCTCGAGCGCGCGATGCCGCGAGGCGTCGCGTTCGTCGGCGGGCACCCGCTCGCCGGATCGGAGCAACGGGGTCTTGAGGCCGCCGACGCCCGCCTCTTCAGGGGTTCCACCGTGGTGCTCACGCCAACGCCGCGGACGAACCGACGCGCGCTTCGGTCCGTGCAGCAGCTCTGGCAGTCGCTGACCTCGCGCGTGGTCACCATGAATCCGGAGCGCCACGACCGCCTGTTGGCGGCTGTCAGTCATCTGCCCCATGCGCTGGCGTTCAGCCTCGTGGGAGCCACCGACGGGGACGAGCTGGCCATTGCGCCCCGGAGTTTTCTGGATGCGACGCGGGTCGCGAAGAGCAATCCAGGGCTGTGGGAGGCGATCTTCCTACAGAACCATCGGGCGCTGTTGGCGGGGATGGACCGTTTCCAGCGGCAGTGGCGGTTGCTGCGCCGCGCGGTCGCGCGAGGGGATCGCGCCGCGCTCCATCGCCTGCTCGCTAGCGCCCAAGCCAAGCGCCATGCCCTCGAGTAATCGTTCATCAAAAGCGCAGCGCGGCTCAAGGCTCAAGGTTCAAGGCTCAAGGCGGTTGCCTTCAGCCTTCAGCCTTCAGCCTTCAGCCAAACCTGGCGCCTCCTCTTCTGCTCCATTGGTGATTACCATCGACGGTCCCGGCGGCGTGGGCAAGAGCACCTCGGCCCAGCGACTCGCCCAGAAGCTGGGGCTGATGTACCTGGATACCGGCGCCACCTACAGGGCGCTCGCCTACGCGGCGCGTCAACAAGGGCTCAATCCGGTCACGGACGTCGAACGGCTCAAGGCGTTGGTCCGCCGCCTGCCGCTGCGGCTTGAGCCGGTGGACGGCGGGTCGCTGCGGGTCCTGCTGGAGGGCCGGGATATTTCCAACGCGATCCGCACGGAAGGGATCTCCGAAGCCGCCGCGCAGGTCTCCCAGCATCCGGAGATCCGCCATGCGATGGTCCAGGTGCAGCGTCGGTTGGCACACCGGGACGGGGTGGTCGTCGAAGGTCGCGATACCGGATCCGTCGTGTTTCCGCGGGCCGCGCATAAGTTTTTCCTCACGGCTGACCCGGAGATCCGGGCTCGCCGCCGACGGCGGGAACTCGCGAAGCGTTACCGAACCGGGATCTCCCTCGCTGAGGTGCGTGAGCAGCTGGAGTTCCGTGACGAGCTCGACCGCAACCGGCGGGTTGGCCCGCTCGTCAAGCCTGCGGGCGCGGTCGAGATCGACACGTCGCACCGCACCGCGCTCCAGGTGGTGCAGCTGATGTTGACCCACATCCGGCGTGCGCGCCGCATCGCGCGTCTACGGTCGTGAACGCCTGGCTGTATGATCTGACCAAGCTCCTCTGCTGGCTCTTCCTGCGTCTCGGGTTCGGCTTGGAGGTTCGCGGCCAGGAGCACGTGCCCGCTCAAGGGGCCTGCATCGTGGCCTCCAACCACGTCAGCTTCCTGGACCCCGTTGTCGTCGGGGTCGCCTGCCCGCGGCGGCTGACCTTCATGGCACGCAACACCTTATTCGTCCAGCCCTTGTTGGGCGCCTGGCTGCGCGGGGTCGGGGCGATTTCGGTCCGTCGAGATGAAGCGGACCCATCAGCCATCCGCAACGCGCTCCACCGCCTGCGCGAGGGGGGTCCCCTCGCGCTGTTTCCGGAGGGCGGCCGGCAGTTTTCTGGAACACTGGGGACGGCCAAGCGCGGGGTGGGGCTGTTGGGGGTGAGCGCCCGCGTGCCCATCATTCCCGTGTATCTGCAGGGCACGTTTGACGCGCTGCCGCGGGGCGCGCGCAGCTTCCGCCGGGCGAAAATTCGGGTTGCGTTCGGCCCGGCCATTGCCTATACTGTTGCCTCCGCACCGTCGGGAGCCGAGACGGCGCGGACCCACCAAGAGCACTTGGCACACGCGGTGACCGATCAGTGGCACCGGTTAGAAGAAGAGCTGAAACGGTAACCCCAAGGGATGATGACCGCGGAAGACACGACGTCCACGTTGTCTGATCTCTATGCGCAAAGCCTTCGGGTGATCACCGAGGGCCAAATCGTCAAAGGCCGGATCATCGCGATCACCCCGCAGGATGTGGTCGTCGATATCGGCTTCAAGTCCGAAGGCTCCATCGACAAGATGGAGTTCAGCGATGCCCAGAACCTCAAGGTCGGCGACGAAGTGGAGGTGTTCGTCGAGAACGTCGAGGATGAGCAGGGCATGGTCATCCTCTCCAAGTACAAGGCCGACCGGCAGAAGGGCTGGGAGCGCATCGTCAACAGCTTCAAGGAAGGCGATACCATCGAGGGCCGGCCCGTCCGCAAGGTGAAGGGCGGCCTCATGGTCGATATCGGCATCGAGGCGTTCATGCCGGCGTCGCTGGCCTCCTTCAAGGGCTACGCCAACCTCGACGGCCTCCTCAGCCAGACGCTCAAGTTCATCATCCTCAAGATCAGCCGCGCCAGAAAGAACATCGTCGTCTCCCACCGGGATTATCTCCTCCGCGAAAAAGACCAGCTCCGCAAGAATCTGATTGAGTCGCTCACCGTCGGCGAACGCCGCAGCGGGACGGTCAAGAACCTCACGGACTTCGGTGCCTTCATCGACTTGGGCGGCATCGACGGGCTGTTGCATATCGGGGATATTTCCTGGGGCCGGATCGGGCATCCCTCTGATGTGCTGGCCATCGGCCAGTCGGTGGACGTCGTCGTGCTCTCCGTGGACCGCCAGGCGAACAAGGTGTCGCTGGGCCTGAAGCAACTGTTGCCCAGCCCCTGGCAGCACGCGGAAGAGAAGTACCCCGTCAACAACAAGATCAAGGGCAAGGTGGTGAACCTCGTGCCCTACGGCGCCTTCGTGGAGGTGGAACCGGGCATCGAAGGGCTCGTCCACATCTCGGAGCTGTCCTGGTCGAAGCGGATCAACCATCCCTCCGAGCTCCTTCAGGTAGGGCAGGAGATCGAGGCGGTCGTGCTGGCCGTCGATGCCAAGAACCAGCGCTTGTCGCTGGGCATGCGCCAGGCGGCGGGCGATCCGTGGCAGACCGCCAAAGAGAAGTACACGGCCGGCGCCAACGTGCTGGGCCGCGTGCGTCAGTTGACCGACTACGGCGCGTTCATCGAGCTGGAAGACGGCCTCGAAGGGATGCTCCACAATAGCGACATCTCCTGGACCCGCAAGATCAACCA
>CAYJWN010000123.1:0-4609 GCA_964373835.1 uncultured Planctomycetales bacterium
ACCTCGGAGCGATCCACATCGTGAATGTATGACGCCCGTCATGGTGTTGTAACCCATGATGGCGTAACGTTGATCGTGACAATCGAGAACAACACTCCGAGCCCGGCGACCTAAACCAACAACCAGCATGGTCGCTGGGCCCCTGTCCCAACGCTTTGCTTCGCAAAGCGAAGCAAGGGGACCGGGCCGGGAAGGAAACAACCCGGCCTCCTCGTGCTTGGAAAGGAGATGGAAGAAGGCTTGGGAGCCAACTCTCTTTCCACACGAGCGTTGGCTCTTTTTTTGGGAACCCGTAAGGTGAGCAGCTCCCATGTTATGTGATCGATTCGGCAGAACCATTCGATATCTGCGTATTTCAGTGACGGACCGGTGCAACCTGCGCTGCGTCTATTGCCTGCCGGCATGCGGCGTACGGTGGCTGCCCAGGGAGGAGATCTTGCGGTTTGAGGAGATCCATGAGGTGGTCAGGGTGGGAAGTGAGTTGGGCATCACGCACGTGCGCTTGACAGGTGGCGAACCCTTGGTGCGGGAGGGCCTCGATCAGCTTGTGCGCATGCTCGCGTCGATTCCACAGGTCAGGGATCTTTCCCTGACGACGAATGGCGTCTTGTTGGCGCGGTCTGCACGGTTGTTGGCCGCCGCAGGCCTCAAGCGGATCAACATCAGCCTGGATACGCTGCATCGTGAGCGCTTCCATGCGATCACGCGGTTTGGCACGATCGACGATGTCTGGGACGGCATCCACACCGCCCTCAACGCTGGGCTCTCTCCCGTCAAACTGAACGTGGTGGTAATGCGCGGTGTGAATGACGATGAAGTCATCGAGTTGGGTCGGCTCACCGTGGATCGGCCGCTGCACGTCCGGTTCATCGAGCTGATGCCGATCGGGGAGTACTTCTCGCGGGAGAAGCTGGTGCCGGCCGAGGAAATCCTGAGCCGGTTGAGCGCGCTTGGGCCGCTTGAGCCGGTGGCAAACCCAGGCGGCTGTGGGCCGGCACGAGCGTATGCGTGGGAGGGAGCCGCCGGGACGGTCGGCGTGATCGGGGCGGTCACGCAGGCCTTTTGCGCGCAGTGCAACAGGCTGCGGCTCACGGCGACGGGGACGCTTCGACCGTGCCTCGATGACACGGCGGCAGTGGACCTCATGCCGGCGCTTCGCCCGGCGGTGGATCACGCGCGTCTCGCCCAACTCATCAGGCAGGCAGTGGCCAATAAGCCGGAGCACCACACGATGGCGCAGCGGGAGGTGGGGACGGCGAGGTTCTGCATGGCCGGGGTGGGAGGCTAAAGCACATGGGAACGAACGCGCGCCGACCGCTCCATGTTCGCATGGCGGACGTGAGCGAAAAACGCCCGACCCTCCGCACGGCGGTGGCGCGGTGTGAGGTGCTCATGAAACCACGGACGCTGGCAACCATCAAGGCGGGCAAGTTGCCCAAAGGCGACGTCTGGCCGACGGCCCAAGTGGCCGGCATCCTCGCGACCAAACGGACGGCGGAGCTCATCCCGCTGTGTCATCCGATTCCCATCAGCCATGTCGAGTTGCGCCACGCCCTGAACGGGCGATGCCTGGTGATTGACGCGAAGGTCACCACCACGGCCCCCACCGGGCCGGAGATGGAGGCTTTGAGCGCGGCTGCGGTCGCCGCGCTGACCGTCTACGACATGTGCAAGGTCGTCGAGCGGGGGATCGAAATTCGCCGGCTGTATCTGGTGAGCAAGTCGGGCGGGAAGAGCGGCACGTGGACGAGGGCGCGATGATCACCGCAGGAATCGTGACCGTCAGCGACACGCGCTCGCAGGGCCTGGGGGACGATACCGCGACCCCGCTCATTCGCCGCCTGCTCGAGGAGGCGGGCCTCAGTGTGGAGCACGCCGTCCTCGTGTCAGATGAGCGCGAGCAGATCCAGGCACGGCTCATCGACATGGCGGATCGGCGAAAGCTCTCACTGATCGTGACAACCGGGGGAACCGGATTTGGTCCTCGTGACCTGACTCCGGAAGCCACACGCGCTGTGATCGAACGCGAGGTACCGGGCTTGCCTGAAGCGATGCGGGCGGCCACGGCAACGCGCAATCCTTTGGCGTGGCTGTCACGTGGCGTGGCGGGGCTGCGGGGGCGTACCCTGATCGTCAATCTACCGGGAAGCCCGAACGCTGTGGAGGAGTGCCTGCAGGTGTTGTTGCCGCTGCTGCCCCATGCGCTGGCGATGATCGATGGGCATGGCCATGCGTAACGAGCAAGCCCACGCCCATACGGTTCGCCATTTTGGGCGTCTGGCCGCCCACTACGATGAGCGGCACCATCGGTATAACCAAATGACCTTACACCGGGCCCTTGAAGTGCTCAGGCTCTCGGGGGGCGAGAGCATGCTCGATGTGGGCTGCGGGACCGGCGAGCTCGAACGGCTCGTTCACGAGCGATACCCGCAAGCCAGGCTGGTCGGTATCGATGTGACGCCAGAGATGCTGGAGGTGGCGCGTGAGAAATTCCAGGGCGTTGCCGAGGTGACGTTCTCGCTCGGGCAGGCCGAGTCGTTGCCGTTTGCACCGGAGGACTTCGACGCGGTCGTGTCCTGCAACATGCTGCATCACGTGCGATCGGTTGATGGGCTGCTACGCGAATGCGCACGGGTGCTGCGCCCACGGGGCCGATTGGTCATCGTGGACTGGTGCCGGGACGCCTGGCACTGCCGGCTGGCGCACTACTGGCTGCGAGTCATCAAGCGCAGCTATGTGAAAATGTACCGCGCGGCTGAACTCGTCGAGCTCGCTGCGCCGCTTGGCCTGGCCGTGGAGGATGTCCGTCGGTTCTTCGTGCCACCCTATTTCGGGATGATGCGCGTGGTGATGACAAAACAGCAGGCCTCTTGAGATGACTGAGTGGTGGTGGCTGATTCCAACGTTCTTTGTGATCGCCCTGCTCTATGCCTCGGTGGGGCATGGGGGCGCCTCGGGGTACCTGGCGGCGCTGTCGTTTGTTGCGGTAAGGCCAGATGAGATGGCGACGACGGCATTGACCTTGAACGTGGTCGTTGCGACGATGGCGCTCATCAGTTTTCGGCGAGCCGGCCACTTCGACGGCAGGCTGGCCTGGCCGTTTCTCGCGGCGTCGGTGCCAGCGGCCTTCGTTGGAGGGCTCATGCCGGTGCCGGTTCGCCTCTACCAGATACTGCTCGCGATCGCCTTAGGCGTGGCAGCCATCCGCCTTGCCGTGAATTTTCGCGGCCGAGAGAACGATCGGGCGGTAAGGCCCCGCTTGGCGTTCGCGTTGCCAGTTGGCGGCGGGATCGGGTGGCTCTCAGGGGTAGTCGGCGTGGGGGGTGGGATTTTCTTCAGCCCTCTCTTGCTCCTCTTGCGCTGGGCCAGCCCAAAGCAGACAGCGGCCGCCTCGGCTGCGTTCATCCTGGTCAATTCAGTCGCGGGCCTTGGCGGGCGGGCGGTCAGATCCGGCTTTGAATACGGGACGCTGTGGCCACTGCTGGCGGCCGCCCTGCTCGGCGGGTGGGTTGGCGCGCATCTGGGTGCCAACCATTTCTCTGGGCAAACGCTGAAACGGCTGCTGGCGGTCGTTCTTCTCATCGCAGCCGCCAAGTTGCTTCTCAGCCAGGGAGCGCACCCATGACACAAGTTCACGTCGCGACGGCTCGATTGACCAGCGTGGAAGAGACCAGGCGCATTGTGCTGGCACAGGCCACGACGCTTGGCTCAGAACGTGTGAGGCTGGAGGATGGCATCGGCCGGGTCCTTGCGCAAGACCTCGTCGCCGAGGCGAGCCTGCCTCCCTTCGACAACTCCGCGATGGACGGCTATGCCATCCGGGCGACCGATACGGCTGGCGCCTCAAGGGAACGGCCGATCACCCTGCGGTTGGTCGGCGAGGTAGCCGCCGGAGAGGTACTGGACCGGCCGATCAGCCGCGGCGAGGCGGTCAAGATTATGACCGGCGCACCCCTTCCCCCAGGCGCGGATAGCGTCGTCGCGCTCGAAGAGGCTCGCGTGCGTGGCGGCCTTGTGGAAATCCTAACAGACGTTGCGCTCGGACGCCATGTCCGAAAGGCCGGCGAGGACATCAAGGTGGGCGAGGTGGCGCTTGCGGCCGGCACGCGGATTCAGCTTCAACACGTGGGGCTGCTGGCGAGCTTGGGGTATGGCAACGTTCCCGTGTCCCGTGTGCCGAGCGTGGCTGTGTTGGCGACGGGGAGCGAGCTCATCGGGATTGGCGAAGCACTTGCGCCTGGTAAAATCCGCAATTCCAACAGCCTGACCCTGCTCACGTTGCTGCGGGGCTTGGGGCTTCGAGCGACGGATCTTGGCATCGTCACCGATGACCACGCTCTCATCCGGCAGCGGCTTGACGAAGCGGCTCGGCATGACGTCGTCCTCATTTCAGGAGGCGTGTCTGTCGGGGCGCACGACCTGGTGAAGACGGTGCTGCGGGAGATGGGGATGGAGACGCTGTTTTGGCGGGTCAACATGAAGCCGGGCAAACCGCTGCTCTTCGGCCGCCTGCCTGCCTGCCGCGCCGAACAAGCAGATCAAACGCTGCGCGGCGCAGGCAGGCGCACCAGTGTCGTCTTCGGATTGCCAGGCAACCCCATCTCGTGTG
>CAYJWN010000124.1:0-4414 GCA_964373835.1 uncultured Planctomycetales bacterium
CTCCAAGCGCCAAGCACCAAACGTTTGGAATTTGGGATTTTGAATTTGGCGCTTGCTTGGAATTTGGGATTTGGAATTTGGGATTTGCAAAAGTCCAGTAGTTAGTGGGGCGCTGAAACGAGCAGGAGTGAACTGATGTGGGAAATAGCATGGGGCGTATGTGCAGGGTTGCGGCTTTGGACTGTTACGCTTCTTGTGGTAGCAGGACTGGTTGTCGGCTGGATTGTCTTATCCCAACGATAGGGCAAGAATCAAATTAAGACAGTACCCGGTCGCGGATGCTGACCACTCGATACAAGCGCCTCCTGAATCAGTTCCTTGAGCCGGTGGCCGCCGCCGTCGCGGCCACCGGCGTGCACCCCTCCGCCATTACCATCGCAAGCCTCGTGCTCAGCTCGCTTGTCTGTCTCATCTTTGTCCGAACCCAAGCCGTCGGGCCGTTCTGCGCGGCCATTCTGGTGGTGGGTTCCTTGGATGGGCTTGATGGGGCGGTGGCGCGGGTGAGCGGGAAGGTGACCCCCTTCGGGGGGTACCTCGATGCGATGTGCGATCGCTATGTGGAGACGATTGTCGCACTCGCGGTCGCCTCCGTGACCGGCTACTGGCTGCTCACGATGGTGGTGCTGGCCGGCTCGCTCCTGGTCAGCTACGCGAAGGCGCGCGCGGCGATGGAAATTCCCGTGTCAAACCAGGAATGGCCCGATCTCATGGAGCGCACGGAGCGGGACGTCCTCTTTATCCTGGGGCTGGCCGCCGGCGCCTTCTTCCCCTGGCAGCCGCTGGGGAAGGATCTCTTCTGGTGGACGCTCGTGGTGCTTAGTGTGCTCGTACACCTCACTGTCGTGCAGCGGATGCTCCGCGCCCGCCGTTACATTCGAGAACGTGCGGGCGAGTCCGTAGCCCATAGACTGTAGTCCATTATGGACTCTGGGCCGCGCCAGTTTCTGGCTTGAATTTGTCAGGCGTGATGGCCAGGAGTTCGGCGAGGCGCTCTGGCAGAACGACGATAGGCGTACGGCCTTCGATCCGTCCATACAGATTCTTTGAGTCCTCAACAGCCGCGCCCACATCCAGGCGCTGCACAGCGTCAGTATCAGACGTCCACAGGGTCACGGAACCCTTCGGCGGAGTGAGGTCATAGCGGGCGAGGTCCGAAAGCACCTCATCCACGAAGCGCTCGACCCGTACGTCTGCCAGGCTGTTTAAGAACATCTCCACCCGATTCGTGTCCAGCGCACCCTCCTGTCCCGCCGCATGCCACTCTGAGGCCTCGTTGCGCTCCAGCGTCCATTCGTTCTGCGGCCAGACCAGTTGTACCTTTGTGACGTTGCCGGTGAAGAACTGAAAGCAGGCCTTGGCGCGCAGCTCGTTCGGGTCTTGCAGCAGACGGTCCACCTCCGCGGCGGCCACCGCATAGAGCGACGGCTCGTCGCTGCGCTTCGCATAGACCAGCGCGGCGTCCTCAGGGAGCGCGTGGCCGAAGAACAGGGTGGCGGGCGTGGCGGCATCTCCGTAGCGCAGGCTGAGTTCAGCACGCGGCTGATCAAACCCCCACGTGGAGAGCTGCTCGACATTGGGGGCATCATCCACGAAACGCTTGATCTGCATGGCTCCGAGCCGGCTGAGCAGCGTATTGACGCTGGTGTGGTCGGCGCGGTCCGCGTAAGGGCGGGTGAGTTGCCAGTCGTCCCTCGACAGGCTCGGGACTCGCCCCGAGCGAAGCGGAGCTGAGTCGAGGGGCTCGCTCGGGACGACCCCGAGCAAGGCCCCTCCAGCTAAGGCCGTGGTCCGCGTCGAGGGGTCATTGTCGCGGCGCATCAGGGTGTAGGAGACGGTGGGCGAGGCCACGGCCAGTTCCTGAGCCAGCCAACCGGCGAATCGGATCAGGAGCGGATCGCGGTAGGACTCGAGCGGTTGGTTGATCGTCTGGAATACCGCCGAGGAGACCACGAAGATCTCCGGGCGGTCGGCGCGCTTCATGTAGCGGTTCTCGCCGACGGGCGTCGCATCGCCGATGAGGAGCGTGGTGGCGGTGGTGTCGGTCGCCAGCGTGACCCATCCTGTCGCAGGGTCGAGGCCGAATGCTTTGGGGTCGAGCGGTTGTTCAGGAGAGCCGCCCAGGACCCGCTCGGCCAGCAGGGGCGAGGCCTCGGTGAGGAGCTGGTTGATCAACGTCCCGTTGGCTCGGACGTTCTTCGTGGATAACCTCCATTCGCTCCCCGTCCGGGTAAAGGTAGCTTTGGCCAGCGGCAGATCGAGGACGATGTTCGTGACCGCATCAGGTGAGATGTCCAAGACGTATTTGAAGCGGCGCTCGCGCTCTTCCGGTGTGGGCTGCCGGATCTCATACAGCGAGATGTAGGCGCCAATCCCAACCGTCGCGACGAGGAGGACTAACGTGCTTTTCCAACGCATGTTTCAAGACGTAACCAGTAACCAGTTGCCAGTAACCAGGGACCCAGAGAAACCCGTTGATTACCCAAGGGCGTCGACAAAACCGCGGATCATGCTGGTGATCTGACGGCCCTGACTCCGAAGATCCTTCCAATCATTGTCGCTCATCAAGTTTCGCTGCTTTAGGACGTTGAACATGGAGACACACTCGCGAGCCGAGTCAGAAGCCCTGGTGAAATACTGTGTCTTTTCTCGCTTTGATCGCTTGTCGTTCCCCTCGGCAATGTTGTTGGAGATTGACAGGACGGCTCGTCTCAGCTGATCGCCAAGCGAACTCTGCAACCGAACGGGCAGGCGATCAGTGACGTCAAAGATACGGTTCAAGAAGAGGAGGGCTAACTGGTAGACCTTGAGCCGTTCGAAATCAAACTCGTATTCGCTTTGGTGTGTCAACGTATTCTGGTTACTGGTTACCGGTTTCTGGTTTCTATCGTCTTCGGACCCACCACATAAGAACGCCGAGGGCGCCGAAGCACAGGGGCATGGCGAGCACGCTGAGCCAGAACAGGCCCCGGAGCTGGCCGCCGGTGAGGTTGAGCTTGATCGACTCGATCGGCTTGGGGCCGATGCCGATGAGCTGCTCCTGTTCCGTCAGCCAGTAGACCGCGCCGAGCAGGAAATCGCGATTGCCGACGTTGCTCAACTGGGCGTTGATCAGAAAGTCCGAGTCGCCGATGGCCACCACGCGGCTGTGCGCCGGGTGCTGTTCTATCTCCGCAGCCACGGCAATTGAGACCGGACCTTTGAGGTCTTGGCCCTCGGTGAATTGAAAACGCTCATCCGACGTCTGGGTCTCACCCCAGCCGGCCTCTGAGGTCAGCGCGAGCGGAGTTACCCGCAGCCCGTTCGGGAGCGGTTTAAGGGGACGGACGGAACGGGCGAGCGGAAACAGTGTCGCGAGCGTCTCCATCTTTCTTACGATGGGATGCTCGGTGTAGGTTGTGACGAAGAGGTTAGCCGCGGACAGGAACGCCAGGGGCTGCGCCGGATCCACGACGATGTCCGCCCCCAACTCGATGCCCCGCCGTTGCAGCAGCCCCTCGAGGCCGGAGTCGGTCAACGGATCGATGAGCGCCAGGAGCCCGCCGCCTTTTTGGAGGTAGGTCTCCAGGAGCGCCGCTTCGTGCTCGGTAAACCGATGGGTGGGCCCGATGATCATGACCGCTTTCACGTCGGCGGAGATCTCCGTCCGCTCCAACAGCGTCACGGTCTGCACCGACATGTTCTGCTGCTCCAAGGCCTTCTTCGCGTCGGACAGCCCGGCGGGATCTTCAGCGTCGAGCGGCTTCTCCCCGTGGCCGCTCGTCACCCAGATGAGCGGCTGCGAGCTCTGTGTGACGCCGAGGATCGCCGAGGTCAGCGCCTCCTCGCCCTTCAAGGCCTTGATCCGGGGTTGTGCCCCAAAGCCCATCGCGGCGTAGTCATACTCGGCCAGATCCGTATCCGAGAGATACTTGTGGCGCGTGCCCGAGTGGACGATCACCAGGTTGATCCGGTCGATCGCGAGCTCTTTGGCGAGCTGTTCGGCTCTCGCCCGGTCACGGTAGGGCTCGACGTACTCGATATGCAGTTGATTCGAGCGGGGCTCGTATTCCTTGAGCAACCCGACGATCAGCGGGTAAAGGGGATCCGGATGGTCCCCTGTCTGGGGCTGGTAAAAGACGACGACGTGCACCGGCGCCTGGAGACCCTTCAAGACCTGGACCGTCTTGTCGGACAAGACGGAGAATTTGGTTCGGGTGACATCCATTCGCACGTAGCGCCGACTGGCAATAAAGTTCACCATGATGAACAGCACGCCCAGCAGCGCGAGGGTCGTCACCAAATTCAACGAAGAGAGAATGCGCCGGCCCTTCATGAGAGGACGAATGAGCGGCTCTGGGGCATCACAGTTACGACCGCCAGCGGGGGCTGCCGATCACGCGCCCCGTGAAGAAGAGGCAGATCAACGTCACGCTCA
>CAYJWN010000125.1:0-4352 GCA_964373835.1 uncultured Planctomycetales bacterium
AGGCTGACGAGGGAGGACTACCATGGCCGAGCGATGGCGTGTGGGATGGCGGTGGCTCCGGCGCAAGCTCTACCGGATGAGCCGCTGGCCGGAGTCGGCCCTGGGGGAGAACTTCCCGGTCTTCCCCGCCAGGCTGCATCCGCCGCTGGTCAAAGTCACCGACCGATAAAGGCACACCCGTCGCAAGGCGGGGTCCCCTGCTTCGCTCACGCACTTTCGTGTGTGAGCTTCACAGGGCTCTCCGAAGCGAACAGGCGAAAGCGCTGTTCGCGGAGGAGAGGCAAAGCCACGGATCTTGTCAGAAGATCGCCGGGCTGCCGAAGTCACTCAGGCAGTCCGGCGTGTTGTTTCACAAGCGGCTACGAAGGGAGGGAAGACACGATGGAGCAGCCCACGTCCTTTACGACCACGCTAGTGCGAATGCTCCAGAGCGGGACGCTGCAGCAGTTCCTTGAATGTGACAAGGATCAGTGTACCAAGGTGGAGTTCCGCTTGCGACAGACCTATCACGTCCACCTGGCCAAACGGCACATTGTGGTCAGGGAACAGGACGTGGAGATCATCCGCCGCCAGGTCAACGGGAAGTGGCAGTGGGCCCGGCCCACGGTCTGTCAGGCCAAGCGCATCGTCCTGGATCGGGCCTCAGGGAAGATTCTGGAAGCCCCCAGTCTGGGGGTGGCACAAGCGCAGAAGACCACACGGCACACGCGGGTCAGGAGACCTACTATGGTCAGCGTGTAGAGCAGCCTCCTCAGGATGGGAAACCCGGAGGCGTCATCGAAAAAGGGGTCAGACCCCTGACTCGCCGCTTCTATAGTGAAGCGGGGTGTTGCAGTACTACAACTCTGTGAACATTTTGATGGACTGTTCCCACACTTACTAGTGCCTCGACTATTTTGACTTGATCGATTGGTCCGCTCGGCACTAGTGCTGAGCCCGATTCGTCAAATCAATCTGGTCGAAGCACTAGGTGGTCAACACATAGCAACAAAGTCCTCAGCATTGGCATCAAACGTGCTTCTATTTTGTAGTTGAGCATCGATTGTGTCGTTGAACATCGCGCACATATGGCTCGTGCCCACCCTCGTGGGTGTTCCTTCCTGATCACGCCTTCCGGCACGATTCACCGCAGTTCATAGTGCTTCGACTATATTGAGTTGATCGATAGTTCCGCTCAGCACTAGTGCCGAGCTCGTCCATCAAAAAATCAATCTAGTCGAGGCACTAGTTCTCGCCGACCTTTCCGCGCTGCCCCACCCATAGTTAACGATAGGAGGTCTGATGCGCATCCCTATAGGTGTCTTTGCGTGTGGTCTCGCCGGTTCTATCGTCCTTGCCAACGCCGGGGCAGAAGCCGACGAGTGGCAACGTATGGATGCCGGCCTCGGCGACACGTCGTTTGTGGCACTCGCCCTTGCTCCTTCCACACCGGCCCACGTCTTTGCGGCAAGCCAGAGTGCGGTATACGAATCGGCCGATGATGGCCAGACATGGCAGGAACGGTTTCGCGTCCCCGCGCGAACCGCCATCAGCGCCATCGCCGTCTCTCCTACGCATGCGGCGATCGTGCTCGTCGCAACGAACGACGGGCTCTACGCTTCGCTTGATGGTGGGACGCACTGGTCGCGCGTGTTCCGCGGGATCGGTGAAGGACAGCGCCAGTGCACCCATGCAGCCTTCCACCCTGCCCGGCCAAGGGCGGTGTTGCTTGGAACTCGGGGAGGGCTCTTTATCAGCACTGATGATGGGCGGCGCTGGACCCCGGTCGGCATTCCGGCTGCGGCGCGCCGCGTCGTGTCCTTCGCGTTCGACCCGGGAGATCCCGGGCGCCTGTACCTCTTAGCAACCGAAGGGCTGTTCGTCGGTGATCTCGACAACGGCCGCTGGGAGCAACGTGTGGGCACATCCCAAGCGCCTGAAGAGAGCGTTCAAGAATCTGAGGGCGTGGAACCCGCAGAGCTCGATAGACCGCCGTTTCAACTCAACACTGTCACAGGCCATCCGCAGCAGCCATCCACCGTGTATCTCGGCACGACGCGAGGCGTCCGTGTGAGTGACGACCGCGGCGTCACGTGGCGCTGGCTGCCCGCCAGCGGCTTACGCTCAACGAACGTCTCCCGACTCGTGGTCCACGCGCATTCCCCAGCCGTCCTCTACGCGGCCACGGACCGAGGGGTGGCCCGCTATGATGCCGAACACACACGCTGGCAGATCATCACGTCGGGCCAGGCGATGTCCTCCACGAAGGATGTGATCGGCATGCCGCATGGATTGTGGGCCGCCACCGATCAAGGGCTGTTTCGATACGAGATCGCCCCGAACCTGCTGGAGGAGGCCGAGCCGCCGACCGCTCGCGAGCTGTTGGGCAACTTCGTCCATGAGCCGACGATCGCCGAGGTGCAGAACGCCGCCATCCGGTACGCCGAGGTGCATCCCGATAAGATCAAGCGGTGGCGGCGCCAAGCGGCGCTCCAGGCGCTGTTCCCCACGCTGAATGTCGACATGGACAAGGACCGCTCCAGCGACATCAGTGTCGATGAGGGAACGTTTCCGAAGTTCCAGCTCATCGAAACCGAGGATCGAGACACCAGCCTTGACTTCTCCGTGAAGTGGGATCTTGGCAAGCTCATCTGGAACGACGATCAAACATCCATCGACGTCCGATCAAAATTGATGACGCAACTGCGGGATGACGTCGTGGACGAGGTGACCCGCACCTACTTTGAGCGCCGGCGCCTGCAGGTGAAGCTGCTCACGAATCCGCCGACGGAGCAGCAAGCCATGCTGGAACAGGAGTTGCGCCTGCAAGAGCTGACGGCGTTGATTGACGGGCTGACCGGTGGAGCGTTCTCGGGCAGCGGGAAGATCGGTGCCAACTAACAGAGGAGGGGCAGGATGGATCTGACACTGGTGGATCTTTCGGTCAAACGGTTGTTGAGGTTCAACGGGGGCGGCTCGCTCAAGGCGTACTGCGACCTGGTGATTCATGACCAGTTTCTCATTAAGGGCGTGCGCGTCGTGGCGGGCAAAAATGGGCTGTTTGTCAGCATGCCCCGCCAGCAAGGCAAGGACAGCAAATGGTACGACAGCGTTGTGGCGCTCACAAAGGAAGCCAAAGCCGAGGTGGGCCGCGTGGTCTTGGAAGCCTACCAGCAAGAGACGACCTCGGTTGAGCCGGAACTGTAATTCCTGAAAAACGGCTATAAACGGCCTACGTACATCAGTTCTCGATGAGACATCGGAGCATACCACTTGCAAATCGGCTCAAAGGAGTGGCTTGATCCGGGAGGCCGCCCGTTGAATTCGGTTCAACAAGTCGGGATGCGGATACTTGGCGGGAATCCGGAGGTAGTTGCGATTGCCCCGCTTGACCCACTCGGCGGGCAGCCACCAGAGCTCCCGGCGCAAGGTGCTGATGTTCCAGTGCTGCACCGACTCGGGCAGACACAGCCGCTGAAAGGCCCGGGAAACCCGGTGCCGTGCTAAATGGTGTCGACTCCATTTAGGCTGGCACCCTTCCCCCTCGGAACAACGGCCACCCGTACGTGCCAATATACACGCGTTGAATCATCTCAATGCTTTCGGTAAGGCCGACTATGACGTTTCAGCCAGTCGGCGATGGCCTGCTCTGCCAGCTTACCCTTAGCGATCTCCATGACGAAATCAAACTTGTCCTCAAGGGAGGCGTGGAGATCGTAGTCGTTCAATCTCAGCGTGATCCGCATGGCCTCGAACCCAACTCGCTTGTTGCCATCGACAAAGGGGTGATTGGAAATGATCGAGTGCCCTAACGCGGCGGCTTTGCTGAAGAGGTCCGGGTAGAGGTCTTGGCCACCGAACGACGCTTGCGGCCGGTAGACTGCAGATTCCAGCAGGCCTTCATCGCGCAGACTCATCGTGCCGCCGGTCTGTTGGATGATGCGCTGGTACAGATACAGGACTTGCGTGGGGTAGAGATACTTCACGTTTTCGCCAATCGTTTCAGTAGTTCGCGATCTTGGCTGACCAGTGCGTCTACTTCTCTCCGAAAGTCAGCCGACACCACATCTTCCTTCGCCCGCAGCAGGACCAGTTCAATACCCTGGCGAACTAAGGCAGATTTCGGAACATGAGTCGCTCGCGAGACCTGTTCCAGCAATTTCAACTGTCGATCCTCTAACTTCAAGCTCATGGCTTTCATCCGCCTCACCTCCTTGAATTAAATATACCATTATATATAAGTATATTCAAGTATTACTTCCTTGCCGCCAAGACAAGCTCCCGTCCGTACTATTCACCCTCTCGAACTCAAGAGGTTGGAAAATAGGGGACGGTTCTGATTTTTGACGTGAGCGAGGACTCATGCCGCGTTT
>CAYJWN010000126.1:0-4231 GCA_964373835.1 uncultured Planctomycetales bacterium
TTGAAGCCGGAAGGATTTCGAAGAAACCGTACGCCAGCGCCTCCAGTCCGGCGGAGGGGACCCTCTCACCACCTACAGGGAGGAGCGGCGTCACGGCGTTCGTCCGTCGCTGACATGCGCATCGGAGACAGGAAGGCATCCCACGTGACCAAGCCTCAGCAGGAAGTCAACGCGGTCTTGCGCAACATCTACGTCTGCTACTTCCTCTCCGGAGGAGCGGGCCTCGTCTACCAGATCCTGTGGCTGCGCAAGCTCCTCCTCGTGTTTGGCAGCACCGTGCATGCGGTGAGCACCGTGTTGACCGTGTTCTTCGGAGGGCTGGCGCTTGGGAGCTGGCTCTTCGGGCGGCTCATCGACCGTCGTGAAGGGGCGGGGCTGCGCTGGTACGCGGTCCTCGAGGCGGCGGTCGGCCTCTACGCGTTTCTGACGCTGCCGCTCTTTGACGTGATCCAGCGCATCTACATTCCGATCTACCAGGCGTCAGGATTTTCTCCTGCGGTCCTGGTCGGGGCGTCGTTTGTCTGCTCGGCGGCGATCCTGCTGCTTCCCACGACGCTGCTGGGGGGGACGTTTCCGGTCCTCAGCCGGTTCCTCATCCGCTCAAGCGGGGAGCGCGGCGTGAAAATTGCCGGCCTCTACGGGATCAACACGGCCGGGGCCATGGCGGGTACGCTGCTCGTGTACTATGTGGGTCTGCCGACGCTTGGATTGTTCCGCACGCTCTTGTGCGTGGGAGTGCTCAACCTGGGGATTGGTCTGTTGTGTTTGGCGTTCGATCGCCATCTCGAGACCCTCGGGTTTCGAGCGGTGTCCAAGACACCGGAACCTGAGCCGTCGGTGCAAGAGGACGTGTCGCGCGGCATGGTGCGTTGGCTCTTCGCCGCGTTTGGGCTGTCCGGCTTCGCCGCCATGATCTACGAGGTGGCCTGGACACGCGCCCTGAGCCTCATCCTCGGCAGTTCCATCTACGCCTTCTGCATCATGCTGGCCACCTTCCTGGGCGGGATAGCGATAGGAAGCGTGTTGGCCCGGGGGACGCTTCGCACGAAGCCGGCTCGCATGCACTGGTTTGTCCTGGCTGAGCTGTTGCTGGGTGGCTATGGGCTGCTCTCAGTTGTGCTCTTCAGCCGGCTCCCGGACTGGTTTGTCACCCTGTGGCCCGTGATGGGACGCTCGTTTTCCGCGCTGTCACTGCTGCAGTTTGT
The DNA here is from genome assembly GCA_964373835.1 of uncultured Planctomycetales bacterium. Classification (GTDB taxonomy): domain Bacteria; phylum Omnitrophota; class Gorgyraeia; order Aquiviventales; family Aquiviventaceae; genus CAYJWN01. Next base: position 1,206 of record CAYJWN010000126.1, read on the forward strand.
GCTGAGCAGCGTGGTCATGATCATCCCGACCGTGTTGATGGGTTTTTTGTTTCCTGTGGTGAGCGACCTCGTCACCCGCCGCTTTGCTCAGCTGGGTCAGCGCCTCGGGAGCGCCTATGCGATCAACACCCTGGGCGGCATCGTCGGCTCATTCCTGAGCGGCTTTGTGCTGATCCCCCTCATGGGGTTGCCGTGGGCGATTATCGCCGCGGCGCTCGCCAATCTCATCGCGGCCTTTCTCGTCTATGTCCGATTTGGCGATGTGGCGTCGATCGTGCGGAGGTTTGCCGTGACGAGCGCCGCGCTGGTGGGGGCAGGCATTCTGAGCGGATTCGTGGTGGTCCCTTCTTGGCAGCGGCAGGTGCTTGCGGCGGGCGTCTACCTGACGGCGGACACGTTTCAGCAGATCTCCGTTCAACAGGGCGTGGCCGATGCGAAGCTTCTCTACTACCGGGATAGCCTCAACGCAACCGTCAGCGTCCACCAGCAAGGCGAGCTCCTCTATCTCAAGGTTGGCGGGAAGACCGACGCCTCAACGGGCGTTGATATGGGCACTCAGGTCCTGTCGGCGCACATCCCCCTGCTCCTGCATCGCAATCCCAAGGCCGCGCTGGTGATTGGGCTGGGGAGCGGCGTGACGCTGGGGCACGCCGGGCGCTATCCGGTGTCCACGCTGGATTGCGCCGAGATTGATCCGGCGGTCATCGAAGCCGCGCGGTACTTTAAGGCCTACAACTACAACATCCACGAGGATCCGCGCGTCACGATCTTCGCCGCCGATGGGCGGAACCTCCTGTTGGCCGGTCCTCAGCAATACGATGTCATCATCTCCGAGCCGTCGAACCCCTGGATGGCGGGGCTGGCCTACCTCTTCACCCAGGAGTTCTATCAGCTGGCCAAGCGGCGCCTGGCGCCCGGGGGTGTCATGTGTCAATGGATCCAGCTGTACCGAATGTTTCCAGATGACGTGAAGCTCATGCTCAACACGTTTCACAAGGAGTTCCCCCATGTCTCGGTGTGGTCCTCGATTCCGGGAGACCTCTTGCTGATCGGTTCCATGGAGCCTCACCAGTTTGACTATGAGCAGCTCACCGAGCGAATGGCGACTCCAGCTATCAAGGAGAGCTTGAAGGTCGTCGGGATCGAGCGTCCGGAGCAGTTGCTCCAGCTCTTTTGGTTGGGGACCCGCGAAGTGGAACAGATCACCGCGGATGTCTACTGGCTTCATCAGGATGACCAGCCCTGGATCGAATTTAACGCCCCCAAGGCCTTGTACGCCGACCCAACACTGTTCGACAACTTTGCAGGGCTTGAGCGATTCAAGGGCCAGCCTGACGCGATCGCTCCCGGGTACCGGACCCGCAAGGAAGACGAGGCGTTCTACAGCGCGCTCGCGTCACTATGGGATTTCCGTGGCGAGCGGGCCAAGGCTGAGAAGGCCCTGGAACAGGCGGTGGCCCTGAACCCGACGTCGAGCGACGCGTGGGTGTCGTTGGGGGAGCTCTACTTCAAGGATCGTCAATATCTCAAAACGTCAGACGCGTTGATGAAAGCCGTCCAGTTCGCGCCCTCCAACGCGAAGGCGTGCCGTCTGCTCGGCAGGCTGCACTGGCAGCAACGGAAACCCGCCGAGGCGCAGCAGTGGTATGAGCGCTCGGCCAGCCTGCAGGCGCCTGACGCGGCGTTGGCGGAGGAAATCGGCAATTGTCTCAGAGAGAACGGCTGGCTCGCCTGGACGGCGGAGTATTACCGCTCGTCGGTGTCGCAGGGAGGGGGCGGCCGTCCCGCGCTGATGATCGCCTACGCGCAGGTCCTCAAAGAACTCAAACAATGGGGGCCGGCAGAGCAGGTCATGCGGTTTGGGGTCGAGGCGTTCCCACAGGAAGCCGCGTTTCCGCTGCTCCTGGGAGAAACGTTCTTGGACCAAGAGCGATGGCTTGATGCCGTCCCGTGGTTTCGTCGCGCGCTCGCCCTTGCCCCTCGGCAGGCTGAGGCCTACTATGGATTGGGACGTGTCGCGGTCAGTCAAGGAAAGAGAGAGCAGGCGGTGACATTGTTGCGGGAGAGCCTTCGGTACAACCCCTACCATCGCGAAGCGCTCACACTCTTACAGGAGCTTCGACAAACCACCTGATGGCCACTCATACGGCTGCACAACCCCTCACACCACAGACGAGCGTGCGCACCTACCGGATCGCCGTCATCCCGGGAGACGGCACCGGCCCCGAGGTCATTCGAGAAGGGCGCAAGGTGCTGGACGCGCTCTCCACGCGGGACGGATTTCGCCTTGAGTGGCGCGCCTATGACCTGGGCGGCGAGCGGTACTTGAAGACCGGCGAGACGCTGCCGGAGCGCGCCCTCAAGGAGCTGCGGGAGGTCGATGCGATTTATCTGGGCGCCATCGGTCATCCGGAGGTGAAGCCCGGCATTCTCGAGCAGGGGATCCTGCTCAAGCTGCGCTTTGAGCTGGATCAGTACATCAACCTGCGCCCCGTGAAGTTGTACCCCGGCGTGTGGACGCCGCTGAAGGACAAGGGGCCCGAGGACATCGACTTCGTGGTGGTGCGGGAAAACACCGAGGGGCTCTACGCCGGCGCCGGGGGATTCCTGCGCAAAGGGACGCCGACCGAAGTGGCCATTCAGACATCCGTCAACACCCGGCATGGGGTGGAGCGGTGCATCCGCTATGCGTTTGACTACACCCGGGCGAGGGCGAAGGGCAATCCCTCGACTCCTCCCTCGACAAGCTCGGGACTCGCTCGCCTCGTGCCGAGCGCGGCACTCGGCGCGAGGCAGGACTCCGCCCCGCAGGCGGGGCGTCGGAAGCTGACCTTCTGCGGCAAGACGAACGTGCTGACCTACGCGCATGACCTCTGGCAGCGGGTGTTCACCGAGGTGGCGGCGGAGTATCAGGACATCCAGACGGACTACACGCATGTCGATGCCTGCTGCATGTGGATGGTCAAGAATCCGGAGTGGTTTGACGTCATCGTGACCGACAACATGTTCGGCGACATCATCACCGA
>CAYJWN010000127.1:0-4210 GCA_964373835.1 uncultured Planctomycetales bacterium
CGAAGGAAGAAGCCAAGCGGTTCAACCACGACTACATCGGCACCGAGCACATCCTGCTCGGCTTGATCCGCGAGGGTGAGGGGGTGGCCGCGGCCGTCCTGCAGAAGCTGGGCCTCTCCCCGGAGAAGATCCGCCTCGAAGTGGAGAAGCTCGTCCAGAGCGGGCCGAGCACGATGGTGTCGGGCGACATTCCCTTCACGCCGAAAGCGAAGAAGGTGATTGAGCTCGCCATGGAGGAGGCCCGCAGCCTCGGCCACAACTACATCGGCACCGAGCATCTGCTCCTGGGCTTGATCCGCGAGGGCGAGGGGGTGGCCTCGCAAGTCCTGATGAACCTGGGCCTTGACCTGAACCGGGTGCGCAACGAGGTCATCACGCTGCTGGGCTCCTCCAGCCCGGTGCCCACCGGCAGCGGCTCGGGCACGCGGACCAAGACGCCGGCGCTGGACGCCTTCGGGCGCGACCTCACCCAGCTGGCGCGGGAAGGCAAACTGGATCCTGTGATCGGCCGGAAGGAAGAGATCGAGCGGGTCATCCAGATCCTCGCGCGGCGCACGAAGAACAATCCCGTCCTGTTGGGCGAGGCGGGGGTGGGCAAGACCGCGATCGTCGAGGGGCTGGCCCAGATGGTCATCAAGGGGGACGTGCCGGAGATCCTCCGCGATAAGCGGGTGATCATCCTGGATCTGGCCCTCATGGTCGCCGGCACCAAGTACCGCGGCCAGTTCGAGGAGCGCATCAAGGCGGTGATGGATGAGATCCGCCGCACGGAAAACGTGATGCTCTTCATCGACGAGATCCACACGCTCGTGGGGGCCGGTGCAGCCGAAGGCGCGATCGACGCCTCCAATATCCTCAAGCCCGCGCTCTCCCGCGGGGAGATCCAGTGCATCGGCGCGACGACGCTGGATGAGTATCGCAAGTACATCGAGAAGGACGCCGCGCTTGAGCGGCGGTTCCAGACGATCGTGGTGGAGCCCCCATCGGTGAGCGAAACGATCGAGATCCTGAAAGGGCTGCGCGATAAGTATGAGGCGCACCACCGGGTGAAGTACCTCGATGAGGCGCTGGAGGCCGCGGCGAAGCTCTCCGACCGCTACATCGGCGGCCGCTTTCTGCCGGATAAAGCCATCGACCTCATCGATGAGGCCGGCTCGCGCGCGCGGCTGTCCGTCCTGACGGTGCCGCCGGAGATCAAGGACCTCGAAGAAAAGATCGAGCAGATCCGCAAGGAAAAGGAGTCCGCGATCAAGCACCAGGATTTCGAGCTGGCCGCTTCGCTGCGGGACCAGGAGCGCGAATCCAAGGAGCAACTGGAAAAAGTGAAGGGCGAGTGGAAGAAAACGAAAGGCGAAGCCATGCCGGTGGTGACGGCGGAAGACATCGCGGTCATCACCTCCAAGTGGACCGGTGTTCCCCTCGTGCGCCTGGAGGAAAAAGAGACCGAACGGCTGATCAAGATGGAGGAGGCGCTCCACAAGCGTATCATCGGCCAGGAGCCGGCGATCACCGCCATCGCCCGCGCCGTGCGGCGTTCGCGCGCCGGCATCAAGGATCCGCGTCGGCCGATCGGCTCGTTCATCTTTCTGGGCCCCACCGGCGTGGGGAAAAGCCTGCTCGCGCGCGGGCTGGCCGAGTTCATGTTCGGCGATGAAGACGCCCTCGTCCAGCTGGACATGTCCGAGTACATGGAGAAGTTCAACGTCTCGCGGTTGGTGGGGGCGCCCCCCGGCTACGTCGGGTACGAAGAGGGCGGACAGCTCACCGAGCGGATTCGCCGGCGGCCGTACTCGGTCGTCTTGCTCGATGAGATTGAAAAGGCGCATCCGGATGTCTTCAACATCCTGCTCCAGGTGCTGGAAGATGGGCGGCTGACGGACAGCTTCGGCCGCAAGGTGGATTTCCGCAACACCGTCCTGATCATGACCTCAAACCTCGGCGCTGAGCTGCTGAAGAAGCAGGGCAGCATCGGCTTTGCGCCCACGAAGGCCGAGGTGACGTTTGAGAAGATGAAGGGCCAGTTGATGGAGGAGGTCAAGCGCACCTTCAAGCCGGAGTTCTTGAACCGCATCGACGAGGTGATCGTCTTCCACCCCCTGTCCCAGGAGCACCTGGTGCAGATCGTGGAGCTGGAAATCAGCCTGGTCAAAGAGCGCCTCCGAGAGCAGGGCATTGCCGTGGAGCTGGACACCTCCGCCAAAGAGTTCCTCGTGGAGAAGGGTTTTGATCCCGTGTACGGCGCCCGTCCGCTGAAGCGGATCATCCAGCGGTTCCTGGAAGATCCGCTGGCCGAGGCGGTCATCGCCCGGAGGGTCAAAGACGGGAGCGTCCTCCACGTCTTCCGGAAAGGCGAGACGCTTGAATTCGACGAGCAGCCGGTGCCTGCGGCGCCCCCCGCACCTGCCGGCTGACGAGCAGGAGATCATCAATCCGCATTCCGCATTGCCGTTCATGATCGCGCGTTTAACTTCTACCTTTCTACAAACGACCGCCGCCGCAGGCGCCTGGGCGGTGGACTTGTGCTGGTACGCCGGGAGCCTCTCGCTCCTGTTCGTTCAGACGCTCGGGGGGTGGCTGACCCGTCCGCTGCGCCTGTCGTCGGTCATCTATGAGCTCTGGAAGATCGGCGTGCAGTCGTGGTTCATCGTCGCGCTCTCGTCGCTCTTCATCGGCATGGTGCTCGCCTTCCAGAGCGCCTACCAGATGCAGAAACTGGCGGCGGAGATCTACATCGCGAGCCTCGTATCGCTGTCGGTCGTGCGCGAGATCGGGCCGGTCATCACCGCCCTCATCGTGGCCGGCCGGGTGGGCTCGGCGATTGCGGCCGAGCTGGGCACGATGAAGGTGACGGAGCAGATCGACGCGCTCATGACGCTGGCGGCCGACCCGGTGCACTATCTCGTGGTGCCGCGGTTTATCGCAATGGTGATTGCGGTGCCGCTGTTGACGCTGTGGGCGGACGCCATCGGCATCCTCGGGGGCTTTCTCATCGGCACGTTGAAGCTGGGGATTCTGCCGACCCTGTACTGGAAGATGAGCACCCTCCCGCTCGTCTTCAAAGACCTCTTCTCGGGCCTGTTGAAGGCGTTCATCTTCGGCATGATCATCTGTGTCGTGAGCTGCTTCGAAGGGTTCCGAACCGAGGGCGGAGCGGAGGGCGTGGGCCGCTCCACGACGGTGGCGGTCGTGACGTCGTTCATCCTCATCATCGCGGCCGACTGTTTCTGCACGGCGCTGTTCTACTTCGTCTGGCGATGACCCCGCATGATTGACATCGAGAGTCTCGAGAAGTCGTTCGATGACCACAAGGTCCTGGACGGCGTGAACCTGACCGTCAAGACCGGCGAGACGATGGTCATCATCGGGCGCTCCGGCTGCGGCAAATCGGTGCTCCTGAAGCACATTATCGGGCTGGTGAAGCCGGATGCGGGCGTGCTGGTGGTGGACGGGGTGGATGTGACCCGCCTCTCTGGGCGCGGGCTGGATAAGCTGCGCCTGCGCTTCGGCATGCTCTTCCAGAGTGCTGCGCTGTTCGACTCCATGACCGTCTATGAGAACGTCTCCTTTCCCCTGCGGGAGCACACCACGATGACCACGGAGGCCATCCGCCAGCGGGTGCATGAGTGCCTCCAGCTCGTCGGGCTGCAGGATGTGGACGAGCTGTCTCCCTCGGAACTCTCCGGGGGGATGCGCAAGCGCGTGGGTCTTGCCCGTGCGCTGGCGATGAGCCCGGAGATCGTCCTCTATGATGAGCCGACGACCGGCATTGATCCGATCATGGGCGATATCATCAACGATCTCATCATCGCCCTGCGGGACCGGCTCAAGGTCACCTCGCTCGTGGTGACGCACGACATGCGCAGCGCCTACAAAGTGGCGGATCGCATCGCCATGCTCTACAATGGAAAGATTATCGAAGTAGGCAGTCCCGCCCAGATTCGGGAGTCGGCCAACCCCTACGTTCAGCAGTTCATCAAAGGCGAGGCGGCGGGGCCCATCCAGGAGGGGCTGCCGGACCGGCGCATCCTGTCGCGCTGGTCCTCCCGCAGCACCGTGGGGATCCGATAGACGCTGATGAAACGGGGTATAGTGTCTAGAACCCATTTCAAAACCGGTGATTCCAGTGATCCTCGACGACCGATCACTGGAATCATCCTTAGAGCGCCTATCAAAAAGACCATGGGCGCTCTGGCTCCGGGCTGGGGGCTCT
>CAYJWN010000128.1:0-4182 GCA_964373835.1 uncultured Planctomycetales bacterium
ACGCTGTGCGGAGGTTCGTTCCGCGTTCGGGCGCTGCAGGCCACTGGCGACCCGTGGGCGCCGGACCCCGCCTGCTATTTAACCGATGAGGAGATCTTATGAGTCAGCTTCTACCTGAGCAAACGTGGTCATTGTGTGGTGTGGAGTTTGCACTAGAACTGTGGCCCGATGTGTTTCAACCGACGTCCACCTCTGAGTGCATTGCTGAGGCGCTCGAGGTGCAGCCGGGCGAGGTCGTGATCGACCTGGGCTGCGGCAGCGGGTTTTTCTCGATCCTGGCGGCCAAACGGGGCGCCTCGAAAGTCTATGCGGTGGACATCATGCCGCAGGCCGTCGCACTCACGCGGCGCAACGCCAAGCGTAACGGTGTTGGGTGGCGCATTGAGGCCTTCACCGGGTCGCTCTTCGAACCGTTGCCGGGTGTCCGGTCAGATGTGATCGTGGACGATGTCTCCGGCATCGCCGAGGAGGTCGCTCGCGCCACACCCTGGTATCCTCCCTCGATCCCCTCGGGTGGACCTGATGGCACCGAACCCACTGTGCAGATGCTCCAGCAAGCGCCACGTCACCTTCTCCCAAAGGGTCGGCTGATCTTCCCGGTGTTGTCATTGGCCAACGAGCGACGGATCCTTGAAGCGGCGCAGCGGTTCTTTATGAACCTTCGCTTACGCACGCAACGGCTGTTTCCCATCCCGCAGACACTTCAGGACGCCTTGAAGTCTGTGAAGGAACGCCTTGCCTCAGGAGCCCTCCGGCTCATCCCACGCGGCTCTCGCCTGTGCTGGCAACTGCGGATTTTTGAAGCCCGCATGGCCGAAGCACCTCCTCAAGAAGACGGAGACAAGCACGCATGAGCGCTCATGGCGAGAGGCTCCAAACGGTTGGTGCGCCGGTGCCCGTTCATCCGCTTGGCTCGCACACCAAGATCCTGCCGACCAGCGTCTGCCGACCGCTGGCAAGTGGGTTGGTATGAGTAATCAGCCAGGGGTCCGGTGGTGGTGGCATCTTGTGGTCGGGGGGTTCTTGGCACTTGTGATCGGTCGGGGTGTGTATGGACTTGTCACACAGGACGCCCGGTTTGGCTGGCGGATGTACATCAATCCCACCGTCTATCGGATCACCTACACGCTTGTGTCCGATGTCAACCCATCTGAGCGGATGTCCTTCACACCTTCCTTTGGATTGGCGGGACGAGCGCAGTATCACCTCCAAGGTGGCAAAGAGCTCGTCTATTGGTACGGGCCGCCCTTTGTCGTGCGCATGGTTCGAGAGTATCTCACATACCTCGCCGCGCATGGCCAAATTCCTCCCCAGCACCACCTCGAGGCGCAGCTGGATTACCGTTTTCTCGGAAAGCAGATCAGCAAGACTCTGGTGAGTCGCCCGACGGCCTCGGCAGAGACCCGGCCTGTTCCCCGGGAGGCCGTCCACGGTGGTGGGCGGCCACTTCATCCGCTCGATGAGCGAAACGTGGGATTCTAAGATGGGGGACGCGATTGCTTCGGTGCCAACTCTCGCAGGAGGTCTGGATGGGTTTCGGTGAGCGTTTCAGGAAGGCGTGGATTCGCTTCTGGTTTGCGGAGCAATCCACCCTGGTCCTGGCGCTGATCCGAGTCGGCACCGGGGCGGTGCTGCTCCTGACCAAGTTAAATCTGTTCGGCCTCGTGAGCCAGGGTGGGATTCACCCGATCGTCCCCGCCACTCAGTTCCATCTCTCCTCAGCGTATGCTATTCCGTCGGGATACTTCAGCCTTCCGTACCTGTCCTGGCTTTCTGGGCCTTCCCTCGAGGTCTATTCGGCCCTTGAGACGGTGCTCTGGATTTGCGTGATCGCGTGCACCCTGGGCTTCTTGACCGCGGTGACGACCAAGATCGTCTTTGTCGTGTTCGCGTACTTGTTCTTTTCAAGCCAGTTCTACTACTACCACCATCTGTATGTATACTTGCTGACCTTTGGTGTCCTGGCGTTCAGCCCATGCGGAGAATACTTTGCGCTGGATCGTTGGGTCTTTCGAAACCGAACGCGAATGGACATCACGCGGAATCCCTCGATTCCTATCCTCCAAGTCCTCATCCCACTCGTCTACCTGTTTAATGCCCTGTCCAAGTCAGTCCCCGAGTGGTTCTCCGGGGAGGTGATCGCGGGCCTGTTTGCCTCGGGCGGGGCACGAGGTTGGCTCGTGGATCTGGTGTACAGTCGGATCCCGCCATGGATCGCGGGGACCGCGGTCGTGCTGTGCCAGTACTTCCTCGGGGTGGGGTTTTGGATGCGGCGAACACGCGTCGCGTGCGTCATCGTGGGGGCGCCGCTACACTTTGTCTTCATGTCCGCGATGTATGTGTCGTCCATCAGCGTCCAGATGTGGGTGTTGTACCTGTGCTTTTTCGAGCCGCGCCGGCTCGCCGCATCTCTTCAAGGAGACGGAAACGGCCCCGCATGAGCGTGAATAGCGAAACGCTGCGAATGGTCAGCGACCCAGCGCCTGGCAGAATTCCGCATCCGCTGGGCGCGCGCGCCACGATTTTGCTGACCAGCGTCTTCGGACCGTATGCCAAAAATGATGCGTACGGCAGCCGCGCCATCAATCCGATGGAGTTGTATCAAAACCAGGTCACGCGCGCGGAGGGGCCGTTTTCCTTGCGCATGTTTCACCGTTCCTGGGGCATCATGCTGATCCAAGCCAATATCGGGGCACCCTGCACCCTGTTAGATTTCCCAACGCTGGATCGCTTTATCAGCGAGCTGCAAAGTTTCGCGTATGACATTGTCGGGATCAGCTCGATCTTGCCGAATATCGAGAAGGTCAAGAAGATGTGCAGCCTGGTTCGGGAACATCTGCCGCGCGCCACGATTGTCGTGGGGGGCCATATCGCCAACAGGCCAGGGCTTGCCCAGTACATTGATGCAGATCACATCGTGCCGGGAGAAGGCGTGCGCTGGTTCAGGCAATTCTTGGGCGAGGACACAACACAGCCGATTCGTCATCCGCTGATCTCCTCCGCCATCGGCACGCGGGTGATGGGGTTCCAGAAGAAAAACAGCGGGCGTGACGTGGCCGCCGCCCTGCTCCCCTCCGTCGGCTGCCCGATGGGCTGCAATTTCTGCGCGACCTCCGCGATGTTCGGGGGTAAGGGCAAGTTCATCAATTTCTATGAGACCGGCGATGAGTTGTTCCACGTCATGTGCGGGATCGAGCAGCGCATGGGGGTGCGCTCGTTCTTCGTCATGGATGAGAACTTCTTGCTGCACAAAAAGCGCGCCCTGCGGCTCTTGGAGCTGATCGAGGAGCACGGCAAGTCGTGGTCGTTGTACGTCTTTAGCTCGGCGCACGTGGTGCAATCCTATCACATCGAACAACTGGTGCGGCTGGGCATCTCGTGGGTGTGGATGGGGCTGGAGGGCAAGAACAGCCGGTACGCCAAGTTGCAGGGCATTGATACCCGCGCCTTGGTGCGCACCCTCCAGGCGCATGGAATCCGGATCCTCGGCTCCAGCATTATCGGCCTCGAGGAGCACACCCCCGACAACATCGACGAAGCCATTGAGTACGCCGTCAGCCATAGCACCGACTTTCATCAGTTCATGCTCTATACGCCCATTCCCGGCACCCCTCTCTATGCGGAGCATTTGGCCAACCAGACGCTCCTCGATCCCGGCGAATATCAGGAAGGGGATGTCCACGGGCAGTTCATCTTCAGGCACCGCCATCCGCATATCCCGAGAGGACAAGAGACCGAGATCATCCTGAGGGCGTTTCGGCGGGATTTCGAGGTGAATGGCCCCAGCGTGCTGCGCATCGCGCAGACCGTCTTGGCCGGCTGGAGGCGCTATAAGTACCACCCAGATCCGTGTATTCGGAACCGCTTTGCGTGGGAGGCCAGGGATCTGGCCGTCACGTTCCCCGCGGCGCTCTGGGCGGCGCGACAGTGGTTCCGTGAGCGCAACCCTGCGCTGATGCGAAAGCTCTCCGAGTTGTTGGACGACATTAAGCGGGAGGTCGGGCTGAGGGCCCGGCTGGTCGCCCCGCTCGGCGGATGGCTCGTTTGGTCGAAACTGCGGCGGGAGGCCAAACGCCTCAACGCCGGCTGGACGTACGAACCCCCGACGTTTTATGAAGCCAATGCGCCAATGTTGCGTGGCAGGCGGCAGTGGACGTTTCCTGTGATGCCCATCAAATGGGT
>CAYJWN010000129.1:0-4134 GCA_964373835.1 uncultured Planctomycetales bacterium
ATTCAGGCTCAAAACCTTTGCCTTAGCCCATCGACTTGAAAGCAGCGCTTGAGGCGCGCAGAAACCGCTCGACCTGAGCCTCCGTATGCGCGGTGGAAAGGAACAGCGCTTCAAACGGTGACGGCGGGATGAGCAGGCCCCGCCGCCGCAAGGCGCCGGCCCATGTGGCGAACCGGTCGCGGCGGGTGGCGTTCGCCTGCGCGTAGTTGCCAACCGCCGTCTCTGAAAAGAAGACCGTCCACATGGAGCCCGCGCGGTTCACCTGAATGGGCATGCCGCACCGCTTCGCCGAGGCCGCGAGTCCGTCGGTCAGGCGCTGGGATAACGCTTCAAGGCGTTCGTACGGCGGATTCGTGTTGAGTGCAGTGAGCGCGGCGATCCCTGCCGCCATGGTGAGCGGGTGCCCGGCGAACGTGCCGCCGTGGTACACATCGCCTTCAGGAGCCAACCGCTGCATGAGCCGTGCGGGTCCGCCTACGGCGCCGATGGGCAGCCCGCCGCCGATGATCTTGCCGAACGTCGTGAGATCCGCCTGGATTCCGAAGCGGCCTTGCGCGCCCGCATAGCCGAGGCGAAAGCCGGTCACGACTTCATCAAAGATGAGCAGGATGCCATGATGGCTTGTCTGCTCCCGGATGCGAGCGAGAAACCCCGGCTCAGGCGACACCACGCCCATGTTGGCGGCCACCGGCTCGATGATGACGCACGCCAGCTCGCGGCCGCTGCGCAGGATGGCCTCCTCAAACGCGCGAATATCATTAAAAGGAACGGTGATCGTCTCCTGAACGGTCGCTTCCGGAATGCCGGCGCTGTTGCGCGCCATGAGGCTATCGCTGTGCCCGTGATAGCAGCCGTCGAAGGTGAGGAGCTTGCTGCGTCCGGTGTGCGCCCGGGCCAGTTTCACCGCGGTCATGCAGGCTTCCGTGCCGGAGGTGGTGAAACGCACCTGCTCAACCGACGGCACCGCCTCGGCGATGAGCCGCGCCAGCTCCACTTCCGCCGGGTGCGTGAGCCCCAGGAGCGTCCCGCGCGATAGCGCGCGGCGCACGGCGCCGAGCACCGCCGGATGGTTGTGGCCCAGGATCAACGCGCCCCAGCCCATGATGAAGTCGATGAACCGCTGACCGTGCTGGGCGGTGACCACGGCCCCTCGAGCGCGCGTCAAGAGGAGGGGATCCCCGCCGATGTGGCGGAACGCCCGCACCGGGCTGTTGACGCCGCCGACCAGATATCGTTCAGCGAGCTGCAGAGGTACGCTTGACTCGCTGGCATTTTCGATTTTCGATTTTCGATTTTGGATTGACGAGTGTTTCACATCGACAATCGACAATCGACAATCGACAATACCACGGGCTTGTTTCATTGTTGTCGCAGCAGCTTGGCGGCTTCTTTGGCCCAATACGTGATGAGCACATCAGCGCCTGCGCGTTTCATGCCGATGAGCAGCTCAAGCCACGTCGGCCGCTCTGCCAGCCAGCCGCGCGCGGCGGCGGCCTTCACCATCGCGTATTCCCCGCTGACATTAAACGCCGCGACGGGATGATGGAACGTCTCTTTGAGGCGCCGGACGACGTCGAGGTAGGCCAGCGCAGGCTTGACCATGACGATGTCCGCCCCATCGTCGATATCCTGCTTGGCCTTGCGCAGCGCTTCATCCGTATTGGCGATATCCATTTGATACGAGCGGCGGTCGCCGAACGCGGGGGCCGAATCCACCGCCTGCCGGAACGGCGCGTACAGCACCGACGCGTACTTGGCGCAATAGGACATAATCGGAATCCGGTCACAACCTGAACCATCGAGCGCGCGACGGATGGCCCCGACGCTGCCGTCCATCATGTCCGACGGCGCCACCATATCCGCTCCGGCCTGCGCATGCGAGACCGCCGTCTTCGCCAGCAACTCAAGCGTCGCGTCGTTGTCAATCCAAAACCCTTGCTCCGCTGAAGGCTGAAGGCTGAAGGCTGAAGGCCGCGCCTTTCGCCTCCCTTTGCTTTTGCCTTGAGCCTTGAGCCTAGAGCCTTGAGCGGTTCTGACAATGCCGCAATGGCCGTGGCTCATATAGGCGCACAGACACACGTCGGTGATCACGAGGAGCTCTGGCACGCGCGTTTTGATCTCCTGCGCCGCTTGCTGAACCAAGCCGTCCTTCGCATACGCCCCGCTGGCCTTCTCATCTTTCCGCTGCGCCAACCCAAAGAGCAGAATCGCCGGGACCCGCTGCTCGTGAAGCTCATGAGCCTCCTTCACCAGTTGATCGATGGAGAGCTGGAATTGTCCAGGCAACGATGGAATCGGCGCTCGGATATTCTTGCCCGGGCGTACAAACAGCGGCATCACAAGCTGATCGGCCGACAGGTGCGTCTCGCGGATCAGCGCCCGCCACCCTTCATGCTGGCGCATGCGCCGCGAGCGGTACGGGTGCGTCATCGGCGAACGCTCCATCGCTTTACCGCCTCGACCAGCCCTTCAATCGTGGAGGTTGATGCCTCGACCGCCACGCGAGCCCCGTGCGCCCGCACCGCATTGGACGTGACCGGGCCGATCGACGCAAACCGCAGCTGCGCAAACAGGCGCCCGCTGCCGGCCGCCTTCAGCCCTTCATAGAGATGTTCCACACAGCTGGCGGATGTCACCGTGACGAGATCAAACGGCGAGCGGAACAGCTCGCCCATGCGGCTTGCAAGCGCGCGCGGAAGCACCGTGCGATAGACCGGAACTCTCCTCACCTGCATGCCGCGCCGGCGCAGGCCGGCTTCAAGCACATCCCGGCTGTCCTGCGCGCTGAAGATGAGCGCGCGTTTCCCGCGGGCCAGGCGGGATGGGAACGTGTTCACCATGCCCTCCTGGTTGAACCGCTTGGGAAGAAAGTCCACGTGGAGGCCTTGCGCCTCAATGGCTGCCGCGGTCTTTGGGCCGATGGCCCCGATGCGGCAGTCCTTCAGCCATCGCAGATCCTTGCGCAGCGGCTTCAGCATCTGTGAAAACCACCCAATCCCTTCGGGGCTGGTGAAGAAGACCCAGTCCGCCTCCGGAATCGCCTCCACGGCTTCATGGAACGCCCCGTTGGGCTTCACCGGTGCCAGCTCGATGGCCGGCAGCTCCTCCACCTCAGCGCCCAGCGCGGCCAACTGATCGCTGAGGGACGCGGCTTTGTCGGCTGCCCGCGTCACCAGGATGCGCCGCCCGAAGAGCGGCCTGGTTTCAAACCAGTTCAATCGTTTGCGCAGCGAGACCACGTCGCCGACGACGAGGATGGCCGGTGGATGGATCGAGGCGGCGCGCGTGCGCGCGGTGATCGTCGACAACGTGCCGATGATGGTCCGCTGTCTCGGTCGCGTGCCCCATTCGATCACGGCGCAGGGGGTGACGGCCTTTCGCCCGTGCCGTCGCAACTGCGCGATAATGTGTGGCAGCGTACTGACCCCCATGAGGAACACCAGTGTGTCGCAAGCAGCCGTCAGTGGCCCCCATCGCATGGCGCTGCCGGCCTTCGTCGGATCTTCGTGCCCCGTGACGATGGCGACCGAAGAGGACAGGACACGGTGCGTCACCGGAATGCCCGCGTACGCTGGCACGGCGATGGCGCTGGTCACCCCGGGGACCACTTCATACGGGATGCGCGCTTTCGCCAGCGCCAGCGCTTCCTCGCCCCCGCGGCCGAAGAGAAACGGATCGCCCCCTTTCAGGCGCACGACGGTCTTGCCGGACCGCGCCGCGCGTACAAGGAGCCTGTTGATCAACGCTTGAGAGGTAGCGTGCCGATCCGCCTCTTTCCCCACATAGATCAGCTTGGCTTTCGGTGAGCAACTTTTGAGCAACGCTGGGGTGACGAGGTGGTCATAGACCACCACGTCGGCCTGGCGGAGTAGCTCCTGGCCTCTCACGGTGATGAGGCCCGGATCACCCGGCCCTGCGCCCACCAAGTAGACGGTACCGATTTTCATTGAGCCTCGACGCATCTTCTGTGTAATGTGAAAAGTGGAATGAAGCGCGCCCGGCGGGATTTGAACCCACGGCATCCAGCTCCGCCCCGCACATTGCGAACTTACCGTAACCGTCGCACGCTAAAAAACACGCGCCCGGCGCGATTTGAACGCGCGACACCTAGCTCCGGAGGCTAGTGCTCTATCC
>CAYJWN010000130.1:0-3969 GCA_964373835.1 uncultured Planctomycetales bacterium
GCCAGGCACGCCTCGAATCGTGCCAGGCACCTGCCCAGGTCGAGCCAGGATCGTTGCCAGGATCGTTGCTCGGTCCCGTCATGACAGGCAGTTTGGCGCGCCAAACTTTTTTAAAAGAGAGAGTTTTACAAGCCTTTATCTTCCTTGTAGCGTCGTTGGCTACGCCTGGCTGCGCTTGGCGGTTGTTTCTCATGTCAGAGGATGCGTCACTCGATTGTTCCGACAAGGAATCGCTTGTGGAGGAGTTCTCCTGCGAAGATCTGCCTATCCAAGAGGGCGGGGAATCTAGCGACGTGGAGCGAAACTATCCGCTGGTGTTTCGAAACATCAGGATTCTTTCTGCGTCGTTCAGAGTGCGCGCTCCTCGCGAGTTCGGACTGCATAGCTTGCTCTTGACGGTCCTGGGCTTTCATCCGCGGGCAGGACATCCGACTTGGAAGATCATCTTTGGCAGTGTGGAGAATGCGGCAGCGTGGCTATCTCGTGCGACGGGCGATTCGTCCGTTCGTGCGTCGGCATTCGGCCAACGTGCTCAGTATCTTGTAGACAAGAATGCAAAATTGACGGGTTGGATGCGCGTGGTCATTGAGAAAGCCGACTACACGGCCGGGCGCAAGCAACTGGTTCGGAACTTTATTAGGCGTGAGCGGCGGGAGGGTGCTTTCCGAGCATTGGAGCGCCAACAGAGTCAGATGACCGTTGGCGCGCGGCGTCTGTATTACGGTGGATCTGGGAGCTGCCAAGAAGGTGAAGTGCTGCGCCAAATGATCGGATATCGACCTCCCCCGAAGCAGGACGACAGCGAAGGAAAGATCCTGCGCGCGAGGAAGGTCCGTGCCTATGATGGGATCGCGGTGAAGACGTTTCCGAGATCGGAAAAAATTCGGATGGATCTGCTTGGTAGTATGTTTGGCGTTTGTGATCTCGTGGAAGATGCAGGCCGATTTTCTCCGAAAGAACGCGGGCCAGACGGGAAAAACGTTGAAAAGAATGTGATCGGTCTCATTCGCCCACTGGTGCTGATTTTCCAGGCGTGCGGATTGGAGGTTGCGGAGGGTCAAGACCTGGGATCGGATGATCTGCAGGTTTTTCTTGTGATGTGGGTCGACGGATTCGATCGAATGACTCTTTCGCGAGTGCGAATCATCGTGCAAGATCCTGTCAAACGGACCGCAGAAATGAGTCCGTGGGTGAAATGGTGTGTGTGTGTGTGTAGACAGGCAGGCAGTTGTCTTTCTTGTACGAAGTGTTGAGTGTTTGTTTTTTTCTCCTCGCCAGGTTTCTGGTATTCGGAAATGTCGCGCACGTGCTGGCGAAGATCAATCCGGTCAGGGTGTCCCAAATTGCAGCCATCTCGACTGCTTCATTCGTTCGAGGTGGCCGGCGTGGATCGTTGCACGGCCTGTTTGTGTCAGCGGACAACGAGGCGCTCTGGGCCGAAGGTCAGCTCAGCGGAGGAAGATCCAGTGATCGCTGCTGCTGTTGCATGCAAGAGGTTGGCGCTCTACCCGCGGTTCTCCATGGTGTCGCTCCCCATCGTCCTGCGCTCGATGTCGATGTCCCCGGAGGCCACGCCGTTCTCCTTGCTGCTGCTAATCTGCCGACGACGTTTTTGGTGGCTCTCATGCACGACGTGCGAGGTGTTCTCAGGGATGTCTTCGACTTTCTGCATGAACACGTCTTGATCGCGGGGGTTGCGAAAACCAAGGGTGCGGCGCAACAACAGCTCAGGGTGGGCAATGCTCATGTTGCGAGAATTCATTTTTTTAGACTGACGAACGATCGCGACAGGTGAGGCTGCTGAAGTTAATCCACGTGCCTA
Source organism: uncultured Planctomycetales bacterium (assembly GCA_964373835.1). GTDB lineage: Bacteria > Omnitrophota > Gorgyraeia > Aquiviventales > Aquiviventaceae > CAYJWN01. The sequence goes on from CAYJWN010000130.1 coordinate 1,823, forward strand.
CGCCGAACTATGCTCGGCACTTCAGAGTGCTATTCCAGAATGCACGCCTTGTCTTTTCCGGTCTCCTGAGCCAAGACGAGCTGTACTTGACAAGAACAGCGACCGCTTTCTCCATGGTCGCCTACAGTCGGGCTCGCGGGCGGGACGCTGCTCTCCGCGCGATTGTGGTCCCTTGGGTGTTGGCGTTTTTTGCAGAGCGCCTTGGTGTGGCCAGCAAATCCACATATTGGCACGGAGTCGTTGCGCATCTCGGACTGCAGCTTGAAGGGTTGCCGGTTCCTGCCGTGGATGTGTGCGAAGAAGAAGGGGAAGGGGCGATCCGAGTCGAACGTTCGGTAAGAAACAACCATCACCCCATTAATATCTTAGAGAAGTCCTTCCTGCACGACGCTGCCCGTGGGGAAAACTTGGACTGGGCGCCTCCTTCTGTCGATGTCGTCGCAGCGAGTGCCGATGATCTGGCATTCGCCGTTGGCCCATGCGTCACGTCGGGTTTGGCTTGGCCAGCCCTTGTGTCGAGAATGGAGGCTGCTGGTGGGGATCAATGGAGACTTTACTCGGAAGGTTGGTGTATCCTTTTGAGCGGAGACGAGGTTGTCCCTGTCTGTGTGTGTGGATCCCACAAGTTGTAGATATAGTCCTTGAAATTAATAATAAACCAATTTACTTCACTACAGTTTCCGTTGTCTCTTCGCCTCCAGGAACTGAATAATTTCGGCAACTGTGGCGACGGTCGCACTGCTGACAGGGCCGTCGGCATCCTCCTCTCGACCGCGCGTTCGAGGCTCGGCAGTCAGGCCAAAGCTGTCCAGGGTTGTCTGTCGCTGGGCGCCGGGCGTCCCACGCCGGACGGCGCTCACAGCATCGAGAACTTCCCTCTCCAACATAGCTTTGGATCCGGCGATTCCTGGATCCCGTACGCCTTCTGGCAGGAACCCTTTCATCAACTGGGCCCTTGAGAACCGCCAATCCATGTCGATTCCTTCAATTACTTCAACTGAGCGGACGTGCTTGTCTGGGAAGACGGACTTCGGCCAAAGCGATCTTAGCTCCTTGAAAAGTTGCGCCTTCTCGACATGGAACTTGGAGTCCACAACAGCTTGATATAGCCTATAAATCGCTACCTTTGACGTGTCTACAACAGAGGACAGTTCAGAACAACCAAGATTAAACGTGTCGATAAGAGTAGACAGGCCACGAACAATGACCAACACGGGGGAAGATGAAGTGTTGGCCGAAAAGCTCCACGGCGCGTCTCTTCGAGGGTTGTCCAAGAGTCGGCGATGCGTACGCAGGATCGCGCGCAAGCGCCTCGTCGAAGAACGCGGAGCTCGAGCACTCCTGAAAGGGCTCATCGGCGACCCCGATCAACTCGACGTCGTCCGAGGATGCGGTGGAGAGGTCAGGGGATGCCACCCCTCTGAAGGGTAAGTCGCCCATCCACAAAGATATAAGGATGGAGGCTAGAAAATTCAGCGTTGGGGCAGCGTTGGGGCAGCGCCGGGGCAGCGCCGGGGCAGGTCGACAAGCAAAAAACGCGATTAGGGGCAAAAGTCAAAAATCGAGGTCCCAGGGGTTAAGCCCCGTTGCGGTTGCCAGGACCGCACAGAAAAATCTGTCGGCCCCCCTCCCCTGCAAAGCGCCGGACCCTTTCGTTTTTTTGATTGGGGCCGCCGGCGGTTGCGGTCGCCGGCGGTTGCGGTCGCCGGGCGCCCCGCGGCGGATTTTCCCGCTCTGCGCGGCGGGTGCGCGCCTCGCCTGACTGCCGCCACTGAGGACGGTTATTATTTATTACATTATTGTTTTTTGACCGTGCGACGCTGTCTGTGGACGCGGGGCCCTGCTGCACATGGGGTGTTTCTCCAGCGCGTGCGCCGCGCGCGGATCGCGCGCTGGTGCTCCTCGGCCCTTTCGCTTTCGACGCCGATCTGTCTCGCGTCGCCTCCCTCCCCCCACCGTGGGCTGCACGAACCCCTTGTGGGGTGCGTGGTGCGGGCTTGCGCGGACACGCACGGCGTGATCGGCAGGCGTGGGGAGACCTCCGGCTGTTGTTCGGAGTTGTTTTGCGAGTCCAGCGGTGTCGTTTTTATTTCTGATCGAGTAACTATCAGAGTCCCTGATGGGGGTTATTTTCACTGTTGAGTCGC
>CAYJWN010000131.1:0-3902 GCA_964373835.1 uncultured Planctomycetales bacterium
ATAAGCACGTTTCTTACGCGGCAGGATCGCGCCTTGTTCGGAACGTAATCGAGGTCACACCGGGGGTCCGGCACCTCTTGATTGATCGTAGGGGGCACCATATTTTCGCGAATGGTAAGGCAGGATGAGATGGCTTGGAAGGCGCCGCTCGCAGAAATAGCTTGGCCGAGCATCGACTTAATCGAGCTCACGGGGATGCTATATACGCTTCGTCCAAACGCCTTCTTCAATGCGTTGGTATCGGTGACGTCGTAGTCCGGCACTGAACTGCCGTGCGCGTTGATGTAGTCGATCTCATGAGGCGGCATTCCAGCTGAATCGAGCGCGCGATGGATCGCTGCCGCCAACATGGCGCCAGTCGGCTCGCTCTTGCGCATATCGGTACCTTCAGCGGCCGCCGCATAACCAACGACTTCTGCGTAAATATCTGCGCCGCGATCTCGTGCAAACGACAGCTCCTCTAGCACTAACGCTCCGCCACCCTCACCGAGGACCAAGCCGTCGCGAAGCCCGTCATAGGGCCGAGACGCCGCTGGGGGATCGTCGTTGCGCTTTGAAAAGACACCTAGAGCCTCGAAGCCTGAGAAGCTAAATGGAAAGAGCGGCGCTTCAGCGCCGCCCACAATCGCAATGTCCACGCGACCCGACACTATCTGCGACCAGCCAGCATGGATCGCGTCGAGGCCACTACAGCAATTAGATGAGAGGGTGACTAGAGGTCCTGCCGTACCAAGTTCGATCGCGATCTGGCTACTTGCAGTATGTGCAGGGCAGCCGAGGGCGACGGGGTAAAGCTGTCTGGTGGGCCCCTCTATGAGAAAGTTCTCATGCAGGCGTTCTGCGTCGCCCATGCCGTTAACGGACGTGCCAAAACAAACCGCGACTGAGTCTGCCAAGCTCCGCTCGATCGTGAGCCGTGCGTCTCGGGTCGCCAGAATAGCGGCCGAAACAGCCAGTTGCGAGAATCTCCATAGCTCGCGAGTGCGCTTGGTAGAGAAGAACATCGAGGGAGAAAAGTCCACCTCGGCCGCAATCTGACTGTCATTGTTTGAGGCATCGAATGCAGTGATCCGACGTATCGCCGGGACGCCAGACACGAGACCGCGCCAGAATGCTTCTTTACCAATACCGTTAGGTGCTACGACACCTAGCCCAGTGATTACGACTCGACGCTTTTCCAATCGTCGCATCTGCAATCCTAGAAACTGTTCGTTGGCCAACGCACAGGATCGACGGTTTCCCCCGGCCCAGAGCGTACCGTTAGGACCGCCGAGAGGCAGCACAAAATAGCACTTCCTGGCTCCGAACACCCCATTCGGCCTACGGCCGCCCCATCGGGGCGCGTCGACATGAGCCGGGCTCATCGCCGAGGGCTTCGCTGACTGGTGCACGGCGGGCGCAGTACACGTCGACCGCCTTCGGGCTCCGCTATCGTGCCGCCGGCGTTCGGCCCTCCCCTCTCGTTTTTGGCGATGGATCTCTCACCGACTTTCACCCCGGGCTGTTAGATTAGACGTGGGAAGCTCACCGGGCGGTGGCGTCGCCGGCCGCCGGCCCGGGCTCCGGTTCGAGTGGCAACGCTATCGTAAAAACTGCGCCGCCGCCCTTTGCGTTGGCGGCGGTCAAATGGCCGTGGTGACGCTCGGCGATACCCCTGCAAATGGCTAAACCAAGCCCTGACCCGCGCGGCTTGGTCGTGACGAACGCATCAAAGATGCGGTCCAGAACATCGCCCTTGATCCCCCGCCCGCTGTCCGCGATGCGAGCGACAGCACGATCGGTCTCCGCGGTAACAGACACCATAATCTGCCGTGAGCCTTTGGGCTGGTCTGCCACTTCCTCAAGCGCGTTGGCGAGCAAGTTCAGGAACAGTTCCTCGAGCTCGGCCGAATCACCCACGACCGGAACTGGCAATAGGTCAGGAATGATCTCTATTTGCGTCTCCTGATCGGCTGCAGCTGCCTCAAGCACTTCAAGCGCATGCTGCATTGGTACGCGGAGGTCTACACGGGCATAACTTACCCCATCGTTGGGGGCAACACGCCGTAGGCGAGCTACGAGCTGCTCGATTCGTCCGAGTTCTCGCGACACGATGCGTGAAAGGTCCTCGGCAAATCTGCGGTCACCGACTCGCGTGGGAAGAAGCTTCGCGAGCGTCTTGATCGGTACGAGCGGGTTGCCGATCTCGTGAGCGAGCGCTTGAGTGACTCGCTGTAACTTGGACAGGTCTTCAGCTCGCGCGCGCTGGCTGGCGAGCTCCTTCAACGGTGTGAGATCGCTGAAGACAGCGACAGCCCCAGCGCGATGACCTCCGTGATCACGAAGCGGTGAAGCCGTACACAGCAAGACACATGCCTCGCATCCTTCCTTGCGCTGCAATTGAACTTCACGAGTAGCGTTTTGAGCGCCATCTTCGAGGACTTGCTCAAGGATGGCGCGGAGCGGGCCAGGGATAGCGTCAAGCTTCGAAAGCACCTCAGCGGGAAGACCTAAGATCTGCCGAGCAGCCGGATTGACCAGGGTCACTGCACCAGATGCGTCAACAGCAACAACCCCATTCTGCATGGCGCCGACGATATTGTTTACGTATTCGTTCGCCAACGTAACCTCAGCGTACAAAGTTGCGTTCCGTACTGCACTTCCAGCGTGATTAGCGAGCGTTATCAGTGCGTCGACATCCTCGGCGAAAAACGGATCTCCCGACCGCTTCGGCCCGACGGCGATAAGTCCTACAATGCGCTCGTCTGCCAACAACGGTAAGGCGAGCGCCCAGTTTGCCGCGTTGAGCGCTTCGCGTACCGCGAGGTCGTTGGGCATGTCGAGGTCGTCGCGGAGTAGCGGCGTTCGTTGAGCGACGACACGTTCGATTATCGACATCGCCGGTTCTGGCGGAGTACTGAAGGCCCCACCTGCGAGACGTATCCGAGTCACCGAAAGGGCGAAGAGTCCCTCGTTCTGCAGGTACGTGGCGACGCCTTCCGGTTCGACCCCGACTTGGATCGTGTCGACGACGACGTCGAGGAGGCGCAACAGGTCTAGGCCGCGGGTTAACTCTGAACTCGCATGACGCAGAAGCTGCTGAGGGTTCGTCCTGGCGCGATACACGTAGCGATCGAGGAGGTGTTCGGCGAACTCGCGAGTGAGAGGGATCAAGAGCGCAACGCCAAGACAGACCGCACCCAAGAGTAGGGTCTCAGGCAGAGTACGCGAGAACTCCGCTAGATCCATGCGCGCGACTAAGAGGAGCAGCGCGGCCAATGGGACTAACGACAAGATCAATGCGATCGCAAACGTCAGGCTTCGGTGGACGACTATCCGTAGGTCCATGAAGCGATGGCGGATGATCGTGTGGGCAGTTAGTGCCACCATCGGTAGACCGAAATATGGGCCGAAGTGACTGACGCCTGAACTTCCCGTTGTTGCCGGGATTAGAAGGCTCAAAGTCAGGCCGCCTAGTGTTGCGATCAGCAGCCCAAGACCGTAGTAGTTCAGTTGTGCGCGCTCGCGCTCCCGCGCACGTCGCCACTTCCTGGCAAAGACGACGAGGCCTGCTCCAAAGACAACTACGAAATAGATTGTGAAGAGCGGGTACAGAGGTCCAGGCCGACGCGACAATTCTTGAGAGACAAAACGGACGTCGTAGACGAGCAGGTCGGTCACTAGTGCGGCTACAGCGAAGCAGCCGCCGGGTACGATCGCGGCCCACTGCCACACCGGCGCGGTGCGAGATGTTGAGTCGGGGTAGTACATCGTGAAAGTAAAGAAAGCGGATGGAATGAGTGATGCGCTAGCGAACGTCACCGCCTTTGCCGTGTCTAGCCACATCCCGGTTTGCAACAACGCATTACCGAAGGTCCAGCCGGCAAAGGTCAGTGTCTGCAGCGCGAATAGCCGGTTAACGC
>CAYJWN010000132.1:0-3898 GCA_964373835.1 uncultured Planctomycetales bacterium
TGTGGGTGACCGAGGCGGCCGTCCCATCCCCGAAGACGAGGTTGCCGAGCTCGGTCGCATCGAAGCTGATCGTCCGGTCGGCCGAGAGATCCCCCAGAGCGGCGATCCCGGTGCCGCCCGTGAGCGTGCGGCCGATCCCGACCACGCTCGCCGAGTTCGGAGAGGCCGAGAGGGTGACGTCCGTCCGGCTCGCGCCGGCGTTATCCGCCGCGGTGAGCGCCCCCCCGATGAAGTTGAGCGCCGTGCGGGCGGTGAGGCTGGTCCCCTCCTCCTGGAGGGTCGCATAGCCGCTACCGGTGGCGCAGGCCTGCCACTCGAAGTCGCCCCCCGTGGTCTCGCGCGTGAGGCACTCCTCATCCGCCGCCGTGTCGACGGCCTTGAGCAGCCCGGCGGTAATCGTCCCGGTATCCCCGGTCGTGATCACGGTGCCGGTCACGTTGGGCAGGGTGAGCGTCTGGTCGGCGGTGGGGTCGGTGACCGTCAGGCTCGTCTCGAAGTCATCGACCGTCGCCCCCTCGAACTGGAGGGGCAGCTGCGTGACGAAGTTCGAGAACCCCTGGAAGTTCACATTTTTGGCCTCGGCGACCCGCAGGTCGGTGTTCGCGACGAGCCCGCGGCTCGCGGTCGCCACCGCGCTCGCGCTGGTCTTGACGTAGACGCCGGCGTCGGTCTCGGCCGCGCTGGTGACATCCTCAAGCTGCGCGCCCCAGGCGCGTACGGCGCTGGTGCCGTTGTTGATGGCGACCTTCGCGTTGCCGCTGACGACCCCGCAGGCCTGCGTGACGGCAAAGCGCTCCCAGTCAACGCCGACGGTCTTCGCGGCTGCGGTGCCGCTCGTCGTGCCGCAGTCGATGCGGAGGTTGATGGTCACATCGGCGCCGCCGCTTCGCTGCATCCAGACCGAGCCCGTGAACGTCTTGTTGGAGGCCGCCACCCCCGAATCCTGGGTGACGTTGTCGCCGGATGCGCCGCCAGCGGCCAGCAGCTCCGCGCTCGCCGAGCCGTCCGGCGCGGTCACGCTGCCGGCCGAGACGGTGTAGCCGGTCTTGACCCAGGACGCGTTCTCGAACTCCTCGCTGCGCACGAGCAGGTTCTGGTAGCGGCCCACCCCGCCGAAGGGGCTGACGGTGTGCCGCCCGACGTAGAGATCTTCCACGACGCCGAACTCCTGCGCCCAGAGCGCCGGCAGGTTGATGCACGAAAGCCCCCAGCACACCAGCACGCGCACGGCAAGACCCAGAGCACCCTTCAAACCCCGCGCGGCTGTAGGCTGTAGGCTGTAGGCTGTAGGCTGCAGCGAAGAGCCGTTGCCTAGAGCCTTGAACCTTGAACCTTGAGCAGAAGCGTCCACCGTTCGCTGTGTCATCGTGTCATACGTTCGTACTTTCATACATCTGCCCCATCGGATCAAAAGCCCCACGCGCCGCCCTGCGTCGCCGAGCCGCCACCCCCGGCGCCGTCATAACCATCAAACAGGGGGTCAGACCCCCAGCACGAAGCCTACAGGTTTCCCGCATGGGGTCTGACCCGTGGTGGCCTTTGACAACCTGATCAGATTCAGCTATACTCGGTGCGCGATGATTGGACAGTTCACAGCCGTCTATCTCAAGCGGGGCAAGTGGTACGTCGCCTACGTCGAAGAAATCCCCGGCGTCAACACCCAGGGTCGCACCCTGGGGGAAGCCAAGCGCAACCTCAAGGACGCCCTGGTCATGGTGCTGGAGGCCAACCGAACCCTGGCGCACCGGGCGCATAGCCGACAGGCGATCGAAGAGCCCATCTCGATTGCCGTTGAATGAAGCGGAAGGAGCTGGTGCGCCATGTGCAGGCGCACGGCTGCCGGCTCCTCCGGGAAGGCGCTCGGCACACGATTTACTGGAACCCTGCTTCAGGCCGCACCTCATCAGTCCCTCGCCATACCGAAGTCCACGAGTTTCTCGCCAGGAAGATCTGCCGCGACCTGCACATTCCCGAGCCGTCGTAGGGTACCCATCCATTTTCAGAATCCCCACACGCCGCCCTGCGTCGCCGCCCCGCCGCCCGCGCCGTCGTGAATGGCGGACACACGAAGCCCAATCAGCGGCCGGTTCGTCGTCGTCTGTGTCCAAGAGCCGGCGTCGGTGCGCGTGCTGGTGTACCAGTCCTTGCCGCCCTCCACGGCGTCGAGCAAGGCGTTCGAGTTGACGTCGAAGTCGTAGATGGTCACGTTGCTCGCCGAGGTCGGCTTCACGGACAGCCGGTAGTCGGTGTTCGCGGCCAGCGTCTGCTCGGGGAAGGAGAACACCCAGATCCGTGCGGCGGTGCCAAGTCGATCGCTCGCGTCACCGCTCACGGTCGTGAGGACGCTCGTCCCGTCCGAGTCGTACAGGACCACATCGACAGCGGCATCCCGATCGATCGCCACCCAGCCGCCGTTGACGTTCACCTGCACCGGAAAGCGGAAGAACAAGGCGCGCTCGTCCGGTGTCGAGCCGTTGTTGAACGTCCGGGTATTCCAGGTCAAGACGGGCAGCGTGACCCCGCTGGAGACCGTCTCGTAGGAGCCGTCCGAGTATTCGAAGACAAGAATAGGGTAGGAGCCGCCCTGCTTCGCCCAGGACACGCCGCCGTGCAGATCGGGGAACGAATCCAGATTGTAGATGAGCGGCTCTGCGCGGGTGTGCGAGACGTTCGCGGAGATGTTCATGTTCCAGGCATCGGCGCTGTTCACCTGCTCGATCACGATGCAGATGCGGTCGCCGCCTGTCACCGAGCGCTTGGTGCCGGTATCGGTGCCGTCGGATGTCATCAGGCCGGGCGTGACCCAGGCGTTCGCGCCAGGCGAAGCCGCGATGTCCCGATATTGGTCTTGGGTGCCGTCGGGATTGCCATCGGTGGCCATATCCTGGAACGAGACGCGGATGCCGTTCGCCGGGAAGGTCGTGATCGCCCCCGTGCGGAACCCGACCCGATCCAGCGTCCCGGACTTTGGCGCTCGCGTCACGATCCCGACCTTCGCCCCGGACGCGGACACCGCCAGCGAGGCCAGCGCCGGAGGAATAGCGGACGAGAGGGGCGGCATGGGGAACCACATCCCGCCCTTGATCGTCTGCAGGGCGGCCCAGACAGACGCGGTCTGTCCCCACCAGATGAGTACCGCAATCAGCACGCTTAGAATCGACATGTCACCGTCACCGTAAGGTTGCTCCCCGTCGTGCCGCTGCCCACCTGATCCAGGTCAAAGCCCAGATAGTTGCCGGCGGCCAGCGAGGTATCGTCGAAGGTTGTCTGGTTGCCAGAGGTCGCCCCCGCGGCGATCTGGACTCGATTACCCTGAGTGCTCCAGATGGTCGTGCACGTGCCCGGCGCGCTGCACTCGTTGACATCGACGATGATCGCCTGCGTCGTCGGCGCGGTCAGCGCGGCCACATCCACCCGCTGGACCGTGCACGTCTGGGGGATGCGCACCCGCGCGCTCTCGCAGTCCATCGTCGTGGAGAGCGTGCTCGGGCAGAAGACGCCGGCGGTGCGGTCGCGCAGCTTCACCGCGATGTCCAGCGTGACGGCCGCGTTTTCGGCGCCCGAGTTGACTACCGTGACCGTGCTGTTGCCGGCATCCGCGATCGTCGCGACGTAGTTGCCCACCGTCTCCGTGGCGAGGGTCACGCAGTCCGTGCAGGCCACGCCTGTCGCGTTGCCCGCTTCGGCATCCCCTGCGGCATAGTTACCCGTCGTATCCGTCGTCAAGGCCACGCTGTCTGGCTGCACGGTTGCCGTGATCGCTGTGGTGCCCGACCCTGCCACGTCGCCCGAGAGAGTGACCGCCTGGTTGCCTGTGAGCACCGCCGTGCCGCCTTGCTTCAACACCCCGGTGGTGAGATCCATGGAGTTGTTCCCGATCGTCCAGACCGGATCCGTC
>CAYJWN010000133.1:0-3867 GCA_964373835.1 uncultured Planctomycetales bacterium
TGTCAGATGAATGAGCGGGACGCTGGAGAGTGGGCGTCCGGTAAGAAGGCTTATTGATTGGATGAGGATACAGTTTCAAACGGCAGGCGGGTCCTTTGAAGCTATGCTAGATGATAACGCAATCAGCCAGAAGATCATCGGATGTCTGCCCCTTGAGGCAATGGTCATGCGGTGGGGTGACGAGATCTACTTCAATGTACCGGTGCAAATGGCGAACACAAAGCCAACACGCGAGGTGAGCGTGGGCGATATCGCCTACTGGCCCGACGGCCCGTGTCTGTGCGTGTTTTTTGGCAAGACGCCGGCCTCAAAGGACCAAGAGCCACGCCCTGCGAGTGACGTGACGATCATCGGCCACACCGACGCTCCGGTCGCGCTCTTGCGGTCGGTCAAGGAAGGGACAACCATCAGTATCGACCTGTCGCGTGGGGCGTAACGCCTCACGCTAGCCACCGTGTCTCGTTGGGGCCGACTCCCGCCATTTGCCAAAGGACACCTGCCGCGCTTTCCCGGGTGGTGGGCCGCGCTCGGACCCGGTGTCGTGTGGATGGCGCTGGCGCAGGGGTCCAGCGAGCTTATCTGGTGGCCCTACCTCATCGCGAAATACGGTCTCGCGTTTCTCTTCCTCCTGATTCCAGCCTGCCTGCTGCAGTTTCCGATCAACTACGCGATCGGCAGTTACACGCTGCTCACTGGTGAGACGATCTTCCAGGGATTCATCCGCCTGAACCGCACCGTCGCGTTTGTCCTCTGGATCCTCATGGGGATCTCCTTTTTGTGGTTTGGGGCGTTCGCCTCCGCCGGCGGCACTGCCCTCGCCGCGCTCACGCAGTTTCCGGCGGGCTGGGGTGCCCGCGGGCAGACGCTCTTCTGGGGCTATATGTCCATCGCGATCGGGTTCATCGCCCTCGTCGTCGGCCGCGTGATCTACACGGTCATCGAACGGGTGATGCTCATCATCGCGATCATCACCGTCGTCGGCCTGGTCGCGGCGTGCAGCCATCCGACGGTGGTCTCGGCCCTGCCGTCATTCCTGCACGGGCTGGTGGCGCCCCAGTGGCCGCCACCACGGCCGTGGGAGGCCGCGGATGCCACGAAGCTCCTGACCGCCATCACCTTCGCGGGGCTGGGCGGGTTCTGGACGCTGTTCTACTCCTATTGGCTGCGGGAGAAGGGCGTGGGGATGGCCAAAACGATGGGGCATGTGGAAGGGTTGGCCGGTGGAGCCCTGCGGCTGGTGGCCGCAGGGCGACATCCCGAGCGAGTCCCGCGTCAGCGGGACGAGTCGAGGGAGCGCCACCTCATTAGCTTTCAAGTTGGGATGGTCCCACAGGATCGACCGAGCCGGGAAGTGGCACGTTGGCGGCGGTTTCTGGTGGTCGACAGCGCGGTCGGGATCGTGGGGAACATCCTGACCACGCTTATGACCTGCCTGCTGGCTTACGCGGTCCTGCATCCGCAGGGACTGCTGCCGGAAAAGTATGAGATCGCCGTCGTGCAGGCAAAGTTCTTCGAGGTGAGCTGGGGCGCGGCAGGCCGGTGCCTGTTTCTCCTTGTGGCGGCGGCGTTTTTGTCCGACACCTGGATGGCGACGGCGGATGCGGTCTCGCGCATCCATGCGGATTGCCTCCTGAGCTTCTTCCCGCGGGCCCGCCGGTGGTCCGTCAAGCGATGGTATTTCGTCTTTCTCATCCTCGGGACGGTGGTCACATCGGTGACGATGTGGGGCCGTGAGCCCGGCCCCCTGATCCTCCTCTCCGCGCTCATCGGCTTCCTCGGGACGGTCTCCTTCGCCGTGTTGCTCTACGCCCTCAACTACCGCCTCCTCCCGCGGCATGTGCCTGCCGCCCTGTGCCCCCGGCGGTGGGCGCTCCTCGGCCTCGTCATTGCCGGCGCGGCGTACGCCGCGCTCGCCACCGTCTACCTGTGGGTCCGTTTTCGTGGATCGTGAATCGTGGGTCATGCGAAGGCCGATTCACGCATCACGATACACGAACGACGAGACTCGTTGACAACCTGCGCACGAGGTCGCTATGCTACCCCCGACGTTTCCGTCCCCCACATGAGCCGACCACGCATCGGATTTCTTGGACTCGGCACCATGGGCGCCCCCATGGCGGCCAATCTGGCCAAAGCAGGGTTTCCGCTCACGGTCTGGAACCGGACCCCGACGAAGGTCCAGCCGCTGCTTAAGGTGGGCGCGAAAGCTGGCAAGGGGCCGGCGCAGGTGGCTTCTGAGTCCGACGTCATCATCACGATGGTGTCGCAGCCGCAGGATGTCGAAGCGGTGGTGCTGGGGCCTGACGGCGTGTTGGACGGCATCAACGCGGGCGCGGTCCTCATCGATATGAGCACCGTGTCTCCCGCGACGTCGCGCAAGCTGGCCGGCGCCGTCACGACCAAGCAGGCCGAGTTTCTCGACGCGCCGGTCGTCGGCTCGAAGGGTCCGGCCACCGACGGGACGCTCGTGATTCTAGTCGGCGGGCTGCCGACGACCCTCGAGCGATGCCGGCCGATTTTCTCCTCGATGGGCAAGACGATCATCCACGCGGGCGGGGTAGGCATGGGCTCAGCGCTGAAGCTGGCGACGAACCTGATGCTCGCGCATCTGTCCGCGGGGTTTTCCGAGGGGCTCTTACTCGTCCAGCGGGCGGGGCTGGATCCGAAGCGCTACCTGGCAGTTCTGGAAGCCAGCACGTTCCGTTCTCCGTGGTATCAGACGAAAGGCGCGGGGATGGTGAAGCGGGAGTTCGCCGCCCACTTCGCCCTCAAGCACATGCATAAGGACCTGCGGCTGATCGGCGAGCTGGCGGAGGAAACCGGCACCGCGGTCCCCATCACGAAGGCGATCGAGCAGCTCTTCGCCGCCTCCGAGAACGCCGGCAAGGGCGAGCTCGATTATTCGGCGATTTTGGCCTTCCTTGAGAGCGTCTCCAATCGGTCGGCGTCAGATATCTACCAATGATGATCGCCGTGCTGATATCTGGCCCCGCCATGGCCAGACCATCTGCGTGTATGGGCGCAGGATGGTCTGACTCAAGAGGTCTCGCATGAGTCACCAGGAAAAGCTTACGCCGCTTCGCCGCGACGTCCATTTCCTCGGCGAGCTGCTCGGCCAGGTCCTCATCCATCAGGAGGGCCGTCCCTTCTTCGAGATCGAAGAGCGCATCCGGCGGCTGGCCATCACGATCCGCCGAGGGGGGAGCCGCCCAGGGGATGATGCGCGCCTGCGCCGCCTGTTGAATCAACTGCCGGTTGCCACCGCCGAAAAGGTTGTCCGTGCTTTTTCCGTCTACTTCCAGCTCGTCAACATCGCGGAAGAAAATCACCGGCTGCGGCGCAAACGCTACTACGAGTCGCTGCCGGGCTTTCATCCCCAGCGCGGGTCCATTGAAGACGTCGTCCATCGGCTGTCCGGCGCGAAGATTTCCTACGAGACACTCCTCAAGCGGGCGCTGGATCTGTCCATCACGCTCGTGCTGACCGCGCATCCGACGCAGGCGCTGCCGCCCACCATTCTCACGAAGCACCGCGCGATCTGGGACCTCCTGACGAAGCGCCAGCTGCTCAACCCGGTGCCGAAAGAGGAGCGTGCGATCACCGGCGAACTGCTCGAGCAAATCATGGAGTTGTGGCAGACGGATGAGCTCAGGCCGACACAGCCCACCATTCAAGACGAAGTCGAGCAGGGGCTCTACTATCTCTCCTCGGTGCTCTACGATGCGCTGGCCGACGTCGTCATGGCCTTCCGCAACGAGGTGGAACGGGTCTACGGCCGCACGATGCCGCTGTTGAGTCTCGTGCGCTTTGGGAGCTGGATCGGCGGGGACAAGGACGGCAACCCCAACGTGACGCACGAGTCGCTGC
>CAYJWN010000134.1:0-3858 GCA_964373835.1 uncultured Planctomycetales bacterium
CCAGCCGCGCAGCGGCTTCCAAAACGGTGACCGGCTCGCCCTCGACGGTCTGATTTCTGAACGAGAACGCTTCCGGCATGGCGAGGTTGTAGGGAAGCTGGATCACCCGAAGGTGGTGATCCGCTCCACCCACGCGGGCGGCCAGTTCCACCAGTTGTTCCAGGGAGAGGTAGTCTTTCGCTTTCGGGTTGCGCCGCAGGCCGTTCCACGTCGCCACGCCGTAGTAGCGCAGACGGCCTTCCCGGACGTGGTGCTCCAAGAGATCGAATGCCGCCTCGAGGCGCGAGCAACACGTCTCACGGTTGATTTCCTCGAGCTGCTGCTCGGGATTATGCAGGTAGTACGCATCGATCGACTGGACGCGGAGGTTGGCCAGGCTGGTCTTCAGCGCGTGATTCAGATAGGAAGGAGCCAGGCAGTGGCAGCCCCCGACGATCTCCTCGTACGTCGCCAAGCCCGGGTTGATGACGGTGTCAACCAGATACCGGGCGGGATCAGCCGGCACCTCGCCGTCGAACGGCAAGTAGCCGCCTTTGGTGCACAGGATGACTTCGTCTCGGCTCAACGTTCCCTGGCCAATGAGCGCATGGAGGACTCTACCGATCGTCCGCTCGCTTCGCTGGCAGCGGTAGTTGATGGCGGTATCGATGACGTTGCAACCGCACGCGAGCGCTGTGCGCATCGCGTCCTCATAGAGCGTATCAGCCGCGTCGTTGGCATCACCGAGATACGTCCCCAGGCCGATCGAGGACGCCCACAGCTCCTGCAGCGGGCGGAAATGCGCTGGATTGACTGAGGCAAACCGTTGGCGGAAGCGTTCGGTGGCGGAGGCTGACGCGATGCCCTCGATCATCGTGACGTTAGGATACGCCGCTCCTGTGTAATGCGCAATAGTGGGAAGTCAAAAGGCAAAAGTAAAAAGTCAAAACTACAAGGCAAAAGTTAAAAGGGGACGCTAAACGTCTAGAACCCGTTTCATAAATGCCGGTAAGCAGTGATTACGGTGATTTTGAACTGAGATTACGGTGATACTGCGTCGGGAACGCCCTATCACTGTAATCATGTTCTGAATCACTGTAATCCATGCAGGGTTTATGAAACCAGTTCTAACACGTTGAGGATGGCGGTTTTGACTTGTGGTTTTGCCTTTTGACTTTTTGCTTTTGACTTTTGACGCGGAGGGCTTGAGTTTGCTGGATACCTGAGCTAGAATACGCGGAGGTGACCGATGCCCAAAGCGTTCATCATGATTGATGTGGTGCCGGGAAACGAGACGAGCGTCCAGGCGGCCGTCGCGAAGCTGGCGGGCGTCAAGATGATCTACCAGGTGACCGGCGAGCACGACATGATCGCGTTCGTCGACGCCGAGCCGTACGAAGAGTTCGCCGTGATCCTCTCGACGATCCGCCAATTGCCCGGCGTGCGCGACACCGACTCCCACCTCGTCCTGTAAAAAGATGCCGTTTTATCTGCGAAATCAGCTGTTGGACTTGCTGTTAGCCAGCGATCTGTGAAATCAAATGTTCACAACAAGGAGGCGGGAGCGATGTCGTATGTGATCACGGAGAAGTGTCTCGGGGAGCGCTACGCGGTCTGCGCGACGGTCTGTCCCGTGGAATGCATCCACCCGGGCGACTACAAGGGCCAGGAATTCATGATCATCGACCCCGAGGTGTGCATCAACTGCGGCCTCTGCCTGCCTGAGTGTCCCGTGGGCGCCATCGTCGCGTCTGAGGAGGAGGACCAGGCCTACGCCCAGATCAACAAAGAGCTCACGCCGACCTTGAAGAACAACCCGCCGGCGCCCGAGCGCCCGAAGAACGACCCGCCGAAGCGCCCCGGTAATAAGCTAGTCAACTAACGAGACATTAGCACACAGCATACAGCACACAGCAGTCAGTCAAAAACGTCCGGGGAAACCCGGACGTTTTTGCTTTTACCCCGAGCCGCGCTTAGCTCTACAGGGCTTTCACCATGTAGGTCTGTTGTAATTCGTAGCCGAGCCGCCGGTAGTACTCGCGAACCCCCACCCCGGCGATGACCGCCAGGCGCCGCCTCCCGAACTCCTCGCGCGCGATCCGTTCTGCCTCCTGCAGTAGCTGCCCGCCCAGCCCGCGGTGTTGCGCCGCCCCCTCCTGCCGGTCATGGAGCGGGAGGTGCCGTCCATATGTATGGAGCTCGCGGATGAGCGCGGCCTCCTGGAGAACAGGAAAGACCGATGCGCCGTCCGTGTCGCGCGAGGAAGGGATGCGCAGGCGCAACAGCGATGCGAGCCGGTTCGTCGAGGCCTCTTCGAAACTCAGGAAGATCTCTGTCCCGCCTGACGCCTCGTAGGCGCGTCGCGTGAGCACAAACGATCCCGGCGCATCGTCGCGCACCTGCCGGCAGCGGATGCACCGGCAGCGCAGTCCTCGGGCCGCCATCCGTCGCTGGGCCTCCTCGCGCAGATTGGTGATCAGGCACCCGGCCTGAATCGATGTCGAGGGGATGTCGCGGATCACCCGCTCGATGCGCACGTACGGCGGCACGATCTGTTTGATCCGGATCAACAGCTCAAGCAGCGTCTCATCATCGTAGGGCGTGTAGCGGCCGTCCCTCCACCACTGATACAGTTCGGCGGTCTCGATTACGACGCACGGATACAGCTTGAGGGTATCGGGTTGGTAGCCGCAATCCTCAAACAGCGCGCGCGCGCTCTCCAAGTCGCTCTGCGGTGTCGCCCCCGGTAGATTGGGCATCAGGTGGTAGGCGACCTTAAAGCCCGCGTCCTTCAGCAGTCGTGTGGCCTGACGCACCTCTGCGGTGCCGTGGTCGCGCACGATGAGCCGCAAGACTGATTCGTCAAGGCTCTGGACTCCCAGCTCGACGCGGGTCACACCCAGCTCACGCAGCCGCCGAATCTCAGCGTGATCCACATAGTCCGGCCGCGTCTCGATCGTGATTCCGACGATCCGGCACCCTGCGGTTTCATTGGTCTGCTGCGCATCCGCGAGCGAGCCGGGCTGAAGGCTGAAGGCTGAAGGCTGAAGGCTAGTGTTGGTGCCTTGAGCCTTGAACCTTGAGCCTTGAGCGAATTCGTTCGCCGCCTCGAAGCAGCGTTGAACGAACGTACGCTGGTACGCGTCGGGATAGAACGACCAGGTACCGCCCTTGATGATGAGCTCGATTTTATCCGTCGGGTGGCCGGTTTCATATAGGGCGTCCAGCCGGCTGCGGACCTGCCGGTACGGGTCGTAGTCGTTGCGCAGCGCCCGCATCACGGCCGGTTCGTTCGTCAGGTAGCTCTTCGGGGCGCGCGCCTCCGTCGGGCAGTAAACGCAGCGGCCCGGACAGGGGAAGGGTTCCGTGATGACGGTGACGGTGGCGATGCCGGATTGCGACCGGATGCCGTTGAGCATGAGGATCCGCTCCAGCGCGCCGCTGGGAGCTCGCATGCCGCTCGTCACGTCATGGCGGTAGCGTTGCAGGAGCGCGTCGTTGCGGATGAGCGGGCCGCGCGCCTTCGAGGCCACGGCGGTTTTGAGCTTGCGCAACTGCGTCCGATCGCGCGGCAGCGTTTCCGCGATCTGATCCAAGAGGAGTCCGACAGCGTCCATCGCAGCTAAACACTATACTATGAGCGGGAAGGCAAAACCTTTTGAGTTAGACAAGATGGTCGTCACCTCCCTATAATGCACTACAATGATCCAAGACCTCGAAGTCTTCCATGATCAAGCGGGCAGCCGGTTTTGCGCGAAGCTGCAGGGCTACGAGGCCTGCCTGATGTACCGGCTCACCGGCCGCGAGCTCGATCTCTACCACACCTACGTGCCGGAAGTGTTTCGCGGGCGCGGCGTGGCGGAACAGCTCTGCAAGGCC
>CAYJWN010000135.1:0-3848 GCA_964373835.1 uncultured Planctomycetales bacterium
CCCGATTCTTTCCTCGACCAGCGGTACGAAGCCCACAAGGCAGTCTCCGGCCAGGTCTAGGCTTTTCTACGATCTCGTTACGGCTGCCGTGTAAGGTCAACAACTGGATGCACGGGAGCGGTCCATGTGGTATCTTATACTCGTGGAAGGCGAAGTAGATCGTTTGACAGGGTTGTGCGGATGCCAACGGTGTTCAGGAAAGGCCGGTATCGGTTCTTCTTTTTCAGCAACGAGGGCCATGAACCGGTGCATATCCATGTGGAGTCAGGCGATCACCATGCGAAGTTCTGGTTGGACCCCGTAGCACTGGCCAGTTCCAGTGGGTATCGGGCCCACGAGTTGAATGCGATCCGAGAGGTGATTGTGACCCATGTCGAGCAAATCGAGAGGAAATGGCATGAGCACTTTGGCGAATGACCGCGTCGAAGCTCTGGCGTCGGAGGTCTGGTTCGACGCCCAGATGCTCCACGTGCGGCTCTTGGACGGCCGAGAGCTCAGCGTGCCGTTGGAGTGGTTTCCCAAGCTGCGTGACGGCACGGCGGCTCAACGGAAGCGCTGGCGGCTGATCGGGCGGGGCATCGGCATCCACTGGGAGGATCTCGACGAGGACCTCTCGGTGGCCGGTTTGTTACAAGGCGCCCCCCCCAGCGGTCTGTGAAGCCGGTTTCGATCCCACCACGGGTTTACCGATCTATCTGGCCATCACGTCCCGCCCACACCCCACCTGATGCTCCACAAAGCTGACACGACCGGTCAAGCCGAGGCGAAGTACCCTGAGCGACCGACCCTGAGCGAGTGAGCGAAGCGAACGAGTCGAAGAGGAGGGAGTCGAAGGGCAACCAACATGAATTGGTTTGTCTATATTCTGCGTTGTGGTAATGACGACCTCTACACGGGTCTCACGCCTGATCTGGAACGCCGTCTCATTCAACATCGGGGAGAGGGTCAAATCACTGACGGGACACCCGGAACGTCCCCATCCGTTCGGGGTGCAAATCCCATTCCTCCCATTTCACTTTGACGATCCGGCAACGCTGACCGAGCAGCTTCGAGGGACCAAGATCCTGTACAACACGTATTGGGTGAGGTTCCCACACGGAGCCGTCACCTTTGACAGTGCCGTAGATAACACCAGGACGCTGTTGCGGGCGGCAAAGGCCGCGGGAGTTCAACGAGTTATTCATATCAGCGTCACCAATCCCGAGGAGGGCTCGTCACTTGCGTACTATCGCGGGAAGGTCGCAACGGAGCAGGTCGTTAGAGAGTGTGGGTTGCCCTACGCCATTGTCCGACCCACTCTGATCTTTGGGGACGAGGATATCTTGGTTCATAACATCGCTTGGTGCCTGCGGCGATTTCCGATCTTCGCCATTCCCGGCACCGGTGAGTACCGCGTACAACCGGTGTTCGTAGAGGATGTGGCGGAACTGGCTGTGACGCTTGGGCAAGCTAAGGACAATGTCGTCGTCGATTCAGCTGGTCCAGAGATTTTGACGTTTGAGGAATTGGTACGGCTGTTGGCACAGCGTATTCGTAGTCGAGCAAGAATTGTGCACGCCCCACCGTCAATTGCCCTCGCGTGCACCACACTCATTGGACGGTTGAAGGAAGATGTGCTCTTGACGCGAGAAGAATTAGATGGACTGATGGCGAACCTGTTGGTTTCTCGCCAGGCGCCTGGGGGCCGAACACGCTTCAGCGAGTGGCTTACCACCAGCGCCGATCGACTTGGAGTAGCATACGCCCATGAACTTAGGCGGCACTTTCGTTAGAGAAGCGGTCACGTGCAGTGGGCAGTAGAAAAGGAGCGCGGCTTCTCGGAAGCCTGGCGTGGCGCAGTTCGAACAGGGGTATGCTAATAACCTGCCGACCGATGTCCGAAAGACGGTTTGAATACTGCACAGGTCGGGCAGCCAATTCTGGTGCCCAAAACCCTACCCCGCTGCCCCTGGCCCACCTTTGACGATCCCCTCTACCTCGCGTATCACGACGAGGAGTGGGGCGTGCCGGTGCGAAACGACAGGCGGGTAGAGATCCCCGCCAAGAAGATGTCTCGGATCAGGTCTTCCACCAGCTGCTCGCAGCGCTGGTATCGGCGGAACACCTTGGTGTGGAAGCGGCCATGTCGGAGGCGCGGCACGCGGATGTCCTGGAGGAGCCCGACGTGGGTGATGAGGCTCCGGCGATAGTAGCCATTGCGCGCGAGGAGGGACTCCACCGTGCCGGTATCCTGTCGACGGACCATCTCCAGCTCTTCGATCAGCGTTCGCTGCATGAGCTCCTTGAGGAGCTGCTTCATGTGGGGCCGGGCATCGTGCTCCCAGAAGTTCTCTTTGACCTCGCTCCACCACTCACCTAAGATATCCTTGCGTGGTAGCTCTTGGACCGCGCCTAGCTCCATTGGGCGTATCCTCCTTGGTTGGTTGGCTCCAATCCTTGGAAGGATACGCCCGTTCGTTATCCCAAGTCATACACAATTTATGGTACGCCACCTGAGCAGCAGAACTCTGGCAAGAAGACAGCCGACAGCGTAGAATGATGTGAAAGAACTTACATAAGGAGATAGTGTACGACCATGCCAACGCTCAAGCAGGAATCCAGACCAAAGAAGCACGGAAAATATAAGCGTCTTCGCACATCAACTCACAGTTTGGTAGCTGAGCAGGAAGCCCCCCCGTTCATTTCAGGATTGGATAGGAGGGACGTTTCCTCAAAGCTCCTTGACATTGGTTTCCAGAGAGCGTGCCAGTGTCCACCGACGCATATCAATTGCATGACGGCAAAGGAGTGGATGAAGTCCCAGCTGGGCGTATGGCAATTCTTCTATGAGAAGCGGGATATTAGGGATAAGTCTCTCCATCCTGCTACGTTTCCGATAGCGTTGGCAAAGAAGTGCATCGAGCTATTTACGCACAAAGGGGAACTGGTGTTAGATCCTTTTGTTGGTTCAGGAACCACGCTGGTTGCTGCCGCCGATTGTGACCGTAATGCTGTTGGTTTTGACCTCCAACAGAGATATGTCTCTCTTTGCAAGAGTAGGCTGGGTCAGCAGCAGTTATTCAATAGCTCTAAACAAATGGCTATCTGTGATGATGCAAGGAGCATCTCGAAATATCTTGAGCCAGAATCGCTGAGCCTCATCATCACGTCCCCCCCTTACGCCAATCTGCTCAATAGAAAACGGTTGAACAAGAGCCGTAGGGGTGACCGAAGAAGGAATGATCAATACTTGAAAGTTGAGCAGTATAGTCAAGACGACAGAGACTTAGGGACGCTTGCTATCGAGGAATACTCACAGGCAATGGCAGAGATTTATCGAAACCTCCTACCACTCTTACGACCGAAGGCCCATTGTGTGATTAACGTGCCTGATATGTGGTGGGAGAATACGCGCATTACCATTCACGTCTCCCTTATCGAAGCACTCCGAAAGGTCGGCTATGAGCTTCGCAACATCATCATTTGGGATAGGCTGAATGTGGTCAACCAAATTGGGATATTCGGTTGGCCCTCGAATTACATCACGATGGGCGTCACCTTTGAATATCTGCTTGATTTTTGGCGTCCTAATGGGAGCACAAACGGGGCCGTTACGGTGTGAAAACTTATACCAAAGACGAACTGATCGAAAAGCTAAAGGACATTCGTGCTCGTGGTTGGATTCCTAACGCAAGACCTGGCAACCAGGGTGGGGTTGGAAATACACTTGAGGACTTGCTTGGAATTGAAGAAAACAACCTGCCAATTCCGAATGCCGCAGAATGGGAATTAAAATGTCGGCGTATCGGTACCTCCCTTACGACGCTCTTTCATTTTGAACCTTCTCCACGCGCTCTTCGTATAGTTCC
>CAYJWN010000136.1:0-3845 GCA_964373835.1 uncultured Planctomycetales bacterium
AAATTTGCGCTCGGCCTCCGGAATGCCCAGGCGATCGAACGTCTCTTTGATCTCAAGCGGCACGTCCTCCCACGATTCGCTCTTTTTCTCCGTCGGCTTCAGGTAGTAGAAGATCGAGTCGAACTTGATGCTGCCCAGCAGCTCGGTGTTCGCCCAGACCGGCATCGGCTTGGCCTGAAAATGCTTGTAAGCCTTCAGTCGGTTCTTCAGCATCCACGCCGGCTCCCCTTTCATCCCGGAGATCTGCTTGACCTTCTCCCCGTCCAAGCCGGGCTCGGCTTTGAAAACCGAGTGCTCCGGCACGTGGAAGCCGTAGAGCTTCTCGTAGTCTTCGTTGACATGGACTTGCGGCTTCGTGGCCATGCGATCCTCCTACACGCTGGTACCTCCGCCTACGGCTACGGTACTCCCTCGCCCACCCCCGCACGTTCGGCTTCGCCAAACGAAGCCGCGGGGGTCCCCCCGGGCTCAGTCGCCGGCTTGAACCCCTGGTAGCCCTGAGCCTCAAGCTCAAGCGCCAGCTCCGGACCCCCGGAGCGCGCGATGCGGCCGTCCACCATCACGTGGACGGCATCAGGTTTGATGTAGTTGAGCAGCCGCTGGTAGTGCGTAATCAGCAGGATGCCGCGCTGCGGCGTGCGCAGGGCGTTGATGCCGTTCGCCACCGTCTTCAGGGCGTCGATATCCAGGCCCGAATCGGTCTCATCCAACACCGCCAGTTCCGGGTTCAAGACCGCCATCTGCAGAATCTCCAGGCGCTTTTTCTCTCCGCCCGAGAACCCATCGTTGACATAGCGGTTCATGAACGCATCAGAAATGCCCAGCGATTTGAGGTGCGTCTTCACCGCCTGTCGAAACTCCTTCACCGGCACATCCCCGTCCCGTACGCCGCGCAGGGCCGCCCGCAGGAAGTTCGCAATCGTCACGCCCGGAATCGCGGTCGGATACTGAAACGCCAGAAACATGCCCTTCTTGGCCCGTTTATCCGGCGACAGCTCAAGGAGACTCTCTCCTTTATAGAGGATCTTGCCGGCGGTGACCGTGTATTTGGGATGGCCCATCAGGCAAAAGGACAAGGTGCTCTTGCCTGAGCCGTTGGGCCCCATCATGGCATGCACCTGTCCGGCGTTCACGGTGAGGCTCAAGCCCTTGAGGATCTCCTTCCCCTCAACCGTCACGTGAAGATTGTCGACCACCAGTAAGGGTGATTCTTTCGTCATCTTTTCCCTCTATCCGATATCAGATATCACGCTTGGCCAGCTGCTCTGAGACGGCGTACTCCGCGCCCAATAGGCTCGCGAGTATCGTCTGGTCCAAGAAGCTTTGGATGTAGGTCGTCAGCCCCGACCACACGGACCGGATCCCGCAGTCGCTGAAGTGCACACAGGCATCCCTCTTGCCCGTGAACACGCTACAGATGTGGTTGGTCGTCTCAACGGTCCCAAGCGCCCGTACGACTTCTCCCAGCGTGATGGACGTCGCGGGGCGGTTCAGCACGTAGCCGCCCTTCAGTCCCCGCATGCTGTGGACCAAGCCGGCGCGGGACAGGATGCGCAGGAGCTTCTCCACATAGGCGCCGGAAAGCCCCTCCTTCGCTGCGATCTCCTTCACGCTCACAATCTGGCCCTGGGGGCCCCTCGCAAGCTGGAGCAGGCAGCGCAACCCGTACTCTTCCTGCGCGGTGATTTTCATGGTTCGACTCGCTTTCGCTCGTGCCTCGACTCCGCTCGGCACTTGTCCCGAGCGAGGCCGACGGCCGAGTCGAGGGACTCGCTCACCATGAACCCTGAGCGACGCCGAATGGGTTCATCTCTAAGCCCTCTGACGACAACTGTACGATAATATGACTTTTTTGTCAACTATTATCGCTACTTGAAGCGCTGGGGCGAAAAAGGCAAGAGGTCGGACGAGGCGCGGCCGCGCAGGATGAGCTCGGCCATGAGGGTGGCGGTAATGGGAGCGAGCAGGATGCCGTGGCGGAAGTGGCCGGTGGCCACGTAGAGGCCTTCGATCGAGGTCTTCCCGAGAATGGGCAACTCATCCTTCGTGTAGGGTCGAAAACCCGCCCATGCCTCGATAAAGGTACACTGGCTGAGCAGGCTGCTCATGTGACGCAGCCCGCACAGGATTCCGTGCATTCCTTCGAACGTCAGCGCTTTCTCATATCCAGCATGCTCGATGGTAGATCCGACGAGCAGCCGCCCGTCCCGCCGCTGGACCACATAGGCCCGCTCCGACATCACGGCATGGCGGACGAGCCGCTTGGGGCCGCGGAACGCCATCATCTGTCCCCGGACCGGCTCCACCGGCACGGGGACCGGAAACGCGCCGCCCATCGACGCCCAGCTGCCCAGACAGTTGACCACGACCGGCGCGACCACTTCCCCCTGGTTTGTTTCAACGCCGCGCACCGCCTGTTGGTGCAGCAGCACCCGGCGAACCGATGTCTCCTCCAGCAACTCAACATCAGCCTTGCGGCAGGCCTGCGCCAGTGCGCGCATCAAGAGCACGTTATCGACCTGCGCCTCCGTCGGAAAGTGGAACCCGCGCTTGAGCCGTCCGTCCACCGCCGGCTCATGCCGCCGCACCTCTTTGGGCGACCAGCGATCCACGCGCAGCCCCAGCTTGGCCTGCCAGCGAGCGCGGCGCTCCATCGCATGCTCCTCGCGGCCGGTTATCGCAAGATAGAGGATCCCATCGACATGGTAGTCGACGGACAGGCCCGACCGACGCTGGAGCTGTTCGACCCACCGTGGGTACATCCTGCGTGAGGCCTGACACAGGTCAAAAAACGGACCGGGCTGCGGAATGTCCATCTGGGCGGAGAGAATCCCCGCCGCAGCGGAAGAGGCTTCCGCCCCGACCTGCCCGCGCTCGACGACCACCACGCGGCGGCCGTGGCGCACCAGCTCCTCGGCCAGCGCGCAGCCGATGATGCCCCCACCCAGCACAATGACGTCAGCCTTCATGATCGTCTACCATGACGGCCAGCCGCCGCGAGCTGTGATGTCCACCGTTTTTCGTCCTTCCGCATGACGAGGGCTCCTGGGGAGCCCCCGAAATAGAGGTACTCGTTCAGGCTGAGCCAAAAGGCGCCGCGACACTAGAACCACCGCGGTTGCTGATGGAGCTCACAGCGACCCGCGAGGCGCGGTGTTCCTGGATGACGAACCGGGGGAGATGGCGTCGGCACGGAAGAACTCCTGAACGCTGGACCTGCTGAGGGTAGGATACTCCAGGACCTTGGGAGGGTCAAGGTGAGCGGCGGCGCTTGGTCCTCTCAAGGATCCCTGATGGCGATATCGCCTCTCAAGACGGGTGGGCAGGAGCCCCCACCGTGTCGCCCCATCCCCCACCGCGCCATCCGCGCTGCCACCTGCGCCCAACCCCGAATGGCCGCTTTCAGCCACAGCTTGTCCGACAGCCACGCCGCGATCCGCGGCCCCACGACGTCGTACCAGGCCAGATAGGCCTGATGCCAGGAAGTGTCCCGGTTGGGACTGTCGCAGGAGACCCTGGCTGTCACCCTGGCTGTCGCCGTTGACGGCGTAGCCCCCATACGGTAGACTAGCATTGTCGCTGTTGCGGTGCGCATATGCGCCAAAACGCCTACACCGTTCTGGTCGAGCAAGACGAAACCGACGCCTACATCGCCAAGGTGCCCGATCTGAAGAGCTGTCATACCGATGCCCGGTTCCTCCCCGAGCTGCTCACGCGCGTGCGGGGAGCCATTGCCTTGTGCTGAGAT
Source organism: uncultured Planctomycetales bacterium (assembly GCA_964373835.1). Lineage (GTDB taxonomy): Bacteria > Omnitrophota > Gorgyraeia > Aquiviventales > Aquiviventaceae > CAYJWN01. Next base: position 3,749 of record CAYJWN010000136.1, read on the forward strand.
GTTGAAGCGGGCCTTGGACGGTCATGAACCATAACCATATTGATCAACAGGCCTATGCACTTGACTCCCGTACACCCTATATCTTGTGGTCTACGGT
>CAYJWN010000137.1:0-3842 GCA_964373835.1 uncultured Planctomycetales bacterium
TTCGACTTCGCTCAGGGCTCGATCCTGAGCGCAGTCGAAGGATCGAGGATCTGCGCGCCATCCCCTGGGCCTTCAGCTGGATCCAGAGCCGCCACATCCTTCCCAGCTGGTTTCCCTTCGGCAGCGCGGTGGACGTGTTCTGCCGCAGCCGCCGCGGAGGCCTTGAGCTGTTGCGCCAGATGTACGCCGCCTTCTCGTGGTTTCATGTCATGGTGGACTTCACCCAGATGAGTCTCGGCATGGCCGACATGCGGATCGCCCGGCAGTACGCCGCGCTCGTCCGTCCTACCGCGCTCGGCCGGCGGATCTTTGCCGCGATCGAGCAGGAGTTCGCGCGCTCGCGCAAGGCGGTCCTGGCGATCACCAATCAGCAGGAGCTGCTCGACAGCAACTACGTCCTGCAGAACTCCATCCGTCTGCGCAACCCCTACGTCGATCCGATCAGCCTCCTGCAGACCCGCTTTCTCAGAGAGCGCCGTCAGGCTCGTGACGGCCGTTCGCGCAAGCCCCTTGAGCGCGCCCTGGCCCTGACGATCAACGGCATCGCCGCCGGCATGCGCCACACCGGATGATTCGTGTTCATCCGACTGAAGCGAATCAATCCCGCCCGCCCCGGCGGTTGCAATCGGCGGGCCGGGGAGGCGCGTAGCGCCGAGGGACGACCCTCTCCATGTCAGCCCAGGAGATCCTGCTTCTTGCGACCGGGTTGGCGCTTGGCATGCGCCACGCGTTTGACCGCGACCACGTCACCGCGGTGACGCATTTCATTTCGCTTGAGCCGGATCCCATCCGGAGCGCGTGGTTCGGATTCCGGTGGGCCATCGGCCATGCCGTAGCGGTCCTCCTCTTAGGTTCGCTGGTGCTCTTGCTCCAGTTGAAATTGGAGCCGTCCTTTGAGCGGTATGCCGAGCTCGTCGTAGGTATCACGCTGGTGGGGTTAGGCATCTGGCGCCTGGCGCTCCTCATCGAGGAGCGCCGCCACACGCACCGCCATGGGCATGGCAGGAAAGAGCATACCCACGAGCACTCGCATGAGCCCGGGCGCGAGCACGTCCACCGGTTCGCCCCGACGGCAGTCGGCTTGGTCCACGGAGCGGCCGGGGCGCCGGAGCTCTTCGTCCTCATTCCCATCACACTGATCAGCACCGTCTGGCTGACTTACTTCTACATTGCGCTCTTCAGTCTGGGGTGCGCCGCCACGATGAGCGCCTACGGCTACATCGTCGGGCGGTTTTATCGGCGGGCGAGCGCCACGGGTCAGCACCTGTACCGGGCGCTCGTCATCCTGACGTCGCTGTCCGGGGTCGTCCTCGGGATGATCTGGATCCTCAGGAATTTGTAATCCCACTTGCGCCGTAGCTCTCTGACGGATAGAATTCCCTCAACGATGAAACGGCTGGTCTTGCTGCGCCACGGCGAGAGCACGTGGAATAAAGAGAACCGGTTTACCGGCTGGACCGACGTGCCCTTGAGCGAGAAGGGCGTCCAGGAGGCGCGGGACGCCGGCCGCCTGCTGAAGCGTGAAGGCCACGTCTTCGATCTCGCGTACACCTCGGTGCTGAATCGAGCCATCAAGACGCTGTGGCTGGTGTTGGAAGCGATGGATCTCATGTGGATCCCTATCCACAATAGTTGGCGGCTCAATGAGCGGCACTACGGCGCGCTCCAAGGATTGAATAAGGCGGAGATGTCCCAGCAATACGGCGATGAGCAGGTGCATATCTGGCGACGGAGCTACGATGTCCCACCCCCCGCCTTGACATCTGATGACCCGCGGCATCCCGCTCACGATCCGCGCTACGCACATCTCAAGCCTGGTGAACTTCCCCCCACCGAGTGTCTCAAGGATACGGTCGCGCGTTTTCTTCCGTACTGGCATGACACGATCGCCCCTGCCATCAAGGCGGGGAAGCGGGTCATCATCGCCGCGCACGGCAACAGCCTCCGCGCGCTGGTGAAGTATCTGGACCACATTCCCGATGACAAGATCGTGGAGCTGAACATCCCCACCGGCATTCCCCTCGTCTATGAGCTGAAGGATGACCTGACGCCCATCCGGAATTTCTACCTCGGCGATCCGGCGGCGGTTGAGCAAGCCGCCAAGGCGGTTGCGGCGCAGGGCAAGCGGAAGTAGCCGGTCTCGAAAAGAGCGTTGACAGCCGGAATAGACGCAGGACACGACACGATCCCCATGCGACAACGCCACCTCGTTCAACGGGCTCTACCCGCCGCGCTCAGCATCAGCGCGCTGGCCCTGTTCGTGGCCACCGCCGTTCCGCACCACCACGAGACGGCGTCCGTTTCTCACCAGACCCAGCCCTGCCGCGCCTGTAAGATTCAGGAGGGATTCACCGCCACGCCGCCGGCGGCTGCGGTGACCAGCGTCCAGCCGGATCTAGTTGGGCGTTCCTCTCTTCCGGTCCTGCAAGCGCCGGATGTCCGTTTCGTCAATCGTGCCGTTTCCCCCCGCGCTCCCCCCGTGCGCTCCTAAGCGTTTTCCCGGTTCGTCGTCGATCATCCTGGTCGTCCATCCCATCGGATGGACAGACCTACCGCTTAGGAGAATGCCATGCTTCATCTTGTCCTCGTCCTGCTGAGTTGCCTCTTGTGCGTTCCTGTCGCCTGGGCTGACCCTTCGGCCGATGCCATGGAGGCGCTGCGCCGCCAGGTGGAGCAATTGACGCGCATCGTCCAGGCTCAGCAACAGCGCATCAGCCGGTTGGAGCAAGGCCAGAGCCAAGCGGCGCCGGGTATCAGCGGTCCGCCGCCGTCTGCGACCCAACGCGCTGGAGGCGCCAACCTCTCGGCGTTCAATCCCGAGATCGGCGTGGTCGCCGACATCGTCGGCCAGTTCTCCGAGAGCTCAGCGGACGGCGAAGGCAACGACAAGCTCAGCGCCCGCGAAGTGGAGTTGGTCTTCGGTCACCCGATCGACCCGTACTCCCGCTTGGATGTCACGGCGACGTTCTCCGACTTCGAGGAACCCACGCTTGAAGAAGCGTACGTCACGCACTGGGGCTTGCCGGGGGAAATCACAGCCAAACTGGGGCGCATGCGGCCGAAGATCGGCAAGGCGAGCACCATCCACGGCGAGAGGCTGGAGACGGTGGATTACCCGCTTGTCGTCCAGCGCTACCTCGGGAATGAGGGGCTCTTCCGCACCGGACTGGAGCTGACCGAATTTATCCCGGCCCCATGGACGGCGGTGACCCATGAGCTGACCGTCGGCACCATGGAGGGGGGCGTGGGAGAAGGCGGGGCGTTGTTCGGTAAGACGCGCCGCAAACCCTCGTACTACGCGCACCTCAAGAACTTCTGGGATGTCAGCGATGTGACGAATGCGGAGCTGGGTGCCACGTATCTGGCCGGCTCAAAGGATGCGGACAGTGACCTGGAAGTTCACACCCTAGGTCTAGATGCCACGCTGGTGCACTATGTCACGCCGACGAACAAGCTCAAGTGGCAGAGCGAGGCGTACCTGCAAAGCCGCGATGAGTCATCCTCCGTGAACACGGACACCGGTAAAGAAACACTGTTCAACAATAACCCCTTGGGTTGGTACACGCTGCTCAACTATCGGTTGAACCCACGGTTTGGCATCGGCGGGCGGTTCGACTACGTCGAACCCATCGACGCCGATCCCGCCACACTCGTGCGTGATGCCGATACCGCTTGGTCCGGCTATCTGACGCTCTACCAGAGCGAGTTCGCCCGCTGGCGGCTGCAGTACCGTCATACCGACTTCGCAGCCGGGGGAGATGACAACACGATCTTCGCGCAGGCCATCTTTATCATCGGGGTGGATCGGCATCCGCTACAGTAACGAAATCGCAACTTGAGGA
>CAYJWN010000138.1:0-3814 GCA_964373835.1 uncultured Planctomycetales bacterium
TAAACGGCTGCACCGCGCCCATCATCCGCACGTGGCCCATGTAGTGGATGGAGCGCGCGCCGTTGAGCGGGCGAAACGCGCAGTCGAAAATCGGCAGATGCTCCGGTTTCAAGGCCGGCGCGCCTTCAATTGTTTCCTTCTCGTTGATGTATTTCAGGATGGCGTCGCTCTGCGTCCCGTCGTAGCCCAGCTTCGTCAGCGCGCGCGGGACGGTCTGGTTGACGATCTTGAGCATGCCGCCGCCGACCAGTCGCTTGTACTTCACCAGCGCGATGTCCGGTTCGATGCCCGTCGTATCGCAGTCCATGAGGAAGGCGATCGTGCCGGTCGGCGCGATCACCGTCATCTGGGAGTTGCGCACCCCGTGCTGCTCGCCGTGCTTGATCGCCTCATCCCACGCGCGGGTGGCCGCCGCCAAGAGCGGCTGCGGCACGAGGCGGTGGTTGATCTTGTCCACCTGCGCCCGGTGCTTGCGCAGCACGCGGATCTGCGGTTCGCGGTTGAGCGCGAATCCTGCGTAGGGCCCGAGCTGCTGGGCGATCTGGCCCGACACCTCGTAGGCGCCTCCGCACATGAGCGCGGTGATCGCGCCGGCCCAGGCCCGCCCCTCTTCCGAGTCATAGGCGATCCCCTGCGACATGAGCAGCGCCCCGAGATTGGCGTAGCCCAGGCCCAACTCGCGGTAATCCATGGCGTTGCGGGTGATCTTCTCCGTCGGGTAGGAGGAGTTGTCCACGACGATGTCCTGGGCGATGATCATGATGCGGACCGTATGCTTGAACTGCTCGACGAGAAAGTTGCCCTCCTCATCGAGGAACTTCATGAGGTTGATGCTGGCGAGGTTGCACGCGCTGTTATCTAAATGTACGTACTCGGAACAAGGGTTCGATGCATTGATGCGACCTGTGTTAGGACACGTGTGCCAATCATTTGTCGTGGTGTCGAACTGCATGCCCGGATCGCCGCAGTGCCAGGTGGCCTCGGCGATCAGGCGCAGGAGGTCTTTCGCCTTGACCCGCTCCATGACCTCCCCCGTCGTCACCGCTTTCAAGTCCCACTCTTCGTCGGCCAGCGCCCGCTTCATGAACTCGTCGGTGACGCGGACGGAGTTGTTGGCGTTCTGAAAGTAAACCGAGCCGTACGCTTCCCCGTCAATCGCGCTGTCGTAGCCGCAGTCGATGAGCTTGTGCGCTTTCTCCTCTTCCTTCCACTTGCACAGGATGAACGGCTTGATGTCGGGATGGTCGGCGTTGAGCACCACCATCTTGGCCGCCCTGCGGGTTTTTCCTCCAGACTTAATGACGCCGGCGGAGGCATCCGCCGCTTTCATGAAGGAGACCGGCCCTGAGGCGGTGCCGCCGCCGGCCAACCGCTCGCGCGCGGAGCGGATCGGCGAGACGTTCAGGCCGGAGCCTGAGCCGTACTTGAAGATCATCCCCTCATTGCGGTACCACTCGAGAATCGACTCCATCGTGTCGTCCACCGAGAGGATGAAACAAGCTGAGGACTGCGGGCGCGGCTCAATCCCGACATTGAACCAGACCGGGGAGTTGAAGGCGGCGTACTGATTCACGAGCAGGTAGGTCAGCTCGGCGCGGAACGCTGCGGCGTCCTCGTCGCCGGCGAAGTAGCCGTCTTTGATCCCCCAGTCCGCGATGGTGTTCGCCACGCGGCCGATGAGCTGTTGGACGCTGCGCTCGCGCTGGGGCGTGCCGAGGGCGCCGCGGAAATACTTTGAGACCACGACGTTGGTCGCCAACTGGCTCCAGAAACCCGGCACCTCCACGTCTTTCTGCTCGAAGACCACCTCGCCCTTCTCATTGCCGATGGTGGCGGTGCGCAGCTCCCAGGCGATCTCATCGAAGGGATGGACGGTGGCGCGGGTCCAGCGCCGGGGAACCTTCAATCCTTTCTTGGCGGCTTTGACACGTTCCTGTGGGATCACCGTCGTGGCGGTTTCCCCAGCAGCCTTTTTCACCGTCTTGACCGCCTCAGCCATACCCGTTCCTCCTCGAGAACCCCAACATGTTGTCGCTCTTCCCCAAGCTCCCCACAAGGCCTTGGGGTGGCCAGGTCACGAATCTAGCACAGAAATACGGCCTGTCAAGTTAAAAAATACCACAGGTTGTGGAACAGAAGCAACACGACGTCTAGCCCTTGAGTTTTTAGAGGGTGAAACGCTCGCCGTGGGACTTGATGTGGGGTGGAACGGCGGGTTTCTTGACGGTAATGTTAATGGGCTCGGTCGTGATGGTCTGTTTCCGGCGGGTCAACTCAAACGGCCCGAGCTGAAAACTGCCGGCCCGTCGGGCGACGAGGACGTAGACCAGGCTCGTCGAGCGCTCCGCGGCGCCGGCGCGGATGGCGAAATTCGTCGACTGGCTCTGCGCCACGACCACGAAACCCTCGGGCAGCTCAGGCGGCGGGAGTTTGATGCCGGTGGCATCGCCGCTGACCGTCATTGTCAGCGTGATCGGTTCGCCGACATCGACGGTCGTCTTGTCAACCTTCGCAGAAAACGACAGATCCTGCGCCCAGGCACTGGCGTCTGGCTCCGCGCTGTGTCTTCCTATTGGCGCGGTACCTGACACCAGGACCGCCGCCCACACGGCCCAGCGCATCAGCTTATGAGCTCTGGAACGCACGTTCTCCCGCGCCATGCTGATTCCACGGGATCGCGTCCCGCGGGTTAGAGCCGCATGCTTCGCAACCGGCGGACACGCTCCTCCATCGGGGGATGCGTGGAAAACAGCTTCGCGATCGCCCCGGCCGAGAGCGGGTTCACGATGAACAGATGCGCCGTCGCCGGGTTGGCGTTCAGCATCGGGCGACGCTTGGCCGCCTGCTCCAGTTTTTCGAGCGCGCTCGCCAACCCATACGGGCTACCCGCAAGCCGCGCCCCCATCTCATCCGCGCCGTACTCGCGCGTCCGGGAAATCGCTAGCTGGATCAGCATCGCCGCCAGCGGCGCCAAGATGGCGATGAGCAACACCACCACCAGCTGCAGGACGGCGGCGCTGCGGTTCTCGCTGTGACGGCCGCGGCCGCCGCCGAACCAGAGGCTCCATTGCGCCATGCGCGCCAGCATCATGATCGCCCCGGCGATCGCCGCCGCAATCGTCATCACCAAGGTGTCGCGGTTCTTGACGTGGGAGAGTTCATGCGCCAAGACCCCTTTCAGTTCCTCTTCATTCATCAGCTCTAAGATACCCCTCGTCACCGCGACGGCTGCATGCTTGGGGCTGCGCCCTGTCGCAAACGCGTTGGGCGTGTCGATCGGAATCCAGTAGAGCTTCGGCATGGGCAGACGATCGCGAGTGGCGATCTCACGCACCACGCGATGCGCCTGCGGCGCCTCCGATTCGCCCAGCGGCTTGGCCCGGTACATGGCCAGCACGATCTTGTCGCTGAACCAGTACACCCCAAGGTTCATCACCAGCGTGACGATGAACGCCGCCGTCGCCCCCTGGGCGCCTCCCAGCAGATGGCCGATGAGCACCAGGAGCGCGGTCAATAACGCCAATAGAAACCCGGTTTTGAAGACATTCATTGTGCCATGATCTCCTCTTGGATTGACTGCGTGGTGGGTGTGACGAACACCCTTATTACTGGACTGTTGCACAATGCCTGTGATTACACCGATCGCGAGTTAGCCGACTGTCGAAGAGCTGATGACACAGATAAAACCGGTTCTATCTGTGTAATCGGCAGTGAATCCACATGGCTTCTCTGCAATCTGTGTCATCAAGGCCAATTTGTAAAACCTCAGTTATTATTATGAGGCCTCCAAGAGAGGCTGTCAAAGCCATCGAAG
>CAYJWN010000139.1:0-3782 GCA_964373835.1 uncultured Planctomycetales bacterium
CCCCCCTTCCGAACCTTATACTATGTCGGACCCGGGAATGTAATGACTACCATCCCTAACCCTCACCATGTGCCGCGGGAGTTCACGGAGCTCGCTGGGCCGAGGACCCACCCGAACCGATCCCGCCGAGGATCCGGGGGAGACTGTCCCACTCCAGCGAGAGAACGGACCAGAGGCTCAATAGAAAGTTGTCCCCACGCGGAGGACCGGTATAAGGCGAGTCATCCGTTCACGCTCCGGAAACTCTCAGCAAGGAGGTGCCCGTGAGCCGCTACTACGTAGGGATCGATTGGGCCGACGCCGAGCACACCGTCTGGGTCGAGGACGAGGCCGGCACACCGATCACTTCCCAGCAGGTCCAGCACACCGCCCAGGGGTTCGCGGAGTTTGGGCGGTGGGTCGATGAACAGCGGGCCCAAGGGATCGAGCTCTGGGCGGCCATTGAGAAGCCCGCCGGGCGGCTGGTGGACTTCCTGCTCGATCACGGCGTGGTCGTCTACCCCATCAACCCCAAAGCCCTGGATCGGGCGCGGGATCGCTTCCGGATGAGTGGCTCCAAGAGCGACCCCTTCGATGCCCAGGTCGCGGCGGCCTTCTTGCGCACCGACCACCCGCACCTGCATGCCCTGCGGCCCAACTCCGAGGCGGCCCAGGAACTCAAGCTCCTGACCCGAGACTACCTGCGGCAGGTGCGCCTGCAGACGCGGCTCCTCAACCAGCTCACGGTCACCCTGAAGGAGTACTACCCCCGGCCCCTGGAGCTGTTTACGGACCTGACCACCGCCCTGGCGCGCGCCTTCTTGCAGGCCTACCCGACCCCCCAGACGGTGGCGGCCCTCACCCTGGAGGCCTGGCAGCAATGGGCCCGCGAGCACCGGCTGGGGAAGGCGCGGACCCAGGAGCTGTGGGAGGCGCTCCAGCAGCCCCAGCTCCCCGTGCCCCCGCACGTCGTGCGCGCCAAGGCCCGCCTGGTGCGGGTCCTGGTCGAAGAGCTCGCCACTACGGCGCGCGCCGTTGACGACTACCGGGAGGCCATCGAAGCTTTTTTCGCCACCACGCCGGGGGCTGAGCGGCCGCGCACCCTGCCGGCGGGCAAGAGCGGCGTCACCGTGCCCCTGCTCTGGGCCGAACTGGGCGACGCCCCTGGCCGCTGGGAGTCGTTCCAGCATCTGCAGGCTGAAGCCGGCGCGGTCCCCGCGACGGCCCGCAGTGGCAAACAGCACGTCGTCCAGTTCCGCTTTGCCTGTAACACCCACTTGCGCTACGCCGTCCACCAGCTGGCCTGGCTCTCGGTGCGCCACTGTGAATGGGCCCGGGCCTACTACAAACAGCAACGTGCGCGGGGCCACTCCCATCACCGGGCCGTCCGGGCCCTCGGGGCCAAATGGTTGAAGATCATCTTCGTCATGTGGAGTCGCCAGATCCCGTACGACGAGACCTCCCATCTGGCCACTATGGCGCGGCAGCAGTTACGCCGAGCGGCGTGACCGCGAAAAAAGTTCTTGACATGGGGTCATAGAAAGTCTCCCCCCAAGGGGTTGCGCGGGCAAAGCCCGCGCTCGGTTCCCGGCCCTCTATTATAACGCCGAGCTCCATTCCCGTAGCGCCTTTTCGGACTGGGAGTTTACCAACATTTGACATTCCCGTGACAACCGGCTGCCGGCGGGGGAGCAGACTGCCTGATGAAACGGGCGAGTTTCGACAAAGGAGGAAGGCAGATGCGGCCAATTGCGGGGAAGCGGGGGCGAAGGGTTCTGGTGCTCCTGGCCATGGGTTCGGCGTTCTTGTTCGCGGGGTGCGCCGGGACTATGATGGAGAGCGACAAGGCGATGATGAAGGAGAAAGGAGGGATGATGAAACAGGAGGGAAGCATGATGAAGGAAGAGAAAGGGACGATGGAGAAAAAATGAGAGGATGACTATGCGCGGGCCGAGCGTGGTCCTGACGGGGGTGATCGGCATCCTCCTGATGCTGTCTTTGGTCGTCGCGACGGATGCGGGAACCGCCCTGCCATTCCCGCCCCTTTCCCTCCTCGACGGCGGGACACTGAACCTCCGGAGCCTGGAGGAGAAGGTGGTGGTAGTTCGCCTCCTCGCGTCCTGGTGACCGTACTGCCAACGGGAGGCTCCCGTTTTTGAGGAGGTCTACCAGCAGTACAAGGGGAAGGGCGTGGCCTTTGTCGGGATCTTTGTGGAGGACACGGAGGCGAAAGCGCGAGAGTTTGTCAAGACCCATGGGGTCAGCTTCCCGAACGGGTACGACTGGAAGCTGGCCCTCGCCAAGCCGCTCGGTTACAGCCGGATGCCCTACACGGTGGTGATCTCGAAAAAGGGGGACGTGGGGCGCAAGTTTGTCGGACCCGTGACCAGAACGGACCTGGTCACGGTCATCGAGGCACTTCTTACCCAACGCTAACCTACGACAAGGAGACGGGCGATGGAACGGATCGCGGAGATCGAACGGCCGGGGGTGGCGACTCGGGCATTTTACAAGATCGGGGAGCGGATGTTCGGCAAGGTGCCGACCCCCGAACGGCTCATGGCCCATCGGCCTCCCCTGATGCTGGGGCTCGGGGGACTCTACGGCGCCATCGAGTGGTTCGGGAAGATCGACGCTCAGCTTCGCGCCCTCCTCAACTTTCAGGTGGCGGCGCTCTACGGGAGCCCCTACTGAATGGACATCAGGCGCGCCGTTGGCGTGAAGGTCGGGGTCGCGGCGGAAAAGCTGGCCGGGCTGGCGTCATACAAAGAGAGCTCGCAGTTCACCGAGCGGGAGAAGGCCGCGCTGGAGTTTTCTGAGCGGATCACCCGCGACGACCGGGATGTATCCGACGAATGTTTCGACCGGCTGCGGGCGCATTTCTCCGAGGCGGAGATCGTCGAGCTGACGTTCATCGTCGGCTACCAGACGTTCGCCAGCAAGTTTGCGAAGGCTTTCCGGCTCGAGCCTCAGGGATTTTCGGCCTGACTCGAGGCCGGATTTTGGCGGTAGCGATGGTGCTGTGGAGGTGACTATGCTGATCCGGCGCGCTCCGGATATCAAGTCGTCTGAGATCACTGACTTCACGCTTTACCTGAACCGGCGGTCGTTCATGGTCGGCGCGGCGGCCCTGGCGCTGGCGCCGTCCGGGCCGGCGGCCGCGGCCCGGCCAACGGGTCAGCCGCTCCAGTCGAAGCGCAACGAGGCGTTCCTGGTGGACGACCCGCCGACCAAGTTCGAGAGCGTGGCGACGTACAACAACTTTTACGAGTTCGGCGTGAACAAAGACGATCCCGCGCGGCTGGCCCACACGCTCAAGCCGCGCCCGTGGACCGTGCAGGTCGACGGGCTGGTGGCGCGCCCCAAGACGTACGACGTGGACGAGCTCATGCGGCTTGTCCCGCTGGAGGAGCGGGTGTACCGCCTGCGCTGCGTCGAGGGATGGTCGATGGTGATTCCGTGGATCGGCTACCCGCTGGCGTCGCTGATCAAGCGGGTTGAACCCACTAGCAAGGCCCGATTCGTGGAGTTCACGACGCTTCGCGATCCCGAGCAGTTCCCGGGGCAGCGGCCGGGCCTCTTCAGCTTCTCCTCGCTCGACTGGCCGTACGTCGAGGGGTTGCGGCTGGACGAGGCGCTCCAGCCGTTGACGTTGCTGACGTTCGGCCTGTACGGGCAGGTGCTGCCGAACCAGAACGGGACCCCGGTGCGCGTGGTCGTGCCTTGGAAGTACGGGTTCAAGAGCGCGAAGTCCATCGTGCGGATCCGCTTCGTGAGTGAGCAGCCCAAGACCACGTGGGAGA
>CAYJWN010000140.1:0-3762 GCA_964373835.1 uncultured Planctomycetales bacterium
TCGCGACCATCGCCGCCAACTACGACCGCGAGATCGGCGAGAAGATCGCCGACGCCATGGAGAAAGTCGGCAAGGACGGCGTCATTACGGTGGAAGAGTCCAAGAGCATGGCGACGACCCTCGATCTCGTTGAAGGGATGCAGTTCGACCAGGGGTATCTCTCCCCCTACTTCGTCAGCGATGCGGAGCGGATGGAGTGCGTGCTTGATGAGCCGTATCTCCTGATCTATGAGAAGAAGATTTCCGCGATGAAAGACCTCCTGCCGCTGTTGGAAAAGGTGGCCAAGGCGGGCCGGCCGATCATCCTGGTTGCCGAGGATGTTGAAGGGGAAGCGTTAGCGACCCTCGTGGTCAACAAGCTGCGCGGCACCCTGCAATGCTCCGCCGTGAAAGCACCGGGCTACGGCGACCGGCGCAAGGCGATGCTGGAAGACATCGCCATCCTCTCCGGCGGGCGCGCGATCACCGAAGACCTCGGCGTGAAGCTCGAAAACATCCAGCTGGAGGACCTCGGCCGCGCCAAGCGGGTGAAGATCGACAAAGAGAACACGACGATCATCGAGGGCGCGGGCAAGACCTCGGCGATCAACGGGCGCATTGCGCAGATCAAAAAGCAAATCGAAGACAGCGACTCGGACTACGACAAGGAGAAGCTCCAGGAGCGGCTGGCGAAGCTCTCCGGCGGGGTCGCCCAGATCAACGTGGGCGCGGCGACCGAAACCGAGATGAAGGAGAAGAAGGCGCGCGTCGAGGACGCGCTGCACGCCACCAAGGCGGCCCGCGAAGAGGGCATCGTCCCAGGCGGCGGCGTGGCGCTGATTCGCTGCATTCCCGCGCTGGAGAAGCTCAGGCTGTCGGGCGATGAGCAGATCGGCGTGGAGATCGTCCGCCGGTCGCTTGAGGAGCCGGCCCGCCAGATCGCGGGCAACGCCGGCCAGGAAGGCTCGGTGGTGGTTCAGCGGATCAAGGAAGAGAAGACCAACGTGGGCTTCGATGCCGACAAGCTGGAGTACACCGACATGGTGGCGGCCGGCATCATCGACCCCACCAAGGTCGTCCGCACCGCGCTGCAAAACGCCGCCAGCATTTCGGGCCTGCTGATTACGAGTGAAGCGCTCATCACCGACTTGCCCGAAAAGGAGAAGGACAAGGCGCCGGCGGGCGGGCACGGCGGCCCCGGCGGCGGGTTCGGCGGCGAGGGGATGTACTAAACCAGTGGTCAGTGATCAGTGATCAGTGGCCAGTCAAAAGGACAAGACCATGGCAACTGCAACGGCAACATCCTCAAGCCTGAAACTGAAGCCGATCGGCGACCGCGTGATCGTCCAGCGGCTCGGCTCCGTCGAGAAAACGAAGAGCGGGCTCTATGTGCCCGACTCCGCCCAGGAGAAACCGCAAGAAGGCAAGGTCATCGCGGCGGGATCCGGCAAGACGCTGAAAAACGGCAAGGTCGTACCGCTTGCCGTCAAAGCGGGGGACCGGATTCTCTTCGGCAAGTATTCAGGCTCGGAGATCAAAGTTGACGACAAGGAGTACGTGTTCCTCAACGAGGACGACATCCTCGCCATCGTCACCTAGCGCCGGTGCCTGGCTCTCCGCCGCAGGCGGAGTGCCTGGCACCGGACGGTGCACAAGGCCCCTCTGCGCGTCACGCGCGAGGGGCCTTCGTGTTTGTGACGGCGGGTGGGTCCTGGCAGGGTGCTTGTTCCGCGCACCGCTTGCCGCGCCCCGGCGTGGCGCGGCTGCGCTGCGCTCGGCCGGCTCGCTCGTCACTAGGCAAATCCAATGGTGACTCCGTGCCCGCTCGCTCGGCCTCGAGCTGCGCTCCACAAGCACCCTACCACCCACCCGCTGGGGTCTGGGTTTTGGGCATCCGCCCTGCCACACGCCGCGACCAAGTCAGTGTTGACACGAGAGGGATAATCAGATATTCTTGTAGTAAGAAAATAAGTCAGCAGAGGGCAGCCCATGGCAACTAGACAACGACAAAAGAACGGGCACGCAATCGCTACAACGGTTTCGGTGCGAGGCCAAACCATTATTCCCAAGCTGTTGCGGGAGGCCTGCCGGATCCGCGAGGGCGACCTCCTGCAGTGGCGTCTCCATGGGGGCGGGCTGTTTGTTCAGCGGGTGGTCATCCGTCCGGCTGAGGAGTTGCTGTCAGATCAGGAATGGCGGCAGCTTGATCGACTGGTGGCAAAGCAGCGCAAGCAGGGCGATGTCACCCGCTACACGTCACTCCAACACGCCAAGGAGCATACGCGCAAGCTGATCCGGAATGCGCGTTGAATACCTTGGTAGCTACGACCGAGCCCTTCGGAAGCTTCCTCGCAACACGCAGCATGATACGGCCAGAGCCATCGGCCGTCTCCTGGACTATTTTCGAACGGGACAGCGGCCGCACGGACTTGGATTGAAGCGATTGCATCGGCACTACTGGGAACTCCGCGTCGGCTTAGCCAACCGGGTGCTCTTCGAATTTCAGGAAGATCGTCTCAGCTTCGTCTTTGTCGGCAATCATGACGCGATTCGTCGCTGGCTGCACTCAGCCTAGAGGCGGAGGCGGTCCTCCTGGAAGCGACTAAAGAGTCCGGGAACGGCAGACGGGGCTGATTGATCAATTGCTACACTTGTTATACAATGTCATACATGTTATACTTTAGGTACTTGGAGGTACGGTGATGTCCACGGCGCTGTCTATCAGGGTTTCAAATCGGCTGGCGGAGGAGCTGGAACGGTTGGCTTCCAGCATTGAGCGGCCGAAAAGCTACCTGATCCGTAAAGCGCTCGAAAACTACCTCACCGAGTATGCCGATTACCAAATTGCCTTAGATCGTCTGCGCGACAAGGACGACGCGGTCATCTCCGGCGCAGAACTGCGGAAGAAACTTGGCCTCTAGCGTCTCCTACAAGTCGACGATTGAGGGCGACCTTCGCCGTCTCGACAAGTCTATTGCGCGCCGTATCCTGCAGAAGATCGAGACCGACCTCGCCAAAGACCCCGCGCGTGGGATCGCCATGCACGGTGAATTCCAGGGGTTATTTCGCTACCGGGTGGGCGACTATCGGGTGGTGTACACGCGTATCCCGGAGGGGGTTCTTGTTCTTCGGATCAGGCATCGAAAAGATGTTTACCGGTGAGCAACGCCTGATGAGTAGGCGGTGCGTGTATGTAGGGAGAGCCCGTGCCGGAACGAGCGGACGGCCGCGGCGCCGCCGAGGAGTGCCCGTCCCTCGGCCATGGCCTCCCTGGCCTGCCGATTGCGACAGCCAGGGCAGGCGGGATTCTCGCCGAGGAACCCCGAGCGATAGCGAGGGGGAACCCGCATCTGAGCGAGCCGGGTTGCCGAGGCACTAAGAGCTGTCCCTTGACAAGCTCGTGGCGATCGAGTAGACTTTATATGTAAATTACATATTTACATATACGAGGAAACCCGGAGGTTCGGATGATTCGACAGGTGCTTCGAAATGGGCAAGTGACCTTGCCAAAAGAAGCGGTGAAACGCTTTCACCTCAAACCGAAAGACCTCCTCGAAGTGAAGGTGGACCGGATGGGAATCCACCTGAGACCGGTGGCCATCGAGGAGTTTTCCGATGCGGAATACGCCCATCTTGCCAAGAAACTCGATGCGCTCAAGCGGCGCACCGCGCGCAAGACCTACGCGACAACCGATGGCGTCCGGCGGCACCTTGATCGGTTGATGCGTGGGTGATGCAATTCGAGTTTACAAGCAGCTTTGACCGCCGGTTTAAGAAGCTTGC
>CAYJWN010000141.1:0-3733 GCA_964373835.1 uncultured Planctomycetales bacterium
GCGCGGTAACTCACTCTGAGTTGTATGCGGCAGCTGGCTGCCTTGGCGCATGCCGTAGGCCCTTTAGCTTTGCGACCCACCCTTTCGGATGGTGTGCTTTTCTCACTTGACGTGTCTTGTCAAGCAACCCTACCGGAAGATTACCTGATGTTGGAACGAGAAGTCAAGGGGAGCCCGCGCTCGCGCTCGCAGGGGCATTGCCGGTCTTCCCGAGCAGTCGTTGGATTTCCTGTAACAGGCTGTCCAGCTGGAAGGGCTTCCCGACGACTGTGCATCGTTCCCCTAGAGGCAACTGCTGTGTTGTGACGGAGCCACCGGGCTCGGTCGCGGTGACGAAGATCACTGGGATGCGCCGCGTGGACGACTTGCCTTTCAGGCGGTGGTAGGTCTGAACTCCATCCAGTCCACCCGCCAGCAACACATCGAGCAAAATCACATCTGGATGAACCGCTTGCGCCCTGGAGATGGCGGCGTCTCCCTGGTTGGCTACGAAGACCTCGTAGCCCTTCCCCTCCAAGAACTCCTTCAAGAGTTGGCAGGTCTTCGGCTCATCATCCACAACAAGAACCTTCTGGCTCGGTGATTGAGACATCTCGATCATTATAGCAGGCGTTGAAAGAAAGTAGTACGGCGGGGCGTGGGTCCCTCGTATTGCTGCTGATTGCTCTCGTTCCCCATGTGACAAAGACCTGCGAACGATCCGAGAGCCTCTTGCTGGTGATCGCTGATGGTTGAGTTTGGTTTGGCAGGTTGCGTTAGCACGCCGTTAGCACGCAACCGCCCCAAATGCCTGTCCCTTGGGTGACTGTCAGCTAAGAAAAAACGGCGTCCAAGAGTTGGACGCCGTTTTCAAAAAACTCCCCGGGGAGCGTTTCGCTTCCCTCCCCTCTCAAATCCGCGGAAATCTGGAGACATCACATGACTGATCTCCTCAACTTTGCTCTTGTATCCACGGAAATCAGTCAGATATTGTCACCGAAATTCTATCGAGATGTTGCTTGAGGTAGCGCCGCGAGTCGCCAGCGCTCTTGTGGATAGCCACAGGTGGTTGCGCAGCAAGCCGCTCGATCTTGGCCCACTCAGTCTCGGTGAAGGGACCATGGGAAGGTCTGGCTCGGAGTTTATCCAATTCCTCTCGGTGACCCTGGCGGAAGTTTCGCTTCTTGAGGAGCTGCTTAAGCACTTGTCTGTGAGTGGGAGCTTGAACGTGCTTCATGTCGTTCGCCTCTTGGTGGCTAGTGCTTCGACTAGATTGAAATGACCGATACGCATGAGGACATCGGGGTCATTTCAATCTCGCTCAGCACTAGTGCCGAGCGGACCAATCGATCAAGTCAAAATAGTCGAGGCACTAGAACTGCCGGTAAATGGTGCTGCGATGCTCGACCGTATAGAGGGTGATCATTTGATGGTCGTGGTCAACCCAGAACAGCACCCGCCAGTCACCCACCCGGTATTTCTGCAGGCCGCGCAGCTCCGCAGGCAGATACCGGATCGGCTGGCGCAGCACTTCGGGATGGACGCTGAGCCACTGGAGTTTCTTGGTAACCTGCCGCGCCGTGGAAGAATCGAGGTGCTTGTAGGCCTTCTCGAAGGTTGGGGTGGATTGCAACCGATAGGCCAAGCGGAAGCTCCTACTGCGGAAAGACGAAGGGGTGCACCTTACCTCGCAGATGCTCGCGCCGAGCCTGCCGGAGTTTCTTGACCAGTGCCGGTCGGCTGGCAATGAGGTAATCTTCCAACTCGTCGTGAAGTTCCTCAAATGCTACGGTCACGTGGAGCATTTTTTCCATCACGCGCTTGGGGAGATTGACCGTCTGCATTTGGACCTCCTGAACCCTACCTTACCATGTGGGAACCGTAGCGTCAACCACCACGACTCAGCCTAGCCAACTTTTGTCGCGCTTGGTTGCTCGTCGTGGAGCTTCGTTCGGCCTCTTCCGTTAGCACGCGGTGAGCACGGAGGCCACAAGAGGGCTACGGCGGAGTGCCGCAACCCTCTCTGAAGGAATCCCTCGACTCCCCCAGACGCTTTGCTTCGCAAAGCGAAGCTACTGGGGTCGCTCGGGATTTAACTCGGACAGGCACTTACGCTTCCTGACGGTCGCGTAAGTGCCGTCCTCGTAAAAGTAGCGGGGGTTGGATTTGCGAAGTCCCCCCGGTCTGTTTTGCCCCGCGATGCGGGGCAAAACTTGGGGGAAACCAACGACCTTCGGGTTATGAGGCGAGTGGGATTACTGGGGAGGACTCAGGACAAGAACCTGGCGAGGTTGATCCTGATTGTCGCTGATTGCTGGTGGTTCCTGAAGGTGAGTGAACTACCTGGAGGCTGGCGTCGTGGAATCGCAACGGTCTTGCGGATGGTTGCTGCTGATTGATCCTGGTGAAGCGGATTCCGTTAGCACGCGGTTAGCACGCGACGCAGGCCCAGCACCACAGACCAGCACAGTAGACTCCCCACCTCCATAGGAATATATAGCCGTAGAGGTGGGAGGGCATTCATATTACTCCCAATGGTTGTGGAGACACGCCGCATCACGTCACTGGATCGGCGGTAGATCACCGGCATCTGGAAGCCGTGACCCTGGCCTAGGGTTCAAGCCGTTCCTCGGGAAATAGGAGCTGAATCAAGCGCTGAGCCTGGTGCTGATCCTTCCGAATGTCCTCCCCGGTCAGTCCAGAGGGGGCAAGGGGCGGATAGCGATCGATGACGTAATACCCAGAGACGCGCTCACAGAGCTGACGGAACTCGTCCAGCGCCGCGCGATACGGCACCGCGTCGCTGAGCAACTCGTGCAGCACATGGATTTTTCTCAAGTGCCAACCCTGCTGCAGGAGGAAGGCTTTCAGGTACTTTTCCAGAGACTGCTGTAAGAAATAGCCCGAGGCTTCGGCATCCCCATCCTGTAGCTGGCGTTGAATACGCTGCCAATCCTTTCGGGCCACCTGTTTCCAATCCTCCGGAATGCCAGCTTCTGGCTGGGTCGTCATACCGACACTCCGGTCCCCACGATCTCCTGCACGAAGGGGTCGCCGCGGTCAAGCCGATAGCGCACTTCCTCAGGGGTCAGGACAATGGGGGAGAGGGCCAGCCCCGGATAGAGATCCCGCACCAGGCCGAGTACGGTGGCGCTGCGCGCAAAGAACGGCTCCTGTGTGGGCGCAATGATGAGGAGATCCGTGTCGCTATCGGCTGAGGCTTCGCCTCTGATCACCGAGCCGAACAAGATGACCCGTTGGGCGTGGTAGGTTTCCCGCAGTCGCTGGGCGATGGCCTTCATGCGCGCCATGACTTCGTGTTCACTCATTCCCCACCTCAAGCCTTTGCGTCAACGTTCACTGATGGCTATTGTACCAATTCGTATCGCTTCTGCCCAGCGTCCACTTGAGCGACTCTTCCGATTCCCCCAAAAAGTAAATCACACCGTGAGTTCCTTGACAAGATTGATCAGGAGCTTCCATTGTCCACATGGCTTTCGTTGCTCTTGATTGCTCGTCTTTGCTCCTGACTCGGCTGCTTGCGTTAGCACGCGGTGAGCACGGAGGCCACAAGAGGGCTACGACGAGATGCCGTAACCCTCTCAGAGGAATCCCTCGACTCCCCCAGACGCTTTGCTTCGCAAAGCGAAGCTACTGGGGTCGCTCGGGATCTAACACAATCACGGACTTACACTCGCCACCAGGAAAAGCCGGTGCCGTGCTACCTGGTGTCGGCACGATGGAGGCCAGCACA
>CAYJWN010000142.1:0-3699 GCA_964373835.1 uncultured Planctomycetales bacterium
TCAGGCCGGACCTAGTCCGCCTCCACCTGCACAACGCTACGCCAGCGCTCACGGTACTGGCCACGGCCAGGGTCCATGGCGGGAGCGATACCTGTGCGCCGAAGAGGCTACCCAGGAGAAACGCCACCGTCACCGGCACAAGCGGTGCCTTCATCTCGCTGTAATCGGCGTAATCAGCTTTTCTCATCGGTGTCATCACAAATAAAAAACGCAGGGGAGAGCGTCTCTCTCCTGCGTGCGAAATTGTCGTCTAACCGCCAGCTCGCTTAGGCGACCTTGCCCTTCTCAAACCGTCGTGCAGCACCAGATAGGTCGCAGACCTAGGGACTGCGGGGAATCACATTGAATGCGAACTGCTCTGCCTCGTCTTTGGCAGTAACGAGGTAATCTCCTGGCGACAACAAGGTGAAGGTCTTGCCAGGAGTCAAACCGTTGATTGTGAAATGGAACAGCTCACCGGGGGCTGCCTAACTCAGCGTTCGCGCCTCATACTTCTCACACTCTAGAACTCAACTTTCGGGACCACTTTGGCCTCGGCGGCTGACTCGAAATACGCGGTACTCGGTTTAAATCCGGCCAGCCAAGCCATCAGATTTGAGGGGAAGCCGCGCACGACGACGTTGTAGCTCCGGATTGATTCGTTGTACCGCCGACGTTCCACCGCGATCCGGTTTTCGGTTCCCGCCAACTCATCTTGCAGCGCGAGGAAATTCTGGTTCGCTTTGAGCTCAGGGTACCGCTCGACCACAAGCAACAGGCGCGCCAAGGCTCCCTCAAGGCTCTGAGACGCTGCAACCTTCTCATTCACGGTTTTGGCCTCGCCCCATTGGCTGCGAAGGCGTGTGACTTCCTCAAAGAGGGCCCGCTCATGGGTGGCGTATCCCTTGACGGTATTGACGAGATTAGGAATCAGGTCATAGCGCCGTTGCAGAACGTTTTCTACCTGCGCCCAACTCTCCTGGATGGCCTCGTGGCGCTGCACGAGGCTGTTGTACGAGCCCACCCCCGTTCCGAGGACAAGCAATGCTATCACCCCCACCACTACCCATCCTTGTTTTACTTTTACCATGTTGGCCACCTCCGGTTAGCGGGTTGCGTGCAAAGACGCATCCACCGCGTTGACGACCAATTCAATTGTTTGCAGGTACTCTGCAAACAGCTTCTCCGGCACCACGCCACGAAGCCTTTTTCCGGATTTCAGTTGAGCGACTGACTCGAAGACCCGGGTCTGGAACGGGATGTGCCTGGCCAGCGCCACTAAGGCATCGAGTTTCTTTGTTGGCACCTCCGCTTGGTACAGCCGCAGCGCCCCTCGGCACAGCACCAAGAAGGTTGAGAGCGACCGGACCATGAGCTGGGTGAGTTGGTGTGGTTTCCCTGACGAGAGGAGATAGCGCGAGCGGAGCTGCATGAGCTTGCCCTTGAACTCGTGTTCCAGCTCATGGCGCAGGGTGGCCATGTTGACCGAAAGGGTACTAGTAACATCTTCGCCGAAAAGGACGCGGTGACTTTCTTTGATGTCAGCAAGTTCTAACGGAAACGTATCGGTCGACTTCGCCAGGCTCTCTCGGGTAAATAAAAGCGGCGCTGGATTACCGCGTCTCATCCACGCTCTTGTCACAGGAGCCAACGCCTTCAGCTCAGTCAGACCGAGTTGATCCAAGATCACCAGTACATTGTAGTCTGAGCGCTTGCCTGCGTGGTCCCCTGCGGCTGCTGAGCCGAAGAGGATCACAGACCTTAGATGCGATCCGCAGACCACTCTCAATTTCTCGGTGAATGCATCGGGCGTCATTCCTCCCCCTTCCTACTGTGTCTACCAGCTCCCGCTGGCTCCTCCCCCTCCAGATGAGCCACCCCCAAACCCCCCAAAGTCCCCCCCGGACCACCCACCCCCAAACCCCCCACCACTCCAGTCGCCCGATCCGCCCATGGTCCCCCCACCCCAAGAAGAACTGCTCAACAACTCCTTCATGACCACTATCCACAGGTAACACGACAGGAGGATTGTTACCGTGAACACCAACCAAAAGAGCCATCCCAAGAAAACAGGGGGGATATGGATGCTGACATCGGAGCCAATTTTGAACGCGAGATAAACCCCCCAAAGGGGCATTAGTGCGCCAATAGCTTGCAACCCATCTGTCACCCTGCCTGCGCGGAGCCGTCTCATCAGGAACAAGACGACGGACACCCATAAGATCAGGGTGAGATAGCGCCATCCCCAAAACGCCCAGCCAACGTTTTGGGTCACTGGACCCTGTACGTAACGAGCAGTCTCATCAGGTTGGAGGGTCGCGTGCGTGATCATCCTGACTATGGATTGCACTCCGTTCTCCAACCCCCCAGACATGTCACCAGCGCGGAACCGAGGGACCATCTGGTCCCGGATGACCTGGCCAGCCTTCGCGTCTGGCAGAATCGCTTCAAGGCCGTAGCCAACCTCGATCCGGACCCTCCGGTCCTGAACCGCACAGAGGATGAGCACCCCGTTATCCTTGCCCTTCTTACCAACGCCCCACTCCTTGTAGAGTTCTGCGGCAGCTCGCTCGATGTCTCCATCCAGCACACTGGGGAGCGTCACCACGGCGACTTCTGCACTGGTTTTGTGCTCGAGGTCAGCCAAGATGATTTCAAGGCGTTGGACGGTCGCCTGGTCCATCACTTCAGCAAAATCGTTGATGTACCCTTTAGGTTTTGGATACCGGCCCGCCTCTGCAATAGCCTGACCGTTAAAGACGGTTGTAAGGCTACAAAGGAGAGCGGTGACGAGCGAGGAAAAAAGGTGGAGCCTCTGGCAGGTCCACAGCGATACTGGGCGAACGGTCGGAACCCGTTCCATGACAAACTTAGCTGGGGTGATAACCAGAGGCAAGGAGAGCGTCGAAGGATTGGTCAATGGAATGGTCCGCAGGGCTGGATGGCATGGTGCTGGAAACGCACAAGGGCAGGGTTAGGCAAACGTCAGGCGGCCTTTGGGCTCAGGGATGGAGCGCCCCTCGTCTCTGGCCGTCTCAAGCCACTCTCGAATGATCACTTCTACATTAGCCAGGGCGTCCTGATAGGTGGCGCCGTCGGCAGCACACCCGGGCAGTTCCGGAACCTCGGCGATGAACGCCGCATCCTCAGCGCTCCAATAGATAATGACTTCGTATCGCGGTTGTCCTTCACGCATGTTCCTCGCCTCCTCCTAATCGGTATCGCAGGATGACCTTGCGCACTTGTTTGACTTGATAGGGTTTGGCCTTCCCGCCTTTGGGTTGGAGGTTCACAATCTCCTCGACGCCGTCTTTGACGAAGATGTGATGGTCGCCGCGAATGCGCTCACGAAAACCCAGGCTGCGCAGCAACTGACACAAGCCGGTAAACTGGATGTTGGCATCGGCGGTGCCTCGCAAGACATCTTCCAGGAGCTTCTCGCGGCTGCCCATAGTATACCCTATTGTATCGCAACGGCCTCAGCAGCGAAACACCAACGTCTCACCAACGTCTCACTGAAGATTGATCCTCAAAGACATTGCTCAACGGCCTCTCTCACCAGTTCTGACAAGCTCCTGCCGGTCAGATCGGCAAGCTCTCTGAGCCGGGCGTCCTGCTCCTTCCCAATGGTGCGGGGTACAACCCGCTCCTCGTAGTCAAGGAAGCGCATCTTGCCGTAGGGCTCGCTTGGCAGCCCCCGCTTGTCCACCTCGGCGAGAT
>CAYJWN010000143.1:0-3691 GCA_964373835.1 uncultured Planctomycetales bacterium
GTCGTGAGGAAGTGCTCCGGGGTGGCAGGGCCATTGCGATGGACGCGGATGCCGCCCTGCCCATCCAGCACGCAGATGTACATCCGCCGCGCGTGCAGGTCGATCCCACAGTAGTATCGGTGGGGCTTCGTGTAGAACCTCATCTCCCATCTCCTCCTCCCTCCCGGTGGGAGGGTGTTCGGTTGGCCGCCATCACCGTACCCCGCCGGGTGGCGGGGAGGAGGCCTGGATGAGAGTCATCGCGCTGGAGCGGACGCGCTTCGCGCGCTGCTCACCGCGGCGTTGGACGGCAATGGGGCGCCCGTTGAGAAGCCGGTCTTCCGAGCGGAGCCCATGACCACCAGCCCTCGTCCGTTCGTAATCCGCGTGTCCGACGAGGTCCTCGGCGATCTCCGCGAGCGCCTCGCCCGTGTGCGCTTCCCCGATGAAGTGCCCGACGCGGGCTGGCAGTACGGCAGCGACCTCGGCTACATGAAGGACCTGGTCGCCCACTGGCGCGACCATTACGACTGGCGCCGCCACGAGGCCGACCTCAACGCTTTTCGCCAGTTCACCGTGCCGCTGGCGGGGATCGTGCTGCACTTCGTTCACGAAGAGGGGCGGGGACCCCGACCGCTGCCGCTCTTGCTCTCCCACGGCTGGCCGGGCTCGGTGTGGGAGTTCCACAAGCTGATCCCCTTCCTCACTGATCCGGTTCGCTTCGGAGGGGACGCGACGGATGCCTTCACGGTAGTGGCACCCTCGCTGCCCGGCTTCGGTTTCTCGTTCTCGCCGGGCCAGCCACGTTTAGGTGTCGTAGAGATCGCGGACTCCTTCGCAGCGCTGATGACCGAGGTTCTGGGCTACCCCCGTTGGGGGGCGCACGGCGGCGATTGGGGCTGTCTGATCACTGCGCGGCTCGGCCACGCCCTTGGCCCGCGTCTGGCCGGCATCCACTTGACCAATGCCTTCATCCGCCCATCGCCGGATGAGGTAGCGGCCAGTGCCGAGATACGCGCTTATCTCGAAGAGGCGCAGCGCTGGGAGCGGGAGGAGGCCGGTTACATGGCCATCCAGGGCACTCGGCCGCAGACCCTCGCCTACGCGCTTACGGACTCGCCGGCCGGCCTGGCAGCGTGGCTCGTGGAGAAGTTCCGTGCGATGAGCGACTGCGGAGGCGACGTGGAGCGCCGCTTCACCAAGGACGAGCTCCTGACAAACATCACCCTCTATTGGTCGACCGGCGCTATCAATTCGTCGTTCTGGCTCTATTACGCGCACCACCACCGGCCGTGGCTGCCATCGCGGGACGAACCCATAGCGACGCCCACTGGCTACGCGGACTTCCCGCTTGAGATCGTGCGGCCTCCCCGCGCGCTGGTCGCGCGCGAGTACAATCTCCGCCGATGGACGACCATGCCCGCTGGCGGCCACTTCGCCGCCCTGGAGGAGCCGGAGGCGCTGGCCCGCGACCTCCGCGAGTTCTTTCGAGATCTGCGATAGCTGGCAAGCTGCCCAGGTCTCTCCACGCTTGAGCGGACGCGCTTCGCGCGCCGCTCCGCGTGACCGTTCATCGCACACACAGGGGGAGCGACCAGCTTTTGAGGGGCTTTATGCGTTGGCGCCGAGTCTGGGGTGTGGAACGTCCATGCGCGCCACTCTGTCTCTCACCGTTCCCACCCTACTTCTCGCCCTCGCGGTCCGCGTTGCGCCGCTTGCCGCCGAGGAGCTGCAAGCAGGGAGGATTCATCGCATAGGGTTTCTGAGTCCTCACGCGCCTGCTCTTGCTTCGCTCTACCTCGAGACATTCCGGCACGGTCTACGGGAGTACGGCTACATCGAGAGCGTCTCTGGGGTGGGGTGATCATGGACGGTACACCCCGGAGCACTCGCAGTCAGGAGGGCAGGAACCATCGAGAGACCCCCTTCATCTGTTCCGCACCGGCGAAACGGCAGATTGGAGCGCGCGCGGCTCGCTGCGCAGCATAGGAATGGAGAAGAATGGTCGGAAATCCCGGTTGACACAAGGCGAGGATCCATCGTACCGAGCGGTATGGACTTCGATGGTCTGGTCGGGCGGCTGTCGTTAGTGCCCCGTCGCATCACGAACGCCATCGAGGGCCTGTCATCCGCCGAGCTCCGCACCGCACCGAATGGCGAGTGGTCGATCGCGCAAGTCCTCGCCCACCTGCGCGCGTCAGACGACATCCTCGCCTATCGCATCTACTGCATGCTGGCGCGCGACGAGCCGCAGTTGCCTGCGTACGACGAGCGCCGTTGGGCGGAGGTGGCGGGCTACACGCAGACAGCTGATCCTCGAGGGCTGCTGGACGTTTACATTGGCCGTCGCGCGGAGCTGGTCGACCTCTTGCGCAGGATTTCGCCGGCCGAGTGGCAACGC
Source organism: uncultured Planctomycetales bacterium (assembly GCA_964373835.1). Lineage (GTDB taxonomy): Bacteria > Omnitrophota > Gorgyraeia > Aquiviventales > Aquiviventaceae > CAYJWN01. The sequence goes on from CAYJWN010000143.1 coordinate 2,381, forward strand.
GCCGGTACCCATGAAAAGCACGGCCCGATCACCATCGCCGACGTGGCGATCTACCTCGTCAAGCACGAGGAAGAACATTGCCAGCAGATCGACCGGTTGGTCATCTTTGCGCGCGCCCGGGCAGATGATGACCCGCAATAGCGCTCCTCATTCCTGCGCGGCACTCTGTTGAATGAAGGATAGTTCCATGGCGACTGGAATTACCTGACCACGCCGCATAGGTGATCCCCAAAGTTGATTGCTTTATTTCTTGACGGGTCCGAAGGCGTCGAACTCGCGGTCGAGCGGACGCGCTTCGCGCACCGCTCACCGCAGCGTTCGGCTGTGTTTCGTTAAACCTCTCGCGACGAGGTGAGCCGTTGCCCACGATCACTGAGGGAATGAGGAGACTGGATGTAGCGGTGGGTGTGCTGGCAAGTGCCGCTTGGGTGATCTACATCGCGATCGTCTCGACGGGATTCGAGCAGGTGCAGCCGCTTGGATGGCTCATCTTTGTCGTCGGGATCCCCGTATCGTTTGGCATCGGATTCCTCGTAGTGTGGGGTGTTGACTGGGTAATCGCAGGATTTCGTACTGGCTCCAAACGTTAGCGGGGTTGGGCCGCCGAGCGGCGTAGGCTCATGTCTTACCGACAATCTGCCGACGAGCCATGATCAGACCACCGTGTATCTACTGTCAGAGGGCCGAGGCCACGGACCGCGACCATGTTCCGCCTCTGGGTCTCTTCCCCGTCCGCCCACAGGACGCCATAACGGTTCCGAGCTGCCGTGGTTGCAACGAAGCCCATGGCAGGGACGACGAGAGCGTCCGAAATCTCGTTACGTCGCTGGCCTCGACTGAGACACATCCTGCTGTTCAGAGCGTGTTGTCGAGCAAGCGAGATCGCGCGTTGGCGAGAGATCTGGCAGAGCGGAGTGGCAGGCATATCCAGCACTTGCTCGACAGCATTATCCCCGTGGACATCCAATCAGCAGCCGGACTGTACGTTGGAACGGGCTACGCGTTCCAGCTCGATCAACCCGTCCTCGACCGCTTCCTGTCTCGACTCACGAGAGCTCTGCTATGGCGTGAGAACTCGGTCTGTGCCGACGGCTGCGAGATTGAATGGAGGATGGCTCCCTCCTGGGCTGAGGTGGGCGAAGTGTCGCCCGAGCTTCGAACTCTTCTCCTGTCGCCCGGCACGGAGGGCTCAGTTGGCGGAGACGTTTTCCGCTACCTCGGTTACGTCCGGCGAGGAAGCCCTTCGTCCCTGTGGTTCTTCAGATTCTATGATGGGGTTGAATTCATGACGCGTTGCCGACGATGCCCGGA
>CAYJWN010000144.1:0-3591 GCA_964373835.1 uncultured Planctomycetales bacterium
ACCCTTGGCTCGCTGCTGGAGCCGACCCCCCGAGCCTATTATCAGACCCATCAGTTTGTGTATCTCGCCGAGCGGATCCAGGTGAAGCTCACCGCATCATGAAGCGCCTTGGCATAGCGGAGCGGATGACCAACCAATCGTTGCGCGACCGATGAAATAGGGAGGGCCTACGAGGGTATTGAGTTTTCTAAACTTATAGCTTACAATACTCATCATGGCGTTCATCCGCAGAGCCATTGCACCGCAGTTGGTGCGCGCGTCCCGCCAGTTCCCAGCGCTCCTGCTGACCGGGCCACGCCGGGCCGGGAAGACCACGCTGCTTCGGCGGCTGTTCCCCCAGGCGGCGTATCATCTGCTGGAAGACCCGGATGTGATCGCGCGCATCCGGAGCGATCCGCGCGGATTCCTGGAGGAGGCGCAGCCTCCCGCCATCCTGGACGAGGTGCAGAACGTGCCGGAGCTCTTCAGTTACCTCCGCACGCGCATCGACCGCGTTCCGCGGCGCTGCGGCCGGTGGTTGCTGACCGGCTCGCAGGATGCGTCCTTGATGCGCGGGGTGTCGGAGTCGATGGCCGGGCGCGTGGCGGTGTTCCATCTGCTGCCCTTGTCGCTGCAGGAAACGCCCCGCGTCTCGATGTGGCGCGGCGGATTTCCTGAAGTGCTCGCGCGGCCTTCGGCGGCTGAGGTCTGGTTCCATTCGTACATTCAGACGTATCTGGAACGTGATGTGCGGGCGATCAGCTCGATCCGCGACTTGAGCACGTTTCGCCGGTTTCTCGCGCTCTTGGCCGGGCGCTGCGGGCAGTTGTTGAATAAGACGGATGTGGCGGCTCCGCTGGGGGTGTCGGTGCCGACCGTCACCGAGTGGCTGGGTATTTTGGAGACGACGGCGCAGATTCTCCTGGTGCCGCCGTTTTATGAGAATTTCGGCAAGCGGCTGATCAAATCGCCCAAGCTCTATTTTGTGGATTCGGGGCTCTTGTGCCATCTGTTGGGCCTGGCGAACGAGGCGGCGCTGGCGCGCTCGCCCTTCCTCGGGCCGGTCTTCGAGGGGTTTGTCGCCTCGGAAATCGTCAAGTGCCAGGTGAACGCCGGGCGAAGACGCGAGCTGTATTACTTTCGAGACCAGCAGGGGCTGGAGGTGGATTTCCTCTGGCCGATGGGAGACCGCCGACTGCGGCTCATTGAGGCCAAAGCGTCTCGGACGGTGACGCCGGAGGCGGCGGTACCGCTGGAACGCTTGGGAGCGGCCATCCCGAAGACCTATGTGATCGAAAAGCGGGTCGTGTATCGGCGTCCGCTCGGCGGGGACCCCGCGCTCTCCACGCTCGCACCTGGCATTCGGGCAGTCGGCCTGGAAGGCCTGCTTGGAGAAGCCGTGCAGCGTCCAGAAGGGACAAAGCGGCTGGGCTTCCGGTGACAGTTTACTCAATTCCAGTTGGGATGGGTCGGAGCCAGCCCGAATAGCCCCGCCTAGCTGATCTGGGCTGGCCCCACATGATTGCATGCGAGGGAAAGGAGGTTGGCCGCTGTTCCTGCCGGCAGGCAGGGGAGTCGATTGGATCACCCGCCTTCAGCGCGCGTCCGTTCTTTCCCCACCCTGGAGTCGAGAAGACTATTTACTCAGTCAATTGAGTAAATCGTTGACTCCGCAACCCGGGGGGGCTACCATGGTTGCGACGATGAAACCCTACATTCGCCGCGCCTACTTCCAGCGGCTGTGGAGGAGGCTCCACAGCGCCCCTCGCCTCCTGCAAGTCGTCGTAGGACCTCGGCAGGTCGGCAAAACCACCCTGGCCTACCAGCTCCTGGATCGATGGACCGGCCCCAAGCGGTATGAGACCGCCGACCAGCCGAGCATCCCGACCGCGCAATGGATCCAGACCCAATGGGAGGCGGCGCGTCGGCTGACCGGACGCCGCGGGCAGAACACGCTCCTGGTCCTTGATGAGATCCAGAAGATCCCCCGCTGGAGCGAGATCACCAAACGGCTGGCCGATGAGGATCGGCGGAACGACCGAAGGCTGCGCGTGGTGCTGTTGGGATCCTCGGCGTTGCTCATGCAGCGGGGCCTGTCGGAAAGCTTGGCGGGACGCTTTGAGCTGCATCGGCATCCGCACTGGTCATTTCCCGAGTGTCAGGCCTGTTTTGGCCTTCGCCTGGATGAGTACCTCTATTTCGGGGGCTACCCCGGGGCCTTGGCCTTGCGCAAGGACATGGATCGCTGGCAGCATTTTGTCCGCGACTCGCTCATTGAGACGGCGCTCTCCAAAGATGTTCTGCTGATGGCGCCGGTGTCCAAGCCGGCGCTGCTTCGCCAAACCTTTGGGCTGGCCGTCGCGCATCCCGCCCAGATCCTCAGCTATCAGAAGATGCTGGGCACGTTGCAGGATGCCGGCAATACCACGACCATCGCCTCGTACCTACGGCTCCTGGCTCACGCCTTCCTCGTGGCACCCCTGGAACGGTTCAGCGGCTCCCGCATCAAGCAGCGTGGGTCGATCCCGAAACTGATTGTCCTCGACAATGCCCTGGTCACCGCGATGCGAGGGGTGGGGTTCCGAGCGGCCACCCGTGATACAGCGCTCTGGGGTCGACTCACCGAGAATGCGGTAGGGGCGCAACTCTATTGGCGGGCCCAGGAACGCGGGGGGGAGTTGCTCTACTGGCGGGATCGGCAAGTGGAGGTCGATTTTGTGTTGGCCCAGGGGACACAGATCAGTGCGATCGAGGTGAAGTTTGGTGCGGGGCCTGTGGGAGCCGAAGGCATGGAGGCGTTTCAGCGTCGGTATCCGCAGAGCCGGGCGATCTGCATGGTGGGTCGGCGTGGACGCGTAACGACAGGCCCGTGGCAGTCGATGACGCTGGAACAGTTCTTCACGACGCGCCAGACCGCGGCGGGATAAGATGTCCTGGGAATTCCGGCAGATTTCAGGGGACAGCCGCCGATTTCGCGCTTTTCAGTGGCTGTCCCCGATTCTTTACCCGATTCTTTGGGGCGCCATCGCGCTGTCGTTGGCACCACTGCCGGCGCAGGCGGGGACCATCGACACGCACGTCCTTGAGCAGCCATGGCGACGGGAGGTGGTGCGCGAACTGGAAGTCGGCCGTCACGAGGTGCGGTGGCGCCAGAAAGCGAGCAACACAGAAGGCATTTTCGCAGGTGTGCGTTTCACGGCGCCGTATCCGCGGCAGGCGGTGTGGGATGTGTCCTCCGATTACTCGGATGTCGGCACCATGACCCCGGGCGTTACGGCGGTGCGCTTCTTGGAGCGGTCGCCCGAGCGGCAGGTGATCCAGGTGGACGTCAAGGTGTTGTGGAAGACGCTGACCTTAACGTTTGAGGTCGAGCAGGAACCGCCAACCGCCATGCGCTTCCGGCTGAGGAATGAGCTGCTCGGAGAGTTCCGCGGCGTCTCGATCTTCGAAGAAGTGCCGACGCCCGGAGGAGGAGCCACCACGGCGGTGGAGCTGTCGACGTGGCTAAAACCGTCCCGTCCCGTGCCCGTGGGGCTGTTGCTGATCGTGGAGCGCATGACGCTGCTGCGCGGGGTGGAGCGGTTCCTGGACACGTGCGACCAGTCTCTTCGT
>CAYJWN010000145.1:0-3589 GCA_964373835.1 uncultured Planctomycetales bacterium
GCGGCCTGAGCGCCTGACGGCAGCGCCTCGGAGGTGTAAGGTGGCCGCAGCGGGTGCGGGGCCCGGGTCCGGGCCCGTGGGCGGGACCCGGGCCCGGCTCGGAGGGCGCCCGGGGAGGTGCGCGCGATGAGCACACTGTCCGCCGAACGGTGTGTCGCCTGCCGCCGCGACTCGCCCCGGGTGACCGAGGCGGAGATCGCGGAGCTGAGGCGCGAGGTCTCAGGCTGGCAACTGCTGGAGCGCGACGGCATCGCCCGGCTGGAGCGGGTCTTCCACTTCCCCAGCTTCGCCGACGCGCTGGCCTTCACCAACCGGGTCGGCGCCCTCGCCGAGGCGGAGGGTCACCATCCCGCCCTCCTCACCGAGTGGGGGCGTGTCACGGTGACGTGGTGGACCCACAAGATCCGCGGCCTCCACCGGAACGACTTCATCATGGCCGCGAAGACCGATGCGCTGACCGCTGAGAGCGGACACATCACGCGGGACGAGGCCCTGGGGAAGGGTACGCCGCGAGCTGGCCGGCCGCGCGGGAGCCCGACATGACCAACGCCCAGCGGTTGGTCGCGGAGATCAGGCACGAGTTGGACCCCGTGGAGCAAGAGATCCGTCGCCATCCGTACCTTGCGGCGCTCGAAGCGGGGCACGTGCGCCGTGAGGACCTCGCCTACTTCGCGGGGGAGCAGCACCAACCGCTTCGGAGCCACGCCGAGCGGGTCGTTCTTCCAGACGGTGCTCGGCAGCGAGACGGCGGCGCTGGCGGCGCTCGGGGCCTTCGCGGCCGCCATAGGGATGACGACGCGCAGCTTCAAGCGTACGAGCCGGCGCCCGGTGCCCACGCCTACACGGCCAATTACTTGCCGAGAACGCGAAGGGAGTTGGGATGAAGTCGCTCGCAGTCATCGTCCTCGTCGCCCTGACGGTCCTCACTGCGCCGCTGGCCGCCGAGGCGCAGCAGACGACCAAGGCGTCCTGAACCTCAAGACGGCCAAAGCGCTCGGCATCACCATTCCACGGTCGTTCCTACTGCGCGCGGATCGGGTCATCGAATGAGGAATCGGGCATCACGACAAAACCTCGAGGGTTGGCTCCGGCACAAAACTGCGCCTGCGCCGCCGGTCCCGAAGCCGGCGCGCCCCGAGACGGCCGCCACCGCGTCGACCAGCACCGCCAAAGCCGCGATGACAGTTCGGTCGCCAAGGCTCTCGGCCTCACGATCCCGCCGTCGTTACTGCTGTGGGCGGATCAGGTGATCGAGTAGGGCGCACCAGCCCTTCGGAGCACCGGGACGCCGCTGGGTGATCGGCGTCGGAGGCGTGAACCCGCGTTTCGGGCCGCCGAGGCGGAGCAAGCCGATCTCACGGACGCAGGGTCGATCATCGCATCAACTCGCCACGCGACGGAAGCTGGGGTTTGGGCTAGAATCGCCCATTCTCAGGGCGCGGGAGGACAAGGGTATGCCGCTGTTCATGTACCAGGCCGCGTACACTGCCGAGTCCCTGGCCGCTCAAGTGAAGGATCCCAAGGACCGCCTCGACGTGGTCCGGCCCGCCCTCGAAGCCGCCGACGTCAAGGTCGTCGCCTACGGCTACAGCTTTGGCGAGTACGATGTCGTGGCGATCTTCGAGGCTCCGGACGACATCGCCGCCGCGGCGCTCGCGCTGGCTTTCGGGGCGGGCGGTGCCCTCAAGTCTGCCAGGACCACGAAGCTCCTCACCGGCCCCGAGTGGATGGCGTCCCTCCGCAAGGCGCAGAACGTAGCGCCGGCCTACCGCCCGGCCAGGTAAACAGAGGCGACGAACACCCCGGTGCGGAGTCGGAGCGGCCTCCGCACGTACGCCCAGGGAGTCCCTCACGTAGCCGGCGCCGAAGAGCGCGTCGTCTTCAGCATCGTGTCCGCGTCGACGTCCGCGATCGCGGACTTGGCGGTGTGGATTCAGCGCTTGATGCGCGCCTTCGGCAGCCCGAACCTCTGCGGGTCGATGGAGCTGTGCGGCTGGGGACGGGCGTATGCCAGCCGAGCACTGGTGGCACGACGTCGTGCTCGATGTCCGGAAGACCTCAACGCCGCCTCCGCCAACCTCCAAGTCTCCAAGCAAGCGGAGGGCGAAGGGCAAGACGAAGAGCCCACGAAGGCCCTCGGCCTGACGATCCCGCCGTCGCTGCTGGGGCGGGCGGATCAGGTGATTCAGTGAACGAGCACGCGCAGCACAGCTCGGAGGGTGCCATGAGACTCAGTGAGGCGATTCGGTTGGGGGCGATGATGAGGCCCCAAGCGTTTCGAACTCTCTTGACGGACGACGGAGCGTGTGCACTCGGCGCAGCCCTGCTCGCTGTCGGAGCCCGACCAGAAGAGGCCGTGCGCTCAGCGCTCAATCGGTGGCCCTGGGCGTCCAATGTGAGCGCGGACTGCCCGAGGTGCGGGCGTTCTCGCACTGTCTTCAGGGTTATCATGCACTTCTGTCGCTCCTGTGGTCGGGCGCCGGAAACGGGCTGATGATTAGTAACACAGTAGTATTAGGGGGGTAGGCGCTCAAGACGTTGACGCGGCGGGCGGGGCCGTGGCCCCTCTCGCCGGGATGACCAACATCTTGAGCGAGGGTTTCATCGACGGCTGTCGCCCCTCGAGACGACCAACACGTTTTTGCGCAGCTCATGGTGGAGAGCATGAGCCTTCTTCGCCGATCGACTGCTGAGGCACCGTCTGCGTACCCCGGTGCGGGTGAGCCCACCGCAGTGTTTTGCCGAGCCGCACGAGGTAGCGCCTTGCTTTGCCTGTCTGGTGACATTTCCGGTGACAGTGCCGCCCGTCGCATCATTCGCGCGGGGGTCCCACGGTGTCCTCGCGCAAATTAGCAGTCCGTGAAGTTTTTTCTTGACCGCGGGGGGGGGCGGGTGATAGCTGTGACCGATTCTAGAAAGAGAGCGTGTGGTGAAAAGGGTTGCCCTGAGTATGGCACTGGCTGTGGCCGTTGGTCTGGCGGTGGTACGTCCCGTGGCGACGGCCCAAGACAAGCCCGTGGCGCCGGTGCCGCTGCAACCCCCGGCCCCGGCTGGTCAACTGGCGTCATCCAAGGTGAACCTCATCACCCAGGCTGCGCTCAAGGTCGGGGTGCTGGCCTGCACCAGCCGTATCAACCAGGTGGCGAATTTCCTCACCGCGGGCGCCCAGGGGGCCGGCGCCTTCCTGTTCCCCCCACCTGCCGAACCGGACCAGCAGTTGATCTCGGTATCCATAGAAATCCCCGTAAAGGATGCCGCATCCGCCTATGCCAGCGCCAGCTTTGCCCCCAACCAGGCCAACGGCTGCGGGGGGATGTATGAAACCGTCGCGTACTGGCCCCAGGGATGCGATGAGGTGGCGAGGCGAAACTTTAGCGGCTTGAAGCGGGCCGGCACCCTCGCGAAGACCATCGCGGTACTCGACGCGGGTGCGTCGATCCGGATATTCGTGATGCCGGCCGGAACGGGTTGTATATCCATCAAAAAAGAAGTGGTGCAATAGACACACAGAGGCGGGTGAGATGAGAAGGGGGGTCACTGCTGTCCAAGTTAGCCGGGACCCCGCCGGTGGATCGTGCGATTTCCTGGG
>CAYJWN010000146.1:0-3526 GCA_964373835.1 uncultured Planctomycetales bacterium
TTCTTCAACCTCCTCGACAATGCGTATGACGCCATCACCGCCAAACAGGAGCGGATGGCCATAGGCAAGCTCCCTCAAGATACGGGGTATCGCGGGGAAGTCAAGATTACCAACACGGCCCTGCGTGAGCAGGGCTGGCTGGAACTCTGTATCGAAGACAACGGCATGGGCATGACGAAGGAGGAGCGGGATCAGCTCTTTGTGCCGTTTTTCACCACGAAAGGGTCGGCCGAGAAAGGCACAGGCCTGGGCCTGTTTGTGATCAAGAAGATCATTGAAGCGCACGGGGGCACGATCGACGCGCAGTCTCAGTACGGCAAGGGCACGACCTTCAGCGTTCGCCTGCCCATCGCCCAGGGGCGTCAGTGACGCAGGTTGAAGCTAAGGAGACGCCTGCGCTGCAAGCTGGAACACCTGTCGTAGCAGGAGTCCTAGGTCCAGCGGTTTGTGGAAGCAGGCCAGCGCCCCGAGGCTCTTGACGTAGCGGTCGATGCTCTCATCAAACATGCCAGTGATGACGATGACGGAGAGGGCAGGATAGCGCAACTTCAGGCGCTTGAGCGCTTCAAAGCCATCCATGTCTTGAAGTTTCAAGTCCAGCAACACCAGCTGGGGCATGTCCCTGGCAATGAGTTCCAGGGCTTCCTCTCCGCTGGCGGCGACTCGAACCCGAGAGCCCATGACCCCAAAGACATCTTTCAACATCGCTTGGAGCTTGGGTTCATCATCCACGACAAGGAGATGAAGGGATATGCCCGTTTCGTTCGGCGTCGAGCGCTCGGCCACGTTGCCAACCAGCGGATGAGTCGCTTTAAACCGCACCGCCAAGGGCAGCCGGATCTCGAACGTGGTCCCCACCCCCAGCTCGCTCTCCACCCGGATGGAACCCAGGTGATGATCCACGATCTGCTTGACCACCGCCAACCCCAGGCCCATCCCGCTTTGCTTGGTGGAGAAGAAGGGATCAAACAGCTGGGGCAGATGCTCCTTCGCGATCCCCGTGCCGGTATCTGAAATACAGATAATCGCCTCGCCGGTGCGGTACTGACAGCTCACCGAGAGGGTTCCGCCGTCTGTCTCCATCGCATCCAGGGCGTTGAGGCAGAGGTTCAGGAAGGCCTGCTTGAGCTGGTTCGGATCCCCGGGCAGCAGGATGGGCTGCGGTTCAAAGGATTGCTCGAGCTTGACGTTGCGCTTGAGGCAGTCATTCGAGAGCAGTGTCGTGGTGTCCTTGAGGACCTTCTGGACATCGATGGTTTCGATCTTCAACAGGATCGGCTTGGCGAAGTCTGACAGGCTCTGGACGATCCGGTTGATGCGATCGACTTCCTCGCCCACGACCTCGGAGAACTCCTGGCGGAAGTTCGGATCGTCATACCGCTCCGGCAGAAATTCGGTGAACGTCTTAATCGCCGCGAGAGGGTTCTTGATCTCATGCGCCAGCCCCATGGCGAGCTTCCCTGCCGCCACCATCCGCTCCTGCTGCATGAGCCGCCCCTGCGCGCTCTGGAGCTTGCGGGCGGTGGCCTCCCATTCCTCATAGCGCCGGGCGTTATCCAGGGCTACCGCGTACTCCCGCGCTAAGCGCGCCAAGCCGGTTACCTCGGCCTCGGTATAGGGGTGCCCATGGGCCTTGGTCCCCAGTGCCACAAACCCCAGCAGCCGTCTGCCACGGAAGCTGGGCACGACGAGGTCAGCTCTCAGGTTGTCCAGGATCAGATGGAGCCTGCCATAGGGATTGGGTTCGTTGGTGGGGCCGTTGCGCTGGGAGGTCTCCAGGCTATCCTGCCGCCGCAGCGGCTTGTGAAACTCCTGCATCCACTGGACGAGCGGACTGCTGCGCTCGAGTTGCTGGATCGGCGTGGGCAGGGCCCGCCCATAGCGCTCCGCCAGCCAGTAGGTGGACGTGGTAGGGTCTTCCAGGAAGACGGTCGCATGGCTTGCGCTAAAACCACGCACGAGAGCGCGGGTGATCAAGCGCAGCAATCGGCGTCGCTGCCGGATGCGCGGGAGTTCCCGGGTGGTGGTCTCCAGGAGCGAGGCGAGAGGCTGGTTCCGTGTGGGCGACCCGTTCTGGTTTAGGAAGCGCGTAAAGACGGCACTGAGGACGGAGACGACCACCAGCACGACGAGCCACCCCACGGACTGGCCAACTGCGCGGGTGAGCCACGGAGTGAGGATCGCCCCGATGGCGACGGATCCACACACGGCAAACCAGAAGATCGCGCCCCGAATCCAGGCGGTATGGGTCGGCTGCCGCTGGGACGTGCGCATCGGGAATCACGTGGCTGGGGTTGGCCGCTGCCAGTTGGGCAGGCTCAAGGCGCGATCCACAGCTTTCAGCAGCTGCTCTCGTTCAAAGGGTTTGGTGACGTAATCCAACGCTCCTGACTTGGTCGCACGCTGGGCCAGCTCCAGGCTCTGATAGGCGGTGAGCATGAGGACTCTTGGAGGGGGCTGCGCAGCCATGAGCTCCTTGAGGACTTCGAGGCCGTCTTTCTTGGGCATCTTGATGTCCAGCAGGACCAGATCGAAGGGCGGACTGGTGTTGAACTGCTGCAGAGCGTCCTCCCCATCCTCTGCAAAGACCAGCTCGTAGCCCCGCTCCAGGATCAGGCGGATCGCCTTGCGCAGGTTCTTCTCATCGTCGCAGACCAAAATCCTCGCTTTCGGCATGGTTATAGTCCCACCGGACTGGTGACACTGATGCACTTCGCCACGGTCTTGCCCGCGTTGCCCAGCTGATGCGGCACATGGGCCTTAAACATGAGTGTATCATATCGCTTCAGTGGCGTGGTTGAGCCCCCTACCGTCACCTCGATCTTGCCCTCCAGGACGAAGAGCCATTTGGAACAGCCCAGCCGCGTCTGCTCCTGGTGGGTCTTGCCCCCGGGCTGCAGGATGATGAGCTGTGGGAGCATGGGGTTGTCCATGACCTGCTGGGCTAAGAGGATGGCCGTGGCCTTCGCGTTGTAGGCAAAACGCTGCACCGCTGGGGAGCTGGGGGTGAGTGGGCCGGGGACTTCTGTGGTCTTGCCGTTCTCCTTATAGAGCTGCACATCCTGGCACAGCTCCGAGAGCGTGATCCCGTACACCTCGCAAAGCTTCTGATAGGTGGGCAGCTTCGTCTGGCCCTGATCCCGCTCCAGCCGGCTTAAGGTGCCAATGGCCAGGTGGCTTGCCTTGGCCACCTCCTCCAGGCTCAGCTTCTTCTGCTTGCGCAGTTGTCGGAGTTTTTGCCCCAAGGTCATCGTCATGACGCTTTCAAGCCTAGCATGATTTCAATAGATAGTCAAGAATATTATACCATATGAGAGACGACTAACATTGCGAGTTGTTTCCATAAGGTATTATACATGAGTATGATGAGATGTCTCATGACAGCGATTGATGAGAGGCACGCAGGTCTATTTCAATATATTAGAAAATATATTTGACAACGTATTGAAATCTATGGTATGGTTGCGACTGAGGCTGACGAGGGAGGACTACCATGGCCGAGCGATGGCGTGTGGGATGGCGGTGG
>CAYJWN010000147.1:0-3521 GCA_964373835.1 uncultured Planctomycetales bacterium
TCGAGATCGTGGAGCAAGAGGTCATGCCGGACCATGTCCACGTGTTCGTCTCGGCAGCGCCCCGCTGGAGTCCAGCCGAGCTGGTCAACGTGCTGAAGGGCGTCTCGGCGCGGCGACTCCTCGAAGAGTTCCCCGACCTGCGCGAGGCGATGTGGGGCGGGTCGCTGTGGAGCGACGGGTACTTCGTCCGCGCCACTGGCGATGCGGTGACCTCGGTGATCATCCAGCGGTATATCCGGTACCAGCGTCGGCATGAAGAGGGACCCAGGCAACTCCGATTCAACTTTTGAAGGATGCCGCCCCCTTTAGGGGGCGGAGGATGTCACTTCAGCGCGAACCATGCCTTCTCCATTTGCCCTGTCTTCTAATCCCGAAAGAAATCATTGTCAGAGAGGGCAAGCCGCCTCCCGGTCTTCCCTGTGAGCGACCGGTATCTGCTCGTGACTGGCAGGCCTACCTAAACCGGATGACTGAGGAGCCGCCCTGGGAGCGGGCATGGCGCTACCGGCTGATGATGTCGCACCAGGGGTTTCAGAGCATCCGCGCCCTGGCCTGGGCTCTCAAAGAAGACCATTCCCGCATCGCCCGCGTCCTTCAAATCCTCAAGCTGCCCGAGTCCGTGCTGGCCGCCCTTCGGGCTCATGCGAACCATCCCCGCGTCCGAGCTCACTTCACCGAAAAGCGCCTCCGCCAGTTCGTAAGGAAGAATCGACCAGAACTGGCAATTCTGCTTGAGATCGACCAGGTCGTCCGAGGCCGCGCTTGACGTACCCGAATGACAAATGCGTATCAGAATAAGGCGGGAGCTGGAACTTCCGGAGACTGAGCTGGCGGCTTTTCAGGCTGAATCTGTTGTGGACGCTGAAGTTGGGCTGGAAGTCGAATAGCTCCAGCAAGTTTTACAAACGCCCTCCCATTATGGTTCTCGATGATCTTGGCAGCAGGCGTCATGTTGAAAGTAATCGTCGAGGCGTGAAATACAGACAGAGCCAAATCCTGAAGGGTTTGGTCCTGTTCGAGGTCTTCAACTATCAAACCTAGGTTCTTGCAGTCGTCACGACTCAGATGCCTGCCATGGCTCTTATGCTCTCTGTGACGGGCGAGACTCCTGGCTAGAAAGCTAGCTTTGTGGGAGGCTCGCTTCTGACCTTTAAACATATACTGAGCAAGCCACTCCGCCACCAGTTTCCTTGAGAGAGCAATCGCATTCTTACACTCGATGAGAAGTCCAGGTCCATACTGGCTCAGGATTGGTAACCACGGGCCGAGGTTTTCTGAAGTCTTGCATTCTTGTTTGGCTAGATCAAATTGGTCCAGGATGGCTTGCGCTGGTACCATGCGACTTCCAAGCGGCGTTTGTAAGATGAATTGCGGGTCAATGGGGCCTAGGAACGAATGCTTTCCAAGCACCACCGAGTTTCCAGCACATGTGAGCATGGTCGCTGCAGACATCGCGCCTTGTGGCACTATGACGCGGATGTGCGAGAACTTCTTGCGAAGGTACTTAACGATGGCTTCCGTGGCTACTGGAGAGCCACCCGGGCTGTGGAGAATGAGATCCAATTTCTCATTCCTGAGTCCATGGACGACCTCCATGAACCCTTGGATGTCTTCTTCGGTAATGCTGATGACCTCGGGGCCAACATTGGCAGGATCGGTCCACTTGGTCGAGTAGAGGATGGTGTCTCTACCCGTGTGGCTTGCAAGCTTGGCAAGGTACTTGCGTCTGATCGAGTCTGGGGTATTGGGTGGTTGAAACTCACCCAACAACTCGCCCCACGTGGGCATTAACGCAGGAGGGACTTGTTGCTATTAAGCTGGTAGGTATGCGGCGAAACGAGTCGCAGGTATCTTGTGGTGACGTCGTTAGCTCTCTGAAAACGCTGATAGACCTTCATCAACTCCTCGACGCCAGCTGAGGATTTGGCCTTTGCTACAATCTTCGTATGTTCTTTCTGGGCTTTTTCCATCGAGGGCCTCGTCAGGGGTATCCTCTCTCGAACAATTCTAAGCTTAGCACAGGGAAACCGGAATGGTCAAGGAACCCTTTCGGCCCGCCTTCTGAAACCGTGGTAGCCAGATATCCCCAGATCCTCACTGCTTGGTTCACTTAAGGCTGGGGATTATCGACGCGCCAATCTTGGCTCTGACCGCCTCGAAGTCTTTGCCTTTTGGCATGATGAACAGGCACTGGCCGGAGCTGCGGGCTTCCCACAGGCCGCCGATGTCGCGCTTTTCTTTGGAGTCGTCGTTGCTCCAGCGATCTTCACCTTTATACTCCACGACCAGGAAGCGACCATCGTTCAGGAGGCAGACGAAGTCCGGGTAGAACTTATCGCTTGAGGTCGGAAGCCAAAACGAGTGTGACGGACGGCGCTCGATGTTCCGCACCCAGAACTTGACTTCGGGTAGCGTGTCCAGAAATTGAGCGCACTCGAACTCCTCTCCTTCCGCCTTCAGATCTCCGACCTGCGGATAATAACGCTTCTTGAATCTGTAAGCTCCTTGATAGAGGGTGCCATAGGGATACAGCAGTGGGTCGAAGGTGAAGCAGATTTCAGGGCTGACTGTGACCGAGTCTGACCCACCCGCAAATAGGAGGGCTTGATACGCTGAGACATGCGCCTTCCGCCGATGGCCATCGATCTTGGCAGCAACCGCCTCCCGAAGCCGGTATTTGTCGTGAACCAAACGATCAAGGCTAATGCCGCGCTGCTCAATGAGCTGTCGCACAAGCCGTGTCAGAAACACCCCGGACTCCTCGGGCGTGATATCGCGGTGCGAAATCGTCCGGTCCAGCCAGTGAACCAGCGTGGGAACGGTCCATCGCTCATCAAAGTCGAGAAAGGTAATCTGTTGATGGAGTTCACCCAGAAAGCGTGTCTCGATTCGACCTTGATCGGTAACGGTAATTTCGCCTTGCTGACCCTCCGAGCGGTTCGATGGAAACTCCTGCTCTGACAGCAGGCTGTCGCACTCGGACAGCCGCCAGGGGGTCTCCAGGAAGTGCGTCTCGTCCACGGGCTCGAACAAGTCGCCTTGCTTAATCGATAGGACCGGAACGGTTAATCGTTCCCCGCGTTCTGATGGCGTCCCGGTGTCCTCTGATGGAAGCCCACGGGATTTGCGGTATACGCGCTCAACCACCGCCTTCCCCTCCTCGGTCGTAAAGCAGCCTCTCAATTGGTCACGCTCTCGGTCGTCCATTACCCCTTGGAAAGTGAGCGTGCCGGTCCCTGCGTCGTACTTCACCTTCTCAGAAAGATCCCGGACTAACCCCTCTGTTCGAGGAGCTTCGGATACTTCTGCGGTCACCATGCCCATAAAGAAGTCCGTATCCCCTAGCGGTAGCTCGTGCTGGATGGCTGGCATCGGTGTAATCAATTCTTTGGCCTCTTGCTTATTGAAGCCGTTTTGTACCAAGGCGTCCGTCAAGACATTTGCCGCCTCAACAAAAGTCTGGGAAGCGGAGAACGCATACGCCATGTTGAGCTCTGCGCGGCGCTTCCAGTTCGCCTTCG
>CAYJWN010000148.1:0-3514 GCA_964373835.1 uncultured Planctomycetales bacterium
TGCTTACTGCTTAGTGCTTAGTGCTTAGTGCTTACGTGCGGTTCTTTTGATCTCATTCACCCGGTCCAATTCCTCCCACGTGAATCCTTCGTTTTCACGGCCGAAGTGGCCATAGGCCGCGGTCTTGAAGTAGAGCGGTCGCCGCAGCTTCAACGTGCGCATGATGCCCAGGGGGGTGAGATCAAACAGCTCGCGGATGATCTTCATGATGCTCTGCTCAGAGAGCCTCCCCGTCCCGTGCGTGTCGACCATAATGGACACGGGCTCCGCCACCCCGATGGCGTAGGCCAGTTGAATCTCGCATCTGTCAGCCACCCCGGCGGCCACGAGATTTTTGGCCACATACCGGGCCATGTAGGCGGCCGAGCGGTCCACCTTCGTGGGGTCCTTGCCGGAAAAGGACCCGCCCCCATGCCCGATGGCGCCGCCGTAGGTATCCATGATGATCTTGCGGCCGGTCAAGCCCGTGTCGCCCATCGGCCCGCCGATTTCGAACCGCCCCGTGGGGTTGACGAAGATCTTGGTCCTCCGATCCACCCAGTGTTTCGGCACAATCGGCCCGATCACCAGCTCCTTCATGTCCGCGCGAATCCTCGACAGCGGCACGCCCGCCCGGTGGTGGGCGCTGACCACAACGGCCTCCACCCGCCCCACGTGGCCGTCATGGTATTCGATGGTCACCTGCGTTTTGCCGTCAGGCCGCAGGTAGTCGACCAACCGCTGCTTGCGCACCTCGGACAGACGCCGGGCCAGCCGGTGCGCCAGGACGATCGGCAGCGGCATGAACTCGGGCGTCTCATGCGTCGCGTAGCCGAACATCATGCCTTGATCGCCGGCCCCGCCCTTATCCACCCCCAGGGCGATATCCGGCGACTGGGCCTGAATCGAGGTCGACACCCCGCAGGTCTTGTAGGCAAAGCCGTGCTCCGGCTCGACGTAGCCGATGTGGTGGATCGTCTCCCGCACGATCTGGGGGATCTCGATATAACAGGAGGTCGTGATTTCACCCGCCACGATCACCAGCCCGGTCGTCACCAGCGCTTCGCAGGCCACGCGGCCGTTGGGGTCTTTCTCGTAAATCGCATCCAAGACGGCATCAGAAATCTGATCCGCGATTTTGTCGGGATGCCCTTCTGTGACGGATTCCGAGGTAAACAGGTGACGCCTCATGCGTTCCTCCTTCTTACCTGCTGCAGGACGGCTTCATACTCCTGAGGTGTTCCGATATCGTGCCACTCCCCTGCCATCATCACGCCGTAGACGCGGCTCCGACGCACCAGCCATTCCAAAAAAAACCCCGGGGCGTCCGGATTGCCGCCGCCAGCGATGAACGCTCGGATGGTGCCGCACATCGGCGCGGGAAAGTAGTAGACGCATAAGGCGACATCGGCGGATGGCGGGCTGGGCGACTTCTCCACAAACGTGGTGATCCGGCCCGATGCATCGCGCACCACCACGCCAAACCGCGCCGCCGCCTCAGGCGATGGGGCCTGCCACAGCGCGATACTCGCATCGGGCCGGCGCCGCCGGGCCTGTGCAACGAAATCGGCCATCGGCCAACTGAACAGGTTGTCGGTGCCCAGCACGAGGAGGTCATCCTGGGGATCCGTCTGCTGCCGGGCCAGCTCAAGATCCCGGATCGCCCCCAGCCGCGTCTCGGCCGTGTCGGTTCCATCATCGAGGATCTGGATGTCGACGCCGCGCGATTGCTGCCACTGGCGGAACTGTTCCGCGAAGCGGTGGTTGGTCACGAGGAGGCGCTTGCGGATGCCCGGCGTTCCGTCCAGCGCGCCGAGCACCTCATCCACGATGACGCCGTCCGCCAGCGGCAGTAACGCCTTCGGCCGGTCTTTCGTCAGCGGATAGAGCCGCGTGGCGTAGCCGGCCGCCAGCAGAATCGCCGTGATCGGCATCGGCTACTCCACCAGCGCGGGGGTCACCTGCTTGAGGCTGGCCAGGAGAAACGCTTCAACCTCCTTGGCCGTGCGCAGCGCGAGCGCTTGCTTCACCACAGATTGCGCAAAGGAGTATTCGACCGACCGGATGACCTGTTTGACGATCGGCAGCTGCACCGGAGAGGTTGAGAACTCATCAAGCCCCATCCCCAACAACAGCAGGGCGAGCGCCGGCTCTCCCGCCATCTCGCCGCACATCCCGACCCAGATGTTGGCGGCGTGTCCCACGTCGATGATCTGCTTGATGAGCCGTAAAATCGCCGGGTGCGTCGGCTCATAGAGATAGGCGATCTTCTCGTTGACCCGGTCCACTGCCAGCGAGTACTGAATCAGGTCGTTGGTGCCGATGGAAAAAAAGTCCACTTCCCCGGCGAGCAGGTCGCATGTCAGCGCCGCCGAGGGCACCTCGATCATCGCCCCCACCTCGAGCTCCCCGTCAAACGGAACCCCTTCCCGCGTCAGCTCCTGCTGCACCTCGCGGAGGATCTCATTGGCGCGCTGAAGCTCCTCGAGACCGGAGATCATGGGATACATCATTTTGAGGTTGCCGTGGACGCTCGCGCGCAACATCGCGCGCAGCTGCAGGCGGAACAGATCCGGCCGCGCCAGGCTGAACCGAATCGCCCGCCAGCCCATGAAGGGGTTCATCTCAGCGGGCAGCTGCAGCGGCGAGAGGAACTTATCCCCGCCGAGATCCATGGTCCGGATGATCACCGGATGCGGCTTGATCTGCTCGGCCACTGAGACGTAGGCCCCATATTGCTCCTCTTCCGTCGGAAAATCGGAGCGGTTGAGATACAGGAATTCGGTCCGGAACAGCCCAACGCCGGCAGCGCCGTGCGCGATGACGGACGGCATCTCATCCGGCAGCTCAATATTGGCCGACAGCACCACCGCGTGATGGTCGAGCGTCTCCGCAGGCAGGTCCTTCAGGTGCAGGAGCTGCCGGCCGGCCTCTTGGTAGCGGCGCTGCTCCAGCTCACAGCGCTGCACGGCCGCCGGATCGGGGTCGACGATCACTTCGCCGCGGGTGCCGTCCACGATCACGGTCTCCCCTTTCTGGATGCGCTTGGTCGCCCCCTCAAGGCCGACGACCGCCGGGATCTCAAGCGATTTGGCCATGATGGCCGTGTGGCTCGTCCGGCCTCCGATATCGGTGATAAACGCCAGCACGTGCCGCTTGTGCATCTGGGCCGTTTCTGACGGGGAGAGATCCCGCGCCACCACCACCACCGGCTGGTCCAACTGCACCAAGGTGTCCGTGCGCTTGCCCAGCAGGTTGCGGAGCACCCGCTTGCGGACATCCTCGATGTCCGCGGTGCGCTCCCGGAGGTATTCATCTTCGGTCTTGGAAAACGCCTTCAGGTGCCGCCGCATGACGTCGTTGAAGACCACCTCGACGTTGAGGTGTTGCGTTCTGAGGCCGTTGATGATTTCCTCCCGCAGCGACTGATCCTCCAGGACTAAGAGGTGCGCGTTGAGGATTTCCGCGTGCTCTTGCCCCAGCTCCGACGCCAGCCCCTTCTGGATGCTGATGATCTGATGGCGCGTCTTGATCA
>CAYJWN010000149.1:0-3479 GCA_964373835.1 uncultured Planctomycetales bacterium
CGCTCCACGCTCACCCGCGGGCTCACGGCCTCATTGGATCCGCTCCAGCGTCACGGCGTCGAAATACGCGCGGCCGGTGCCTCCGGAGGCCTGCAAGTGCAGCCGCAGCTTCACGGCCCCCGCGGGCGGCCACAGGTTGGGGCTCGTCTTGAGCGTCCAGGGCGTCACGCCGTTCGTCGCGGCGAACGTCTCGGTGCGCAGGACGCTCCCCGTACTGTTGAGCCACTGGAGCGTCACCCAGACGCTGGCGAGCGCGGGCGCGGTCAGCTCGGTCCGCAGGGCAACACGCGCCCAGTAGACGGCTCCGGCGCTCACCGGGATGTCGGCGTGTGTCAGCGCCTGGTTGGTGCTCCCCAGGAGGACGACCCTGGCGACCTTGGTGCCCTCGCAGGGGCTCACGCAGGGGTTCTCACCCGTCACGCTGAGAATCGTCCCGTTGAACCCGCTCCAGTCAGCCGTCTGGCCCGCCTCAAAACCCCCGTTCGAGACGAGGTTGGGCCGCACGACGCTCAGGGTGAGGGAGCCGGTGACCGGGGTATTGACCCCATCGCTGAGCGTCACGCTCACCGGGTAGCTCTGGCCCCCCTGGGCGAGCGTCGGCGTCCAGAGCAGGACGCGGGTGTTAATGATATCCGGGGTGACCCAGGGATATTCCACGGCGACACGCAGGAGGAATTCATCCCCCGCATCGACCTTGAAGTCTCCGCTCACATCGGCCAACCAGAACTGCTCGGCGGAGAACGTCCGGGTCTTGGCGAGGTAGTCCCGGATCCAGTCCGCATCCTGGCTCGTCAAGGTGTTGTCCTGCGTGACGTCCCCCAGCCGCCGCCACGTCGCCCCGCTGGGCAGCCCGCTCGCTGTCAGACTCAGCTGCCCCCCGTCCGGATCCCGGGCGCGGATGTAGAGTTTGCCGGAGGTGAGGGTGGTGAAGGTCGCGTTCGTCAGGGCCGGGTTGAAGGTGGGTGGCGGCGTCGGGACGACGACCGTGATGGCGACAAGAAGGCTGCTCGCGCCGCCGGAGTAATCGGTGGCGGTGAAAATCGGGGTGTAGGTCCCGAGCGCCTGCGTCACGGGGACCGCCCACCGGAACACCCGGCTGGCAGCATCGAAGCTCGCCCCAGCAGGCAGCGCGGCGGCGGTGTACGTCAGCGGATCCCCATCGGCATCGGTCGCGGAGACGGTGAACTGGAGGGTGGCCCCGAGCGCCACGGTCTGCAGACCGATCGGGGAGAACGATGGATTCCGGTTCGGCGCACTGCTGAAGAGCCGCGCGATTTCCCAGTAGGCCAGCGGGCGATCATAGATCACCACCTCATCGATGAGGCCGCTGAAATAGCCCATGCCGTTGCCGGAATTGGACCCGATCAGATACCGATCGCCGCTCGCAAACAGCGTCCCGACCGCCACCCGCGTCCCCTCTTCTCTGCCGTTGACGTAGAGGCGCATCTGGCCATTGGCGGTCGCCACCGCCGCGACGTGATACCAATTGCCCGGCACCACGGTCGTGGTCCCGGTCACCGCTTTCGCCGCGCCGTCGGATGTATAGTGCTGGAATTTGCCGGCGCTCGTGATCCGCAGCTGATGGGACCACGTGACCGTCGGCCCGGCCGCCGTGGTCCTCACGATGATATTGCGATTGGCGGCCGAGGCCGGATTGACCCAGGCGGCGATCGTATAGGCCTGCGGGTTGCTGCTGCCAATCTGGACAGAGTTGTTCAGCCCGTTGAAGCGCAGCGCCTTCCCGTATCGGCCCTGCGTGTCCCAGCTCGCGCCGACAATCGTGCCCGTGGCCGCAAACGAGATGAGCACGCCGGCGTCGCTATACTGATCGCCGCGCGCGTCCCGCGTCACGGTGCCGCTGCCCTCCTCAAACGTGAAATGCTTGCTCAGGAGAAACAGCGGCAGCTCCGGCGCGCTGATCTTTGTGCCGAACGGGCAGCCGTAGCGCAGGTTCAAGGCGTCCCGCGTGGCGCGGTTGACCGCTCCGGTCTGATTGAGGCCGGAGGTCCGCTGGAACCGGCGCACGTTGGCTTCGGTCGCGGCACCAAACCGGGCGCTGTGCCGCTCACCCGGCGGCGTGAAGAGCTCCTCTTTCGCGAGGGCGCTATGCAGAAACGCCACCGCCTGGCCCTGGGCCCCTCGGCTGAAGTTCTCCCCGAAGGTGCGGCACCAGCCAGGCAGCTGCGCCTCGATCTTGGCCACCCGGATGCGGGCCACCCGGGCCTGCTCAGAGAGGCTCTGCAGCCGCTGCTGCAGCTCATCCTGCAGCTGATCGCGCTCATCGGGGTCCTGCGGCCGCACGAGGGCGGACGGGCAGGCGTAGAAGCTGTTGAGCGTGTCGAGCATGGCGCCGCCGGCCACGCTGCCGTCCGTATTGGTGAGGCCGTACTGCTGCTTGAACGCCCTGACCGCCGCGGCGGTCGAGCTGCCGTAGTGGCTCCGCAACTGGTCCGTCTCGCTGACCTCCAGGCCGGCCTCCATGAGCGCCGCGTGCAGGAAGACCACGTTGGCATGCCGATCGCCCTGATGCAGGGGCTCGGGGAACGTGAAGCACCAGGTGGGGAACGCGGTCTCCAGCTTCGAGGCCCGGCGGCGCAGCCGGACGAGCTGCGCGCCGAGGGTGTCGAGCGCCTCTTGGAACTCGTCGTACTCAAAGCGCCAGTCGTTGTCGAGCCCGGAGTCCAGGGGCTCGGGGTGGTAGCGGTCGCAGCCGTAGAGCGCGTTGAGCTTGTCCCGGGTGAGCTGGTTCACCGCGCCGGTGCCGCTCGTGAGTCCGGCGGGGGTCAGGATCTCGGCGCGGTACTTCTCCTGGAAACCGCTCACCGCCGCCATGGTGTAGTCTCCGAAGGTGCTTTCGGCCACCTCGGAGCGGCTCAGCGTAAACCCCTCGTTGATCAGCGCCGCCTGCAGCGCCGTCACCGTGCCGCTCTGCGCACCCCGGCTGAGGGTGTTGTTGAACGTGTGGCACCAGCCCGGAAAGAGCGGCTCCAGCTTAGCCGCACGCAGGCGCAGGTTTTTCACCTGGTCATCGAGCACTTTTGCCGCCTCCACATACTCATCCGGCACGTAGACGGGCGCAGTCCCAAAGATCAATCTCAAGAACTGCGCGATCCCATACAACAACGCCACGCCAGGAGCGCCAGCAGCGATAGCTAGCTGAGTGACCATGAGATCGATGCCAGCAGAATTATTCCCCGCCGCGGCCCTCGCAAATGTGACCACATCATTCACTGCGCTGCCCACATCCCAGAGCTCTCTGGCCAGTTCAAAGGTTTGCCACACGTTCGCCGCCTGTGCAGCGCTGGGGCGCGCCAGCATGCACACCAGCAGGACGGCCAGCCAGCGAGCACCCAGCGGTCTCTTCATCCTGTGCATGCGTCTCTCCCGCCTAAGGCTGTGGCGTGGCTCGTTCTCCGAGAAACCAAGCAAGTGTCAGACACTCTTTGCCCCAACAGGGTCTGACCCCGCCTCGCCGGTGC
>CAYJWN010000150.1:0-3413 GCA_964373835.1 uncultured Planctomycetales bacterium
CACCTCGATCTGCGGCACGCCGCGCGCCGCCGCCGGAATCCCCACCAGATCGAAACGGCCAAGCTCCACGTTATCCGCCGCCATCGGCCGTTCGCCCTGCAGGACGCGCACCGTCACCGCCGATTGGTTGTCGTCGGCGGTTGAAAAGATCTGGCTCTTGCGCGTCGGGATGGTCGTGTTGCGCTCGATCAGCTTGGTGAAGACCCCGCCCAGGGTTTCGATTCCCAGCGACAGCGGGGTCACATCCAACAGCAGGACGTCCTTCACCTCGCCCTTCATGATGCCGGCCTGGATCGCGGCCCCCATGGCCACGCACTCCATCGGATCCACGCCGCGCTCGACCTTCTTGCCCACCACGTCCTCCACAAACCGCTGGACGATGGGCATCCGCGTCGGGCCGCCCACCAGAATGATGCGGTCGATGTCCGAGGGTTTGAGCTTCGCATCCCGCAACGCATTCTCCACCGGGCCTCGGCAGCGGTTGATGATCGGCTCAATCAGCCGTTCCAGCGTCGCGCGGGTCAGCTTCATGGTCAGGTGCTTGGGGCCGGAGGCATCCGCCGTGATGAACGGCAGGTTGAGGTCGGTCTCCAGGACGTTTGAGAGCTCGATCTTTGCCTTCTCCGCCGCTTCGCGGATGCGCTGGTAGGCCATCTTGTCGTTGCGCACATCGATGCCCGACTCTTTCTTGAACTCGCCCGCGATGTAGTCCACCAGTGCTATGTCCATGTCGGTGCCGCCCAACTGGGTGTCGCCGCTCGTCGACTTGACCTCAAAGACGCCCTGCGCCATGTCCATGATCGTCACATCGAGCGTGCCGCCCCCCAGGTCAAAGACGAGGATCTTCTGCTCCTTGCCGGCCTTGTCGATCCCGTACGCCAGACACGCCGCGGTCGGCTCATTGATGATGCGCAGGACCTCTAAGCCGGCGATCGAGCCGGCGTCTTTTGTCGCCTGGCGCTGATTGTCGTTGAAGTAGGCCGGCACTGTGATGACCGCCTCCTTCACCGGCTCACCCAGGTGCGCCTCGGCATCCCGCTTGACCTTCTGCAGGATAAACGCCGAGATCTGCTGGGGGGTGTACTCCTTGCCGTAGATGCGGTAGACGTGGTCGGTGCCCATCTTCCGCTTGGCGGCCTGCACGGTCCCTTCCGGGTTGGTGGCGGCCTGGCGCCGCGCGGGCTCGCCGACGAGCAGCTGCCCGTCCTTCGTGAACGCGACATAAGACGGGAACGCCTTGCCGCCCACACTGGTGCCTTCCGCCGACGGCACAATGGCGGGCCGCCCGTGCTCCATAACGGCGCACGCCGAGTTCGATGTCCCCAAGTCGATACCGATCACTTTAGCCATTTTTGCCTCCTCTTATTCGTTCAGATATCAGAAGTCAGACTTCAGATGTCAGACGGGTCCTCAAACGTCTCCCACTTCTCCATTAGGCTATACAGCGTCGCGCTCACTTCATCGTAGCCACGCTCAAGTCGATCGTAGATGTCTACTGCGAGATAGCCACAGTCACGACTCAATTCCAACCAGGTACGCGTCTCCTCGGACGAACCGAGCGCATCATTCAGGTACTTCGTGAACACATGCTCATACTTCCGTCGCCAATCTGTATGCGAGCTGATAGACCTTAAGATCACGGATGGTCCGAATGACTTGTGACTCAGCCATCACTCCTGCCATCCTCTGACTTCTGATCTCTGACTTCTGACTTCTGATCCTTGGTACTTTTCGCCACTTTCACCATCGCCGGCCGGATCACCTTGCCATGCATGGTATAGCCGACCTGCACTTCCTCCACGATGGTGTTCTCCGGCGCGCCGTCCGCGGCCTCCACCTGCGCCACCGCCTCGTGCCGATGGGGATCGAACGGCTCTCCGACCGTGGTGGGAATCCGCTTGACCCCTTCCTTCGACAAGAGCCCCAAGAGCTGCCGGTAGATCAAATGCACGCCTGTGACCACTGCCTCCGGGTCGGACTGTTTATCCACCGCCACCAGCGCGTGATCCAAACTGTCGACGATGGGCAACAGCTCGCGCACCATCGACTCGGCGGCATACCGCGCGAATTCTTCCTTCTCGCGGCTGAGCCGTTTCTTCGTGTTCTCGACATCCGCGAGCGTGCGCAGGTATTGGTCCTTCGCCTGCTGGGCCTCCTGCTGCAGCCGCTTCACGTCATGCTGATGTGCGTCAGTCTGATGCGTGGTCTTCGGCGGCTCGCTCATCCGCTCTCAGCGTTCATCCCATCGCATGAGCAGTTGGGCGACGCAGCGGCCCATGCCCTCGACGAGGGAGCGCATGCGCGGGTAGTCCATCCGCCGCGGGCCCAAGACGCCCACGCCGCCGATGACTTCCTCCCCGATCGCAAACGGCGCGGTCACGTAGCTGCACTCATCGAGCCCCGGAATCTGCACTTCACGGCCGATGCGCACCCGAACGCCATCCGGCGAGAGGTCCTGGCGGATCCGATCAAGAAAGACGTCCTCTGCGTCCAGCCCCTGCAGGAACTCGTGAGCCTTGCGGGGATCGCGGCTGAACTCCGGCTGCGACACCACGTAACTCATCCCCTCAAACAGCAGCCGCTCGTTCGGCTCGCTGGAGAGCGCGTGCTGCAGGATGTTGAGCGAGCGCTTCACAAAGTGGTAGAACGAGTCGCTTTCCGCGAGCATCCGCCGCTCCAGCGACTCAAGCAGCGCGCTGAACGGCAGCCCGACCAGCTCGGTATTAATGAAGCGCGCCAGCGCGGCCGCTTCGTCGCGGGTCATCGGCTCCTCCATCTCCACCACTCGGGAGGCGATCATTTCTTCATTGGCGATCAGCACGCACAACAGCTTCCGGACGCTCAGCGGCACCAGCTCAATCTGCTTCACCGTGCTCTGCTTGACCGTCGGCGTGATCACAAACGCCGCCTGCTGCGTCAGCTCAGCCAGCACAGTACCCGCCCGCTCCAGCAGCTCCTCCACATCCAGCTCGGCGGGTTGGATGAGCGTTTCGATCTCGCGTAACCGTTCCTGCGAGAGGTGGCGGATCTCCATCACCGAATCCACATAGACCCGATAGCCGCGGTCGGTTGGCACCCGTCCAGCCGAGGTGTGCGGCTGCTCAAGGCAGCCCGCCTCCTCCAAGCCCACCATGATGTGTCGAATGGTGGCCGAGCTTAAGGTGGATCTGAGCTTGCGCGCGACAAACTCGGAGCCCACCGGCGAGGCCGTCAAGACATAGGCCTCGATGATGATCTCTAGAATTCTGTTTCTCCTTTGCTCAATGTCACTTACGCTCATCTTGTCGCCTGGATTTAGCACTCATAGCAATCGAGTGCTAACAAAAGTCTAGCCGAACCTACCGGTCTTGTCAAGAGACAATGTAGGGGCGCACCGCAGGGACCAGTTTGGCAGGCACCCTGGCAAGAAACTC
>CAYJWN010000151.1:0-3402 GCA_964373835.1 uncultured Planctomycetales bacterium
CGCTGGCCGGCAACCTCGTCATGGAACTTCGCCAACTGCCGCTGGCAACGGCATCAACCATGGCTCAGTAAGAAGGGGTCGTAGACGCTGCGAAGAGCAGAAGGTACCTTTTCCCGCACAAGGGCCGTCCTCGAAAACCAGGATGAATATTGGTGTATACTGTCCCCAAAATTCCCCGAATTATCGACACTCTACAATAGCCGGTTGACTTGAGATGCAGCGTGCGCTAGGATACGTCCTGCGCGCGTTCGAAATTACGGAGCAGGCAATCCGTTTCGGCCGTCCTCTTCATCCTTCTTTGGCGCGCAACCATTCCGGTTAATCACGCGGCACACGGCACGCCTTCGCTCTGAAGGCTGCACTGCTGTGATACGTGAGAAGGCGTGACGGGATGAAACCTGTACGTGGAACGTTTGGCATCGCCTGGCTACTCTCCGTTTGCTGTGGCTGCGCCACAGCGCCAACCGTTCGGCTCGATCAAGGTCCGGTCCAGAACAAACTCAGGTCGCTTGAAACCTACGTTCTGGAGGATTCCCGCAAGTTTCAGGAACTGCTGGACCAGAGCGGCGCGGTGTATGAAGATTCAGCGCTCCAAGCCTATCTGGACAAGCTCACCCAACCGCTCTCGCCGCAGATTGCCCCGTCCTCTCCCTACCGCATCCGCCTGAAGGTCATCCGCGATTCCACACTGAACGCCTTTACTCTTGGCGATGGATCGATCTACTTCAACACGGGGCTGATCGCGCGCTTGACGTCCGCCGAGCAGTGCGCGTTCGTCATGGGGCATGAAATCGCGCACGTGATGAACCGTGACCTCGTCTACTTCACCGACAGCTACCAGCGCAAGACGGTGGCGACCAAACTGACTGAGCTCGTGCTGTCGCCAGCGCTGGCCACCATTGGGTTAAGTGGGCTCGGGGAGTTCGGCCTCAGCATGGCGTATATCGCTTCGGTGACGGGCTTCGGACGCGAACGTGAGGCGACCGCGGATCAGGAAAGTCTCACCGTCATGCAACGGCTCGGCTACGACCTCCGCGAGGCGCAGCGCGTCTTTGAGATCTTCCTGGCCGAGCACGAGCGCTACGAGCGAGGGATCGAGGTGGGCTTCCTCAGCAGCCACCCTTCCAACACCGAGCGCCTCAAAGCGGTGAAAGAATCGATGGGCGCGCGGGCGCTGGATGTCTTTGCCCCGGCGAGGGAGGATGCGGCTTTCTTGGAAGCGACGCATCAGCTTCGGGTCGATAACGCCGCATTCAATCTCCAATTGGGCCGCTACTACCACGCAGCGGAGGACCTGCAGATTATCCTGCGACGTAAACCCGAGGATGCCGCCGCGCATTTTTATCTCGCTGAGGCGTACCGCCTGATCGCGGAAGATCCCAAGAAGTTACAGGCTGAGCTGAACCGCTCGGCCTGGAGACAGATGAGCCAAATCGCCGAGCAGGAGCAGGCGCCGTATTGGCAGGGACGCGCGCAGGAGGAGTATGTGTCGGCGATAGCCCAGGACCCCTTGTATGCCGATCCATACCGCGGCATGGGGCTGTTGCTGATGGCGCAAGGCCAATCGGATGAGGCCCTGAAGCAGTTCGAACGCTACCTGCAGTTATCGCCCAACGCCAAAGATCGGCGGTTTGTCCTCGCACAAATGGAGCGGACTCGAGAAGTCCCCGCAATTGAGGAGGAGCCATGAGCCCGCGCGTGCGCCTCGGGTGCCTTGCAACCGCCTGTCTCGTTGCCGCCTCGGGATGTGCCGCGCTTGGCCCGCCTCGTCATCCCGAGTTCAAAGCCCTTCATGTTCAGATCCGATCGATGGCCGTCCTTCCTCCGAGCATCGAAGTCTACAAGTTCACCTTTAAGGGGGAACGGGAGATGATGTACGACTTGCTGCCTGGACTGCGCCAGCAAGCGATCGCGGAACTGGAGCAGGTCCTCGCAAAGCGAGGCTATCAGGTGCAACCACTGGATGTTAGCGAGCAGGTGTTAGACAACGATCCGGAGCTCAAACGAAGCCTCCACACGGTCCAAGAGCTGTTCGATAAGCGCATCGAGGAGTACAACAAGAAGTGGTTTCCCCGAGCCCGCGAGTTCCGCTACACCGTGGGCTCGGACATCAACGTGTTCGCCGATCGGGCCAAGAGTGACGCGCTGGTGTTCGTTCGGTGTCAGGGCATCAAAAAGAGCGGCGGAGAAATTGCGAAGGACCTCGCGAAGACGCTCCTGGTTGCCGTGGCGACGCTCGGCAATGCTATGGTGTACTACTACCCATCTGTCACCGTGGTGCAGATGGCGGTCATCGATGGCGATACCGGCGAGCTGCTCTGGTACCACCACAATCTGGGCCAAGGAAACTTTGATATCGCCAGAGAGAAGCGGTTCCGCAGGGAGCTCCGGTCCCTGCTCTCAAAGTTTCCCAAGGCTGCCTCCGCGAACGCGACGCCAAAACGGCTTAAGGCAAGTCGACCGCCGGTGCCAGCCGGCCCCGCTCCAATTCCTATCGCTCGCTAAAGATGTGGCCGTTGCGACGCAGGAAAAGCCGGGGCCGGGAAAAGCCGGGGCCGTGCTAAATAGTGTCACCTACACCTGAACATGCCGCGACTCCCGCGTCAGCTCCAAGACCACGGCTGCTACCACCTCATCGCCCGGGGCAATAACCGCCAGTTTCTGTTCACGGCCGAGGAGAGCTTTCGCTACTTCCTCGACCTGCTGGCCCGGGGAAAGCCGAAGTTCATGCAGTTCGTCCTCCAGGGCTATGCCCGCTGGTTCTGCATGCCACACCACTACTCCGGGCACGTCTGGCAGGGCCGGTACAAGAGCCCCTTGGTCGAGCGGGAGAGCTACTCCCTCGAAGCGGGGCGTTACATCGAGCGCAACCCGCTGCGGGCGAGGCTGGTCACCGACCTCAAGGACTACCGGTGGTCCAGTTACCCGACCTACGCCTACGGACGCACCCATGCGCTCGTCGATGAGGATCCCTACTACGCACAGCTCGGCCCGACACCAACCGACCGGCAGGCGGCCTATCGAGACTTCGTCCGGCTGGAGTCGCCCTATGCCCCGATGCTCGACCAAACACTTGTGGAAGCCCCGTTTTAGGCGGTACTATTTAGCACGGCACCGGTTTTCCGGCACCGGTTTTCCTATGCTTCTCCTCAATCTCTCTCGATACGCTCCTTGATGCCCTATGTGGACCCGATTTCGAGGCGACCACCAAAGAAGACATCATAGGGCACGGCGACCAACTGCGGTCCCAAGGCGAAGACCTCATCGCCTCCATAGAGGACGACGCTCATAATCAGGCGGGTGCCGAGCTGTTCCTGCAGCCACCGCACGGCTCTTAGTACGGACGAATCCAGCTGCCGTCCCCATTTGACCTCGATGGCGAGCACGCGATCCCCTCGCTCA
>CAYJWN010000152.1:0-3372 GCA_964373835.1 uncultured Planctomycetales bacterium
GGGTGATGCAATTCGAGTTTACAAGCAGCTTTGACCGCCGGTTTAAGAAGCTTGCACCGCAACGTCAGCAAAAAGCCCGCGACGCTGTTGAGGCACTCCTGGCTTACCTTGACCACAAGGCTCCGCTACGGCCTGGCGTAGGCCTGAAAAATTTTCAGAAGGACTACTGGGAGATCCGCATCGATATCCACGATCGGGTCATCTTTGAGCTGACTGATCGAGTCGTCTTCTGGCTTGTGGGCAATCATGAAGAAGTTCGCCGTTTCATGAGAGGACGTTAACTGCTGCCGTGGTTGTTGACAGAGGGTAGGATGACTAGTAAAATCGAGTATGGTTCAGGGCTCAGCTCACACAAATCGATGGTTTGGCTCATCAGACCATGCTCGCGGGCATGGTCTGTCTGTTTTTAGCTTCCCCAAGAGGTGCACTTGCTTACTGCTTACTGCTTACTGCTTAGTGCTAGACTAGATGAGGAGTAGCGACTAATGGCTGAGTGGATCGGCATCGGACGACGCGCGCGGCGCTGTTACGGGTTTGACGAAATCGCCCTCGTTCCTGGAAACATCAGCCTCGATCCGGCTGAAGTGGACACCGGTTGGCAATTGGATGGATTGAAGTTTCGCGTTCCGTTCATCGCCTCGGCGATGGACGGCGTGGTCGACGTCACCTTTGCCATCGCCATGGGCAAGCTCGGAGGCCTGGCCGTGCTGAATCTCGATGGGGTCCATGCGCGCTACGAAGATCCCTCCGAAGCCATCACCCAGATCATCAAGGGTGACGTGGAAGAGACGACCAATATCGTCCAAAAGCTGTACAAGGCACCCATCCAGGAAAAATTGATCGCCAAGCGGGTCGAGGAGATCAAGAAGGGCGACGTCCCCTGCGCGGTCAGCACAATCCCGCAGAACGCCGAGCGCTTCGGCCTCATCGCCCAGGAAGCCGGCGCGGACATCTTCGTCGTGCAGTCGACCGTGACAACCGCCCGTCACATCGCCAAGGCCTATAAGCCGCTCGATTTTTCCCGGTTCATCAAGTCGATGAAGATTCCGGTCATTGTGGGTAATTGCGTCACCCACGATCAGGGCCTTGAGCTGATGGAAACCGGCGCGCATGCGTTGCTGGTCGGCGTCGGGCCGGGAGCGGCCTGCACGACCCGCGGCGTGCTGGGTGTTGGCGTGCCGCAAGTCACCGCCACCGTCGACCTCGCGGCGGCGCGAGATGAGTACCACAAGAAGACGGGGCGCTATGTTCCGATCATCACCGATGGCGGCATGCGCAACGGAGGCGATATCTGCAAGGCGTTTGCCTGCGGGTCGGATGCCGTCATGGTGGGATCAGCCTTTGCCAAAGCGAAAGAGGCGCCCGGACGCGGCTATCACTGGGGGATGGCGTACCCGCACTCTAGTCTCCCACGCGGCACGCGGATCTATGTCGGAACGACCGGCACGCTGGAACAGATCCTGTTCGGTCCAGCCCAAACGGACGACGGCTCGCAGAACCTCATGGGCGCGCTCACGACGGGCATGGGGACGGTGGGCGCCAAGGACATCAAGGCGTTCCAGCTCACCGAGATCATCATCGCCCCCTCGATCCAGACCGAAGGGAAGATCTTCCAGCAGGTCCAGCGCGTCGGCATGGCGCGCAAGGGCAGTGCCGAGCAACCTGCGAACCAGCATGGCGCAAAACGATCAAGACTGGCTCGAGTGACTAGGTGACCAAGTGGCTCAGTGGCAAAAAACCGCTCATGACCCAGCCGCTTAGCCACCCAGCCGCTTAGCCACTTCGATGAATCCCCATGAACTAATCCTCATCGTCGATTACGGCTCGCAGTACACCCAGCTGATCGCGCGCCGCATTCGCGAGCAGCATGTTTTCTGCCGTATCCTCCCCCCACAGCAGTTCACCCAGAAGAAGATCCATGAGCTACGGCCCAAAGGGTTGATCCTTTCGGGCGGACCGGCCAGTGTCTACCGGCGCCGGGCTCCCTTGCCGCCGTCGGCGATCTTCACCGCCGGCGTGCCGACCCTGGGCATCTGCTACGGGATGCAGGCGATGGCGCATTGCCTCGGGGGTCGGGTCCACCGGGCCGGCAAGCGGGAATACGGCAAGGCCGTCCTGACGGTGGCCAAGCGGGACGGCCTCTTCGCCGGCACCCGCCGCAGCTTCGTATCCTGGATGAGCCACGGCGACTCCGTCACGAGGCTGCCGGCGGGCTTCAGCGTCACCGCCCGGACCGCCAACACGAAGGCGGCGGCCATCATGGATGACCGCCGGAGGCTCTACGGGCTGCAGTTCCATCCCGAGGTGATCCATACCGAGGAGGGACAGCGGATTCTCAAGAACTTCCTGTTTCGGATCTGCGGCTGCCGCGGCGAGTGGACCATGCGCTCCTTCATTCACGAAGCGGAAACGCGCATCCGGCAGCAAGTCGGGGGCGGCCGCGTCGTCCTGGGCCTCAGCGGGGGCGTGGACTCCTCGGTTGCGGCGCTGCTGCTGCACCGGGCCATCGGCCGGCAGCTGATGTGCCTCTTCGTGGATAACGGCCTGCTGCGCAGCGGCGAGCGGCAGCAGGTTGAGCAGATGTTCGGGCGCCACTTCCACCTCAACCTCAAGCTCGTCAACGCCGCCAGCCGGTTCCTGCGGCGGCTGCACGGGGTCACTGATCCGGAACGCAAGCGCAAGATCATTGGGGAGGAGTTCATCCGGGTCTTTGAGGCGGAGGCGGCGCGGCTGCGCGGCGTGAAGTTTCTGGCCCAGGGCACGCTCTATCCGGACGTGATTGAGAGCGTCTCGGCATGGGGTGGGCCATCGGCTACGATCAAGACCCACCATAATGTGGGCGGGCTGCCCAAACGGATGAGCCTTTCGCTCGTTGAGCCGCTGCGGGACCTGTTCAAGGATGAGGTCAGGGAACTGGGCAGGCTCCTCGGCCTGCCCGAGGAGGTGCTGTTGCGGCATCCCTTCCCTGGGCCGGGGATGGCCGTGCGGATTCTCGGTGAAGTGACCGCCGAACGCCTGCGGATGGTACGGGAAGCGGATGAGCGCGTCGTGAAAGAGATCCGGCGCGCCGGGCTGTACCGCAAGCTCTGGCAGGCCTTCGCGGTACTGCTGCCGGTGAAGACCGTCGGGGTCATGGGCGATGAGCGGACGTATGAGCACGTCATCGCGGTCCGCGCGGTGACCAGCCTCGATGCGATGACCGCCGATTGGGCCAAGCTGCCGCCAGAGTTGCTGGGGCGCATCTCAAACCGCATCATTAATGAAGTCAAAGGCGTGAATCGTGTGGTGTACGATATTTCCTCAAAACCCCCTGCAACGATCGAATGGGAATAAGCCAAGCACTAAGCACTAAGCACACAGCACTAAGAGCTC
>CAYJWN010000153.1:0-3338 GCA_964373835.1 uncultured Planctomycetales bacterium
GATAAAACGCCTGCTCGTCATCGATCGGCCCGATCGACGCGCCGTGCTTGCACTGGACGTCATCGGCCAGGATCTCCAGCATCGGGATCGTCTCGGCCTGGGCCCCCCGGCTCAAGAGCAGGTTGTGGTTCGACTGGTACGCATTCGTCTGCTTGGCGTGCTGGGCGATGCGGATCAGTCCGGTATAGATCATGCGGCTCTCATCCTGCAGGGCGGCCTTGAATTGGAGATCCGAGAAGGTGCGGGGGGCGTGGTGGTCCTGGAGCGTGTGCTGGTCGATATGCTGCTGATCGTGACCGAAGACAAATCCGTAGAGCTTGGAGGAGGCGTGCTCGCCGGCCAGCTTCGTGACGATGTGCGCCTTCGAAAGCGACGCCCCCAGGTTGATGTTCGCCATGGTCAGCGTGGCTCCTCTGGCCAACGTCACCCGCTGCAGCAAAAATTCACGGGCGTTTCGATCCCACCGCTGGAGACGCACATAGTGGACGCTGGCGTCCGGCTCGATGACGAGCTCGATGCGGCTGTTGACCAGGTGGGGCTCGCGTGACGGCGCGGGCTCAAGGCTGACGTACTCGTCGATCAGCGTGACCGCGCTTCCCGCGCTGACATGGATCACCGTCAAGGGAAAGAGGGCTTGGCGCGGCGCGGCCGAGAGGACATGGACGAGACGAACCGGGCTCCTCCCGGAGAACCCGGCCGGCACCTTGATACACAGGTCGTCATGATGAAACGCCACGTTCAGGCTCGAGAGCTTCTCTTCCGCCTCGGTGAGGCCGTCGGCCTCGATCGCCTGGCGGATCGGATCAGGCTGGTCGTACGCGGCGTGCGTCAGGTCATCGACCACCAACCCCTCCGGCTTCGCGTCATGCAACCAGGCCCCATTCACTCGGACCAGGAGCTGCTCATCACCCAGCGGCTTCGTCAGGTCGGTGAACTGGGCCTCGGAGAGGGACACGCCCTGCAGCAGCGACGGTTGGACCGGCGCAAACCCGCCCCGGGCCGGATCCAGCAGCGCCACATCGGTGCGACGCCAAATGTCATCGCTTGCATGCGGCCAGGGCAATTCCGCATGGCGCGCAAGGGCCCGGCGACGGAGCTCTGTGATCCACTGGGGCTCCTTCAATTGTTTTGCGAGCTCACTGATTGTCGCCGTGCTGAACGTCTCTTCCATCTGTGAAAACGCTCTAGGCTCTAGGCTCTAGGTTCGAGGCTCTAGGCAACCCCCTAGAGCCTACAGCCTCGAGCCTAGAGCCTAGAGCAGTAGTTAGCCGACCGCACCTTCCATCTCGAGCTGAACCAGACGGTTCAATTCGACGGCGTACTCCAGCGGCAGCTCCTTGACGAACGGCTCGATGAACCCGTTCACGATCATGCTCATCGCTTCCTGCTCGGTCAGCCCGCGGCTCATGGCGTAGAAGAGCTGCTCATCGCCGATCTTGGACACGGTCGCCTCGTGGCCGATCTGGACGCGCTTCTCGTCGATCTCCATCGTCGGGTACGTGTCGGACCGCGATTCCTTACTGAGCATCAGCGCATCGCAGCGCACGGTGGATTTGGCATTGACCGCTCCGGGATAGACCTTCACCAGACCGCGGTAGCTGGTGCGCCCTGCCCCCTTTGAAATGGACTTCGAGGTGATCACCGAGGAGGTCTCAGGCGCTGCGTGGATCATCTTCGCGCCGGCATCCTGGTGCTGCCCGTCGCCCGCGAACGCTACCGACAGCACTTCCCCATGCGCCCCAGGACCCATGAGATATACGCCAGGGTACTTCATGGTGAGCTTGCTGTTGTGCACGACAATGCCGTTCGCGATGAAGTTGTGCGCACCTTCGACCTCGATATCGTATACCGCCTCTGTGCCTAGGGGCTCGATCTCCTTGACCGGCACGAAATCTAATCCAGCCCGGACGAGTGTCTTTGACCGAATAGCTTCAAGACTGTCACGGATGTTCATGGAGAGGTAGTAGCAGCGATATTCCTTCAAGCGCCCTTTGTACAACTTGCGCTCCTTGACATACTCCGCGATCTTGAGCGGGTTCAGGCCGCAGCTGATGAGGAGCAGTTTGACATCCTCCAACAAGGCTTTGTGGCAGCTGGCGAAGACGAGCTGTCCGTACTCGCGACCCCCCGCGACTTTGTGCTTCCGGATAAATCCGTCCGCGTCCAGGTAACCCTCGATAAACGCCAATTTCTGCGAGCGCGGCAGTCCAAACACCCAGGAGGGAATCCGCTTCTCTTTCGCCAGGCCTGCGAAGCCAATGGACAGGATGAAGTCTGCGACAACTGCCGAGTTGACTGTTACACATAACCCCTTCGGTTTCCACTCAACCTGGAAGACCTCTCGGATCAGCCGTTCAAGCTTCGCCCGAGCACGATCCTTCTCAGGCACGGCAAAGAAAACCCGGCGAGAGCGGCCGCTTGCCTTGTCTCGTTCCACATATCCGTCACCAACATAGAGGCCGAGCAGCCACATCAGCTCTTCAGTGGTTTCTAATGGAAGGTGCGGACGATGCTTTAGCGCTCCACGCTTCACGGCTGGGTAGACATACTCCAACCGTTTGGGCGTTCCTTCATCAGGAACTCCTCGACTGATCGCAATGCGGTCGCCAACCTTCAGCGCACTGAGTGGGCGCCACTCCAAGTGGGTGAGGTTAGAAAACGGCTGCCGATCGACAACCAGGAATGGATGATTATCGGTGGCTTTGAGCTCACGATAGTTATCCGTGACTAGGCGATAGGTTTGACGAATACCTGTGCATCGCGTAGCCGTGACACGATATTTCTTCGGCTCAAGCGTGTTCAAATCAACCGCATACACATGATCTTCCGGTTTGACGTCTTTGATGGCCACGGGGCCGCGTGGGTTGGAAAAGAGCTGTGCGTCGGCGGTCAGACAACCCAAGTTCCCGTCCAGCCATTGCACCGTCGCGCCTTCGTGCGCAATCGCGCGTTTCGTCACGAGGTTGTAGACGTTCTTCGACCAGTTCTGAATGGTGACATAGCGCAGCTTTGCATGCGGCAGCGCGATGAGCTCCACCACTGCTGAATGCAGCGAGTCGGACGAATAGCTTGGTGCGGTACAACCTTCAAAATAGGTGACCTCAGATCCCTCATCCGCGATGATGAGCGTCCGCTCAAACTGGCCCATGTTCTTCGCGTTGATCCGGAAGTACGCCTGCAGCGGCATCTCGACTTTGACGCCCTTGGGCACGTAAATGAAGGAGCCGCCGCTCCAGACCGCGGTGTTGAGCGCCGCGAACTTGTTATCGGCCGACGGGATCACCGTGCCGAAGTAGCGCTTGATGATCTCCGGCTGCTCCTTCAGGGCGGTGTCCATG
>CAYJWN010000154.1:0-3258 GCA_964373835.1 uncultured Planctomycetales bacterium
TAGAGGGAGTAATAGAAATGGTTGCCCTGTCGGTCATATCGAAATATCTTCCTCCGCTTCCACAGCGCCGTGATCGCTCGTGAAACCGTAGCACGGTCACACTTCAGCAACGACACGAAGTCAGGTAAATCCAATCTTCCGATGGTCTTCTTCCGATGAAATCCCAGACTCAACCTGGCGATGAGCAAGGCGGCCTTTACCTCGTGTGGGGTGTGCGTCCCGCAGATCAACCACCGCAGAAGGTTATTGGGTATCCTGGTGTGAGTTTTGGCGTCCCACAATTTGGCCGTCTTCACCTAACAGTTCTCCACATTTTGAGGCCAGTTCCTGCATCTTCTCGGCCACAGCCCCCGTAATTACGTCGCCGGTTTCGCGGCGAATTGGATGGACGCAGGAGACGGATAACCCGTTCGGGAGGATTTTTGACGGGTAAACCAAGCGTATGCCACAGCCATCAGGACGGGTGTGTATGGCGATGCTACCCAGGTAGAGCTGATAGTTCAGGACACAGGACGCGAAGCCGATGAGGCCGTTGCGTGGTTTGACGGGTATGATTTGAACTTCACCGACTATGATCGGTGGAGCCGGACTGTTGTTTCGTCGCATCGTCGCGGGTTCGCTTTAGCACGGTGAAAAACTCGACCATCGCTTCGCAAATCTCGTGGGCATCGGCTGCCGTGAGCGGTTCTTTGCTGAGCGGCTGCCAAGTGCGCCGTGTCTCGTCTAAAAAATCATCAGACCACTCGCGCATGTTCCTACAAGCTTAGCCTGTCGAGAGAGTTGCTTCTGGAGGGGTATTCGTGAAGGAGAAAAATCGAGATAAGGGGGAGCTTGCTAACCCGCTGAAGGCAAACAGGTTTGGCAAACGTCGTTCACTGCTCAGAAATCCAACTATTTATCCCTGAGCAGAAGAAGACTGAGTGGGACGAGTTTAGGAAGGTTTTTTCGAGGCGATGATAGCCCTAATCCGGCTATCACTCAATTGAGGGAAACGATACATCTTTAGTTTGCCGTTGATGAGGTCGGGAATCATGGCACGGTGAACCTTCCGCGCCATAGCCTCCTGGTAAGTTTGCCATACCAGCTCATTGCGCCTCTCAACTTTGTGTTTTCGTCCAGATTTTTGACCATATTCAGTGCGAAAGTACTCTACCCGCCCTTGGCGGAGATAATCTCTGGCGAGCTTCCATGCTGCTGGAATAGCGGCGTAAGTGTGAAAATGCACGACGTTATTTTGTACGTCTAGCGCCACCCGATACTCCATATACCAGTGTCCGTCACGTTTTTTGACGATCTTGATTTCGTATTCTCGTGGAGGTCGAAGGGGATTTTTTCGCTGGTATCGTCGAGCCATGTCTTCACGTTTTCAGATGCAGGCAGTTTAACTATTCGAGTATAGAATTCGTCTCTCCTCTCGCTTCTCTAGTGACATTATAGCGCGGCGTGGCTATCATGGACGCAACCAAATGTACGTCTTCCTCGACGAGTCTGGCGGGATCAGCTTTGACTTTACGAAGGGCGGCACGACGCGCTTCTTTGTGGTGTGCCTGCTCGTCCTGCCGACTGCGAACGACTACCGGCGCCTCACCAAAGCCGTGGAGCGCACCATCCGGCATAAGCTCCACAAGGGACGCGCACCGAAGCGTCCGACGCATGAGTTGAAAGGCACCGCCGTAGACCTCGCCACCAAACGATATTTTTTCAAGCAAGCGCAGGCGGCGTCCTTCTCGATCTATGCGCTGATTCTCAACAAGGCACGAGTCTATGAAGACTTGCGCCGTCAGCCAGAGCGGCTCTACAACTTTGTTGCCAGGAAACTCATCGAGCGATGTCCCTTTCAGCAGGCCGATGACCGGATCATCCTCACGCTTGACCGGCGCAAGGCGGCGGACGATATTCGTGCGTTCAATCAATATCTGCTGGTGCAGCTTCAGGGCAGCTTACCGCTGAATGTGCCCATCGAGATTTATCACAAGCACTCGTGGGAGCGGAAAGGCTTGCAAGCGGTTGATCTGTTCTCGTGGGGGATTTTCCGCAAGTATGAGCGAGGGGAAACGACGTGGTACGAGGTCTTCAGGGAGCGGATCGTCTTTGAGGGCGTGTACCTGCCGTAGGGAAAGAAAAAACGGCTTGTGACCCCTGCATGCTGACTTCTTAGGGCTATGACCCACCTACGGAGGGAAACACCCTAAGTACATGCAGGACTTACTCACAAGCCTAGTGCAAGTATAGCCTGAGCGGTCTCCGGCGTCAACGGTTTTGTGGGCTGATCAGAGCACTAACCGGTTCAGTCAACAATCGGGCCTCCTCGGAGGCGCACCAGAGCTTGAACTCGCGCAGAAATAGGTTCCAGCTCTCGTCTGAGAACATTCTAACGCCGTACGCAGACTCACCCCATCCTTCTGTCCGAGATGCGGTATAATACCGCCGCGCTCGTGATAACGCATCTGACACGGCGAACAGTGAACAGAGGAGGTCTGATGATTGTACTGGTGTCGATTGTAGCGGTCGTTGTGCTGATCCTGGGCTTTTTCCTGCGGCACATCCTCGGCGGGATGCTGGGGCTGTACCGTGTGGTGCCGGTCAATGAGGCCCACATCCGCATCTTGCAGAACACGAAGAGCGTGTTTTCGTCCCGCGTTGGGAAAAGCGCCTACTGGGTGGTGCCCTTCATCACCAAGCTGCACAAACTGCCGCTGTGCAACCTAGCCATTCCGGTCAATGACATCAAGCTCAACGATAGGGACATGGCCAAGTTCGTCTGCGACATCATGTGCTTTGTGAACATCAACAACATCGACCTGGCCGTGGAGCGTCTGATTTTGACCGACACCGAAAAGGAGCTGGGGTTTGATTTCATCAAACTGTCCGAGGACCTGCGCGCCATCATGGAAAGCGTAGGGCGTACCGTGACCACCAAGCAGACCCTCCTGGACATCTACATGAACCGCTCACTACTCGATCAGGCCATTACCAAGGAAGTCGAAGCGGTGTTTCCGAAATGGGGGATTCAGTTGGTGGACCTGGAGTTGAAAGACATTAAAGACGCCGCGGGCAGCACTATTATTCAGGATATTGAACGGAAAGTCGCCGCAGAAATCCGTCGTGATGCTGATATCAGAGTGGCTACGACGACCAAGGAGGCGGAGCTGGCCAAGGCCGAGGCAGAAGAAATTTACCGGAAGCGGCAGATTTCGAAAGACCAGCAAATCGGGATCGCCGAGCAGGAGAAGAACCAGCAGATTGCCGAGCGCGAGG
>CAYJWN010000155.1:0-3235 GCA_964373835.1 uncultured Planctomycetales bacterium
CTGTCGTTGCCCTACCGGGACGTCCCTCTCGGCGTCGCCCGCGCTCCTTGCTGCCCGTCGCCTGACTGGATGGTTGCAGCGAATTCACCAAGCTCCCCAACCGGCTCGCGTCAGGCACGGCCCTGGACGACTTGGTCGATCTCATGCAGGATTTCCGCTTCAGGTCGGTTGTCCCTCACCAGCTGGCGGAGGCGCTTTTCGGTGAAATGAGCTCGGACCCTGGGATGGTCCGCATGGGTTCGAAGGATGGCCAGCACACGGTTCGGCAGCTTGAGGATCTGGAGGACGCGGGCGACCCGAGAATGGTCCTCCCGGAGCGCCCAGGCCAGGGCGCGGATGCTCTGAAACCCCTGGTGCGACATCATCAGCCGGTAGCGCCATGCCCGCTCCCAGGGCGGCTCCTCAGTCATCCGGTTTAGGTAGGCCTGCCAGTCACGAGCAGATACCGGTCGCTCACAGGGAAGACCGGGAGGCGGCTTGCCGCTGATCAGCTTTCGGCGGTGTCCCCGATAGACCACGAAGTACGGATCGAGTAGAATCATGTGGGGCGGTTGCTTGCTAGCCTCCTCCATCTCGTTGTCCCAGCATAAGTTGCCTGTGCCGTGACAGACAGGGCAAGGCGACCTCTGTTGGAGGCCGAGTCTGATAAGGGACCCCAATTTCTCTTTTCCGCGTGTTGCGCAACGAGCTGGTAGGGTGAAGTGTAAGCGAGGGAAAGAGTTCGGTTCGACAGCATGAGGTTCGAGCCGACGGTTTTCAAAAATTGACGGTGAGTGCGCGGCGCGCCGTGACGGGCGACCAAACCCGCCTCGTGACAAGTAGTTAAAAACGCTTTGGCGGGTTCGAGCCACCCGCCGCTCCTGGCGTGGCCGCAATCAGCGCGGCCGCAGAATGCCGAACATACGGATGTTCGGCCTCGCTCGATTTCGCCGAGCGCCTCCTTCAATTCCTGCTTCTCCCCTAGCAACTTCGCCTTCTTGCGCTGGTACTCCTCGGAGTCAATTTCCTTCGCCACGTAGAGGTCAAGCAGACGCTCCATCTGCTCATCACAGACTTTGAGGCGCTCGGCGATCTGCCGAGAGCGAGTCAGGGAGGCGTTGCTGGCCTGAGTTGCCTGACCAGTCCAGTGTGCAAGGATCTGGTCTTTTGTTTCAGTGTCGAGAGAAACCTTGAGGAGGGCTTGCTGAATTTGGGCCAGCAACGCCTCCTCTCGCAGGTAGCGCTGAGAGCAAGCCCCGCGCTGCTTGGTGCAGTGATAGTACGTGTGACCCTTCTGGATTTCCGCGGTCACCATGCACCCGCACTCACCGCAGCGCAGAAAGCCGGTGAAGGAAAATGCGATCTTGCCGGATGCGCGGGGCTTGCTCCGTAGAGCAAGAGCTTGTTGCGCCCTATCAAACAACGCTTTCGACAGGAGCGGCGGGTGGC
Organism: uncultured Planctomycetales bacterium; assembly: GCA_964373835.1. GTDB lineage: Bacteria > Omnitrophota > Gorgyraeia > Aquiviventales > Aquiviventaceae > CAYJWN01. Next base: position 1,429 of record CAYJWN010000155.1, read on the forward strand.
TGCCTTCATGGTGCTGACCATTGAAGCGCATCACGCCGTAGTAAAACGGATTCGTCAAAATCTTGGCGAGCACGTTTTTCCGGACAGGCTTGCCCGACTTGCTGCGCAGGCCCCAGCGCCCGGCCTCGCGCCCCAACTCTTCCAGCGTGTACTCGCCGGTAGCATAAACCTCGAACAATTTCTTCACGAGCAGCGCCCGCTCGGCATCTACAACAATCGTATGGTTGATTTCATCGTTGAGGTAGCCGAGTGGGGCGAGGCCGGGCCAGCCGCCACGGCGCAGTTTCTCGCGATAGCCGCGCTTCACGTTCTCACTCAGGCTGTCCACGTAGTACTTCGACTGCCCGAACGCGATCGACAGCACAAACTTCCCCTGAGCCGTGTTATCGAAGCGATAGGTGGGGAAGCGCAAGTCGGTGAGCTTGCCGATGTCGAGCAGATAGATGACGCGGCCACCGTCCACCGAGTTACGGGCAAGCCTGTCCGGGTGCCATGCCAGCAGCCCATCAACCTTGCCGGCTTCGACTTGCTCCATCATCAGGTTGAACACCGGGCGGCCTGGGTGCTTGGCGGTCTTCGCCTCTACAAACCCCTCGACGACAACTAACCCTTCACGTCGCGCGAACTCCCGCAGCTCGTGCAGCTGCGAATCAATGGACATGATCTGCTTATCATCCTCGTCGGTGGACTTGCGCGCGTAGAGGAAATAGGCTGCTGGCATGGCACCTCCTCCTGTTGAAGGCGTCGCCCGTCACGGCGCGCCGCGCACTCACCGTCAATTTTTGAAAACCGTCGGCTCGAACCTCATGCTGTCGAACCGAACTCTTTCCCTCGCTTACACTTCACCCTACCAGCTCGTTGCGCAACACGCGGAAAAGAGAAATTGGGGTTCCTTAGCGGACGAACTCCGAACCTATTTTGAGCGCAGCGGCCTCCCCGAGTCAACCACCCAGTGAGGCCGCTGCGCAGATCGCGACCGAGCCCGGGTACCCACCGAAGGTGGGTGGGCGAAGGAAGTGCCGGAACACGCAGTGTGCCGGCCGCCCTCCTACCCACCCAGCCGGGCTCGCTGAGTGGCACGATCAGTGCTCGCTTAGGGGGTGGGGTCGGGCGCGTAATAGGTGTGGCTGCTAGGCCGCAGCCACGGGCCGCGCTGGGCCGCGCGGCCCGTGAATGCCCCGGCGGGGCGGGCGGGGGCGCCCCGCCGGGGGCAAGTTCTTGTTCAAGCCACACAGCCCTCCACCAATTACCTCAACAAGCTGCCGAGGCTTGGTTTAACTCTTCTTGGTAAGCGCACACGTCAAGATTCAATCATGTTCTTCTCAGAAAAGTAGAGATACGGCTGGCTGAGTTGAGATCGGAACGTGGCGCATCCTGCAGTGCGCCGCGTTCCAGTTCGCTTCGTCGGCTTTGCTCGCTCGGCTATTTGCTCGCAATCGTGAGTTGCGGTAGTATACGTGGCATACTTGGTCTAATGCATTCCTAGTCGAATCTGTCCCGGTAAGTTGCGGGAGCATCCCGCTCCAAAAGAACGCTATTGCTACATAGGCGCTCTTGGATTGCAGGGCGAAGGAGGTTTCGATGAACCCGAAACAGGTGGTATTTGTAGGGATACTGCTATCCGCGATGGCAGTTACACACACCGCGGCTGGAGATGTGATCCGGTTGAAGAATGGCAACGTCCTAGATGGCGAGATTGAGGCGACAACTGAACAGGAAGTTACAGTCAACGTTCCAGGCGCGGGAAAACTGGTTGGTGATGGCCTATACTTCCTGTAAACAAAAAAGCGGCGTAAGATACCTCCAA
>CAYJWN010000156.1:0-3221 GCA_964373835.1 uncultured Planctomycetales bacterium
CAACGGCCTGGCGGATGACCTGCTCTCCTGCATCCTGCTGGCCACGCGGGCGAAGCTGGTCTTTGCGCCGGCCATGAATGTGCACATGTGGCAGCACCCGTCGGTGCAGCGCAACGTCACGACCCTCAAGCGCCTGGGAGTTCGTTTTGTCGGGCCGGATGTCGGCAAGCTCGCCTGCGGCTATGAGGCGATCGGTCATCTGGCGGAGGTCGAGGAGATCGTGCGCGCGGTGAAGCAGCTCATCCCATCGGTGGAAGCCCCCGGGGCGAGTCCGCAGCCGGCCCCTGCCCGGCCCACACCGAAGGCGAAACACGCCGCTCGGACAGCGCGCCGCCGTCGGTGACCGTTCCGGTGAAGGCATCTGATACCGGTTCAAGGCGGGCGCTCAAGATTCTGATCACCTCGGGACCGACGCGCGAACCCATCGATCCGGTGCGGTTTCTCTCGAACTATTCCACCGGCTACATGGGGGCGCAGTTGGTTGCTGAAGCGCTGAAACGAGGCCATCAAGTGACGGTGGTGAGCGGCCCGGCGACGGAACCGTTGCCGGCCCGCGCGAGAGTGGTCGCCGTGGAGCGTGCGCATGACATGGAACATGCCACGCGCCGTTACGCCCCGAAGGCCGACGTGGTGATTATGGCCGCAGCCGTCTCCGACTATCGGCCGGCCCGTCCCTCCGCCGCTAAATTGGAGCGCTCAGGACGCCTGACGTTGCGGCTGCGGGCCACCCCGGATATCATCGGCCGCCTGCCGCGGCGCAGGGGACAGCTGGTCGCCGGCTTTGCCCTTGAGACGGGCGCGGTGCCGTCGCGGGCCGCCACGAAGCTGCGCCGGAAGCGGTTGGACGTGCTCGTGGCCCAACGGATCGGCGCGGCCGGCGGGCCGTTCGGCCGCCGACCCGTCCAGGCCTGGCTGTTGGAGGCGGGTCGCAGGACCGTCCCCCTCGGTGCGGTGTCGAAAGCGGCTGTGGCGCGTGTGCTCCTTGACAAAATAGAGGCGCTTTGGTACGGTCAACAGAGGCCGCATTGCCTCCCACCAGCCTAATGCGACTGCAGGCACGTACCACGCGCTCGGGGTTTACGCTCATTGAATTGCTGGTGGTCATTGCGATCATCGGCATCCTGGTGGGCTTCCTGGCGCCCGGGGCCATGAAGGTGCGGGAGAAGGCGCGTCGCGCCAAGTGCCAGAGCAATCTCCACCAGATTTACTTGGCGGTTTCCGCGTACCGTGACGACCACAACGAACAGTATCCGCCGTCGCTGGATGTGCTAAAGGACACCGATCTCGACGACCTGCAGGTCTTCAAGTGCCCCTCATCCGCCAGTCCGGTCCCGGCCGCCCCATCCGGGGGCGATTACGAGTACCACGCGGGGCTCTCTCCAGCCAGCCGTTCGACCGAACCGCTTGCCGAGGATAAAGACGGCAACCACCCGGGCGGCGTCAATATCCTGCGCGTCGGCGGTCAGGTTGATTTCCAGTCCGACGGCGAATTATAACCCTCCAGCCCGACGCCTCATGCCATGCGGATTCCGATCTCGCCGCTCGTTCGATGGCGTGTCAATGCCTTCGGCGCGGTAGCCTCCGCCACAGAACGTGGCGGATCCGCCCATCAGTTTGACGAGGCGGCGGAAAGTGGTAAGGCGAGGGTCTGTACCTCGATCCCTCGACTCTGCTCGGGATCGAGTCCTGAGCGCAGTCGAAGGACTCGACTGCGCTCGGTATCCCGAGCGAGCCGGCCAGCATGGCGGCGTAGCCAAGTGGTAAGGCGAGGGTCTGCAAAACCCTTATGCATCGGTTCGATTCCGATCGCCGCCTCCATTTTGGTTCGGCGAGTCGAGGGACAACACCCTTAGACACCGGTTCTCCGCCCCATGGTGAACGCGAAGGGCGGATCCGCCCCTCGGGTTATCGATGTGGCGGAGATTCCGATCCGCGCCTCGCTCTTTGAGCTGTCGAACGCCGGACAGAAGCTCGAGCGTGTCCAGCTAAGGAACGACAATCGGACGTCCAGGGCCAAAACCGAAACCGTTTGAGTGTCCAGAGCCGGTTTTCTGGTATTTGGTTGGCTTGATTGCGACCGACGGCTGTCTCGGACGAGACGTGCCAAGCATTAACATTACTTCTAAAGAGCAAGAGTTCTTGGTACAGGTGAGAGCCGCTATTGGGTTCAGAGGGGGCATCAGTCGTAAGTTTGGCGGCAGCGGTAGCCGCCGGGTTGCGTATCAGCTCCAATTCAAGAGTCGGAATCTTTGGGACCGATTGTGGGCAATCGGGCTGACACCAAAGAAGTCATTGACCATTGGGCCTCTGCGCGTGCCTGATGAATGGTTCCACGATTTTCTGCGCGGCGTGATTGACGGTGATGGAACCGTTCGACGGTGGCGCCATCCGACAAATGGGCGGGAGCAGTGGAAGACACAGATCTGCGGAGCTTCGCAGCCGTTCCTTCAGTGGCTGCGAGAAACCACCGAGCGCCTGTGGCACGTGAGGGGCAGACTGCATGTACGCGCGCCCGTGTCGGAGAAACACCACCCGCTGTACATCTTGAAGTTCGGAAAGATCGCGGCAAAAGTAATTCTGACGGAATGTTATTATCCGACCGCACTGGCGTTGGAGCGCAAGAAAGCTTTAGCCACCGAATGTATAGCAGCTCCCGTGGGATGGGCGCAGAGCAAGACTATCAGCGATCCTAAACGATGGCAGTCGTGGAATTATGTACATGTCTTCGTTCATCCACCGAAACGTACGATTTCTCAGAGCGGGAACGTTGATCCCGCGGCTGGGCTTGTTTCAGAGAATGTTTCCATGTGGCGAGCCGGGGTGGCGAAACTTGGCGATCCGCGCGGGACTTAAAATCCCGTGCCCGAAAGGGCGTGTGGGTTCGAATCCCACCCCCGGCATGTTTTCGCCATCGTGAGGCTGTAGCGAAAACATAGAGCACTGGAGATTTGAAATTAGACAACGGCAAATCTCCCAGGCAGTCTAATTTCAAATCTCACATTTCAAAGCATGAGTTGGACGACAAGCTCGGAGCGGCGGGTGGCGACCGGAGCGACCCCCGATGCTTCGCTTTGCGAAGCAAAGCGCCGGGGGGAGCGGAGGGCGCCGACTCCCACCCCCGGCACGACTTTTCAAGCTCCGGTGGGAGTCTGAAGTGATAGTCCGCGGGCGGTTAGCTCAGCCGGTTAGAGCGCGACTTTGACATAGTCGAGGTCAGGGGT
>CAYJWN010000157.1:0-1927 GCA_964373835.1 uncultured Planctomycetales bacterium
CCGCTCGGCATTCGTCCCGAGCGAGGCGAAGCCGAGTCGAGGGACTCGGCCCTCCAGACGTGCCGCTCACCGAACGCTCGCCACCCCCTCGCTATAGGATGCCCAGCGACTGAGGAATAAGGGTCAAGGTGACGGATGAGAGGACAAAGTTGGACAGCGCAGGTTGGAATCATAGGAACTTAGGGGCAGTCTGGAAGGGCTGCCTTTTTGCTTTTCGGTCGGGTACGGTAATCGGTTCCAGGAGGAACGCCTCCGATTCCCATATCCTCCGATTCCCATATCCACGAGCGGGAAGACGAGGCCTTCTACGAAAATCTGGAGACGTCCCAAACAGTCACGCCTCGCGTGAATCAGGGTGGCACAGTTAGGGCGCCTCCATTCTTGCTCTCTCTTGACGACGGTCTCCGTGGGTCGGTACACTGGACCGGACGAAAGGGGACGAGGCATGCGCAACCCGACGATGTCGTTACGACTCGCGCTGAGACGGGAAGCCGTGTGATTCCATGTTTGGAATAGGAACGCGTCGCAGACGTGCCAGGCGGACGACGCCGACCTCGATCGGTCGGTATCAGAACGCCCTCATTCGCAAGCTCAAGGCCAAGCTGGACACGGAGCTGAATCAACACCTGCTTGACATCATTGATACCCGGACCCTCTCGACAACCCTTACTCCGGGGGAAGCCGAGCGGCTCAGAAGGACCGTCGAGCGTGTTGCGAGCAAGACCCTGAAAGCCTGGTGGCGCAAGCGGCTGAGCCCTGAGCAACGCGCACGCATCGTCACTGACGTGACGATCTACCACCTCGGATTCGGGCCGCTCGAATCGTTGCTTCGAGACCCCCTGGTCTCGGAGATTATGGTCAACGGCCCCTCGGAAATTTTCGTCGAGCGCCGAGGACAATTGGAGCGCACGAGCCTCACGTTCCGCACGGGGGAGGAGTTGATGGCCGTGCTCGAACGGGCGCTCTCAGGCGCAGGTCGCTGGGTGTCACAGGCCGAGCCCTACGTCGATGTCCATTTGGCGGATGGCATCCGCGCGAATATCGCCATCTCGCCGGTCGCAGTCGGCGGACCATTTGTGACCATTCGAAAGTTTCCCTCCGTGCCCCTGTCCATGCAGCAGCTTGTTCGCGGAGGATCGGTGAGTCTGGCCGTTGCGGAGTTTCTGCACCACTGCGTCCGTGGTCGAGTGAATATCGTCGTCAGCGGCCCGGCCGCGGCAGGGAAGACCACGATGATGAACGCCTTGGCCAACCTTGTCTCAGCGGACGAGCGCATCGTCCTCATTGAAGAAACCGCTGAAGTGCGCCTGCCGGGACATCACGTCACCAGGTTGGAGACGCGGCTCCCAAACATCGAGGGGCGCGGAGAGATCACGATGCGGAATCTTCTGCTGAATGCACTGCACATGCGGCCGGACCGCATTCTCTTGGGAGAAATCCGTGGGCCGGAGGCGCTCGAGATGCTGCAGGCCATGACGACGGGCCACGAGGGGTCCATAGCCACCATCCATGCCAACAGCCCGTACGAGGTGGTCGACCGCCTCACGACCTTCGCGTTGCTCTCCCAAGTCGGCCTTTCTCCCGTTGCCGTGGAGCGGCAGGTGCACTCGGCCGTCGACCTCATTGTCCATGTAGAACGGTTTGGTGACGGGAGTCGCCGGGTGACCCATGTGTGCGACGTGGCGAAGCCCATGGAACCGCTTGCGTTGGTCGAGCTGTTTGTACGCACCGAACCTCAGGGACCGCCAGGCCCGGGAGCCCTGGTCCCCACGGGCAAGCGGCCAGGCTTCCTTCAGCGATTAGCGCAGCGGGACATTCAGGTGCCAGAGCGACTCTTCGCTTCGGCACAACCCTCTGCAGGATAGTGCCATGTCATGCTCGGCGACCCAGGAAACCGGGAAACCGGGGAAACCGGTGCCGTCCTAAA
>CAYJWN010000157.1:2027-3157 GCA_964373835.1 uncultured Planctomycetales bacterium
GGGAAACCGGTGCCGTCCTAAATAGTAGCGGCTAAGAGATGGGAGGCGTCGTTCCTCTTGGAGGTGAGAGATGAGTGAGCTGATTCGCGTCCTGCTCATCGAGGATGAACTGGATTACGCCCGCTCATTGCAGGAGCGGTTGGCGCGAGAAGCGCATCAGAGTGCTGTGGTGCGTCCGGTCGGGAGTCTGCAGGAGGGTCTTAGCGTCCTCGCCAAGGGGGAGGCCGATGTGGTCTTGTTGGACCTCTACCTGCCAGAGAGCCGGGGACTGGAGACGTACGAGCGCATTGTCTCTCAGGCGCCCGAGATCCCCGTCGTGATTCTCACGGCCGTCGACAACGACGCGTTGGCCTTGGAGGCCGTGCGGCAAGGGGCACAGGACTTTGTCGTCAAGGGCCAAGTGGACGGCAAGCTCTTGTTCCGGATCATCCGGTACGCGATCGAACGGCACCGGATGCAGGCGGCGCTGCGGAGCCTCTCGATGCTCGATGAGCTGACGGGTCTCTATAACCGGCGGGGCTTCCTCCGCCTCGCGGAGCAGCATATGAAGCTCGCGAACCGGACGAAACGGGCGCTGCTCCTGATGCTCGTTGACGTGGACGGGCTGAAGCGCATCAACGACACCCACGGCCATGCGATGGGTGATCAAGCCCTGAAGGAGGCGGGCGAAGTGCTGCGGGGGACCTTCCGGACGTCCGATGTGATCGCCCGCATCGGCGGGGATGAATTTGCCGTCATCGCCATTGATGCGGCGAAGCACAGCACCGATGTGCTCACGCGTCGGCTCACCGAAAAGCTTGCGGCAGCCAACGCCCGTCCGGGCCGGGCCTTCAAGCTGGCACTGAGCGTTGGGATCGTCGGCTTAGAGCCAACGCAAGAGAGCTCGCTTGAGCAGGTGATGACGCTGGCCGATCAGGCGTTGTATGAGCAGAAGCGTCAGAAGCTCGAGCGCGAGTCGAAGTCTGCGTAACGCGTTTCCTGGGAAATAGGGAATAGGAGCATTCCGGAAATTATGGGGACGCATGACTGAATGCGGGAGGGGAGGATGGCGTGGTATGTGGTGTTGGCCAAGTTTACGGATCAGGGGATTCGGGCGGTCAAAGATACGCCGAAGCGGGCGAAGACGTTTC
>CAYJWN010000158.1:0-3153 GCA_964373835.1 uncultured Planctomycetales bacterium
CCCTGTACGCGGATGAGCGGCTCATGCGGGAAGACGACGGTGCCTTCCGGAATCGCATCGACATCACCTTCGAAGCGTATCCCGCCCAGGTACGTCAGGAACTCCCGCTCAAAAAGCGGCTGGCCGTCGTTGCCCTTGAGCGACCCCAGGTAGGCGATGTCGCCCTCGTCGAAGGCGAAGTGCTCCAGGTAGTCGATGACGTACTGCAGGCCGCAGGCGATGGTGAAGCCGCCCTGGAAGGGGTGCTTGCGGAAGGTGAGGTGGAAGACCGCTTCCTTGCCGTCCACGCCGGCCCGCCAGTAGCCGTAGGCCATGGTGAGCTGGTAGAGGTCGGTGAGGAGGGCGAGCGACTGGTTGTACGGGAGCGTCTGGTAGGGCATCCGAGACCTCCTAATTGCGTATAAAATACGCTAATGCGCGGAGCCTGTCAAGTCTTTTCTTGGCCCAGCCGGATCTCAGAAGATGAAGTCGGTGGTGAGGAACTTGGAGCGGCGGCCGGTGACGATGTCGCGGAGGAGCTGCTCGTTCTCCTGCCCGCTCTTGGTCGCGACCAGCGACCGGATGGAGAAGGCCCGCAGCGCGTCGCTGACCGAGAGGGTGCCCTCCGCGGAGTCCTTGCGGCCGGTGAACGGGAAGGTGTCCGGCCCGCGCTGGCACTGGGCGTTGAGGTTGATCCGGCAGACCTGGTTGACGAGCCCGTCGATGAGGCGGCCGATGGTCACCGGGTCCTTTCCGAAGATGCTGACCTGCGCGCCGAACTTGGACTGTGTGACGTAGTCGATCACTTCCTCCACATCATCGAACGGAGCCACCGGGATGACGGGCCCAAACTGCTCCACGTGGTAGAGCTGGGTGTCGGGACTCACGGGATAGACGATGGCCGGCGCATAGTAGGTGCCGCGGATCTCCCCGCCTCCCGGGTTGATGATTCGGGCGCCCTTGGCGAGCGCCTCGTCCACCAGGCTCTTGAGCCATGCCGGCTTGCCGTCCTCCGGCAGGGGCGTGAGCTGCACCCCCGGCTCCCAGGGCATCCCCGCCGGCAGCTTGGCCACAGCCGCGGAGAAAGCCTGCAGGAACCGGTCCGCCAGGGCTCGGTGGACAAATAGCATCTTCAGTGCCGTGCAGCGCTGGCCGTTGTAGGACAGGCTGCCCAGCACGCACTCCCGGACCGTCACGGCCAGGTCGGCATCCGGCAGGATGACCGCGGGATTCTTGGCCTCTAGGCCCAGGACACAGCGCAACCGATGGGGGATGGGGTGCTGCTGCCGGAGGATGTCGGCCACCTTGCTCGTCCCGATGAAAGCGAGCACGTTGATTTTGCCGGAGCGGATGATGGGGGTGATGATGGTCTTGCCATCGCCCCAGATCATGTTGACGACCCCTTTCGGGAAGCTGTCGCGGAACGCCTCGAGCAGGGGCAGGTGCAGGAGCGTGCCATACTTCGGGGGCTTGACGATCGCGGTGTTGCCCATGATGAGGGCGGGAATGAGGGTCGTGTACGTCTCGTTCAGCGGGTAGTTGAACGGGCCCATGCACAGGACGACGCCGAGCGGCGAACGCCGGACCTGCCCGATGATGCCCTGCTCGATGGCGAACTTCGAGGCGGCGCGGTCGGTGTCCTTCAGCGCATCAATCGTGGCCCGGATGTAGTCGACCGTCCGGTCAAACTCCTTCTCCGCATCCGGCAGCGTCTTGCCGATCTCCCACATGAGGAGCTTCACGACCACCTCGCGGACCGCCTGCATCCGTGGAATGAAGGCCTGCAGGCAGGCGATCCGGTCGGCTACCGAAGCGGTCGGCCACTCGCCCCTGCCGTCTGCGTAGGCCCGGCAGGCGGCGTCCAGGGCCTCAAGGGCCTCTTTCTCCGTCACCAGCGCGCAGCGGCCGAGCTTGCACCGCTGGGGGCTCTGGCCGTCTTCGACGCACACAGGCGAGTAGATGTCCTGGGCCGGGCCGCTCCAGGTGCGGATCTCCCCGTCAATGAGGTAGCGTATCTCGTAGGGCTCGGTGGAGACTTGGACTTCCTGCGGGACATCTGCGGCCGAGGGAAAGAATGACTTGGATTTTTGCTGCGTGGTTGGCGTCATCGCTCGAGTACGGCTATTGTAGCAAGTTTCTTGTCCGGGTGAAGGCTGTAATGCTATAGTGGGCGACGCGCGATGTATGTCTTTCTTGACGAATCCGGTGGCTTGAGCTTTGACTTCACGAAAAGCGGGACGACGCGGTTTTTCGTCGTGTGCCTGCTCGTCCTTCCCACCACAGAGGATTATCGGCGACTCACCCAGGCGGTCGAGCGGACTATCCGACACAAGCTTCACAAAGGGCGTGCTCCGAAACACCCCACCCATGAGCTGAAGGGCACGGCGATTGACCTGGCCATCAAACGATATTTCTTCCAGCAGGCGCAAGCTGCGTCGTTCTCCATCTACTCCTTGATCCTCAATAAGGCGAGAGTCTATGAAGAGCTGCGTCGAGAGCCCGAGCGGTTATATAATTTCATCGCCAGGAAACTCATTGAGCGGTGCCCGTTTCAACAGGCGACGGATCGTATCATCCTGACGCTCGATCGCCGAAAAGCTGTCGAGGAAATCAAGGCCTTTAATCAGTATCTCTTCGTGCAGCTGCAGGGCAGCCTTCCACTCAACGTGCCCATCGAGCTCTACCACAAGCACTCCTGGGAGCGGAAAGGACTGCAAGCCGTTGATCTCTTTTCATGGGGGATGTTCCGGAAGTACGAGCGGGGAGATACCAGCTGGTATCAAATCTTTCAGAGTCGAATTGTGTTCGAGGACGTCTACCTGCCGTAGCGCAAATAAAAACGGCTTGTGACCCCTGTACGCTGCCCTCTCAGGGCTTGACCCACCATACGGAGGGAAACACCCTGAGAGCGTACAGGCCTTACTCACAAGCCGCTGTAAGTATATCCTTTCGCCTGTTTCCCGTCAATAAGATTCCACAAGCAACGGTACGGCCCATGGAGAAAAGAAAACCCAGGCCCACTGGAGCTTGGGGCCTCCGCAACACGAGGTTCCGGAGGGACAATGCTGCCTTGGCAGTGGAAAACTTACCTCAGTATGGCTGTGAATGGGTTGCATGTTGATGCCAGTTGGCATTGTACCGATCGGCAAGGACCTTGTCTCGGATCACGAGGAG
>CAYJWN010000159.1:0-3152 GCA_964373835.1 uncultured Planctomycetales bacterium
GGGCCGTGGCGGTGAACCAGGCCGCGGCCGATGTGCAACACCAAATCATCGAAGGCGGCTTTTCCACCCTGGCCGGACAGACGGTTGTGAGGGGGTTGCGGTTTGCCGTACGGCGCAGCAGCGGCGAACCCGGGCTCTGGCTCGCCGAGAACGACCGAGTTGGTTTTCGCACCTCAGACGGACAGGACGTGCTCATCCAATGGGATAACACGGTAGTCAATCAGGAACTCATCCGGCGGAGCGTCCTGACGGCCGCCTGTCCGCCTGGCGCCAGCGCGACCGAACCGCTTCCGTACCATGCGGTGGAGAATGGCGTGCGGGTTCTGCGAATTGCCCCTGCAACGCCCGTGTTTCGATACTATAATCAAAGTGGTTCACTGGTGGCACCCCTTCCGGGGTGTTCGCTGAACGGGATCACGACGATCCGTCGCGTGGAGATCGCTTTTATTGCACAGACAGGCACTGGGGTGTTTGACGACGGCCATGCCCGTGAGACGGTGACCTCATCGGCGGCCATCCGCGTTCCCTGAGAAAGGATTTCGCAGATTCGCAAGTCAGCCGGCAGTCGAAAAGCTGATTACGCAGATAAGGCGTCTTATCTGTGTAATCATCGCTGGATGAGAATCGGGTTAGAGATCGGGGCGCGAACGCTAAAAGCCGTATGGGCCAAAGGGCGCGGCGGAACGCTCACCTGGCGCTATGCCGAGCAGCCCCGCAGCCAGAACGCCGACGCTGATGCCCTCGCGCGCGATCTGGCGCACCTGTTGCGGCCGTTGGCGCGGCACACACATCGCGCCCAACTCATCCTCGCCGCGCCGAATAGCTGTTTGCGGCAGCTCACCGTGCAGGCGCCGGATGCCAGAGCGGTTCCGGCGGCCGTGCGCGCACAGTTGCCGACCGCGCTGCCCTTTGAGGCGGAGCGCGCCCAGGTGCAGTTTCTCATTGAGCGCCAGCAGCCGGCGGACGGGGGGCTTGAATGCGTGCTCTCGTTGGCCGCCTGCGAGCGGGCGGGCCTTGAGCAGAACCTCAACGCGCTCTGGCGGGTCGGCTGGGCGCCGAGCGGGGTGGTGCCCCCGGGGCTGGCGCTCATCGAAACAGCCAAGGCCATGCAGGCCATCGACCAGGATCCGGTCGTGCTGGTCGAAATCGGCGCTCGCCAGACGACCATTGTGCTGGTTGACGCGGGCAAGGCGGTCTATGCCAGAGACGTGGCCCTCGGAGACGATCATCTGACCGACGCGCTGATGGGACAGGTCTCCATCGGACAGCGCACGCTGTCGCTCTCGGCGGACGAAGCCCGCGCCCTCAAGCAGGAGGTGGGTGTTCCGGATGCGCAGAGCAGCGCCCCCGTCGGTTCCCAGCAGATTCCCGTCGGCATCTACCTGGCGATGCTGCAGCCGATCTTGGAACAGCTCGTCACGGAAATTCGGCGCACGATGACGTTCGGCGCCTACACCTCGACGGCCACGGCCCCCAAACAGATCGTCATCAGCGGGGAAGGCTCGCGGCTGCCGAATGTCCCGCACTGGTTGTCCGGACAGCTGGGCGTGCCGGTGATGCGCTTGAACTGTGAAAAATTTCTTGGGGATGCGGGCGCCGCGGCGGCGGTGGCGTGCGGCCTTGCGCTGTGTCAGCGGGTTCCGAAGTTGGACCTCCAATCACCGGCCTCGCGCCGGCGAGGGCGGCTTGCGCGAGGACTGGCGTGGGCCTGGAGAGGACTGGTCGGCGTCGCCCTCGTGGTGTGGATCGGAGGGGGATGGTGGGAGTACCGGCACCGCGCCGCGACGGCAGAGTTCAAGACGCTCGAAGCCCGGTGGGCGCAATTTGAACCGATGGTGGCGTTGCAAGAGGCGATGACCGCCCACGCGCAGCTTGTCGAAGGCATCGTCGAATCGCAGAGCGTGCCGCTGGCCTGGTTTCGGCAACTAGCCAAGGACTTTCCCAGCGCGGTGCGCCTGTCCCAACTTTCGGTGAGCGCGAAAGGTGCCGTGCGCATGGCGGGAGAAGCGCAGGAGCGGGACCAAAGTCCGGAAGGGTACGTGTCGGAGATGACCCTCGCGCTTGAGCAATCCAATGTCTGCAAAGATATCCAGCTCGAATCCGGCCGGCGAACCGGCGCGGATGAAGAGCACGTAGAATTCAAGATGAGCTGCGAGCTGGTGCAATGAGGCTGAGCGACCCCCGTTTGGTCCAGGCCTGCGCCGTCGTGGCTGCAGGCCTCGTGTTGATGCTGAGCTGGCGCTATGGCTACCAGCAGGCGGCGGCCGCCTACGGTCGTGACACGCGCCAGATCGCCGCGCTCAAGGAGCGGATCGCTCAGATCGATCCTGTCGTGCTGGCGGTGGGAGGTGAAGGGGTGTGGCTCGCCAGGAATGAGGAACAGCTCAACACCCTCAAGGCCAAGTTTCCCAAACAGATGCAACGGCCTCAACTGCTCAACGCCCTGGTGGACACGCTGAAAGCCGGCGAGATGAAGCTCGTCAACGTGGTCCAGGGCAATCTCGAGCCGGTGCGGAAAGACGAACAACCGCTGCTGATCGAAGGGCTGCCGTGTTATCAGTTGCCGGTGACCATCACCGCGGAGGGCCGCTACTATGCCATCATCGAGGCGATTGAGCGATTGAAACATGAATCGTTTCCGGCGCTGGTGAGCATTGGGCAGGTGGAACTGCGCCGCAAGGACGCCACCAGCGCCAAGCTGGATGCCACGATTCAGCTGCGCCTCTACGTCTTTGGGACCCCCACGGGCCATGCGTAAGGGTTCTCTTGCGTGGTGCATGGTGGTCTCGTCGAGTCTGCTCAGTGCCGCCTGGCACGGCCGCGTCTCTGCGGCGGAGCCGCGCGATCCCTTCATGTTCGGTCCGCGGTCAGAGGGTGTAGAGCCGTCAGGGCCGATCCTGGTCGGCGTGCTCTGGGATGCGACCCAGCCGCTGGCCATGGTCGGCGAGGAGACGGTGGCGGTCGGCGGCCGGATCAGCGGCTGGCAGGTGATGCACATCCAACCGGACGGCATCGTCATTCAGCGCGAGGACCGCCGCGAATTCCTCACCCCCGGCATGCCTTTTCCCCTCGACTAGCCGCACCATATCAGATATCACCCGTTGACTCAGAATAAAGTGTTACCGAACGGAGAACCTGTTGGCTTTGAGTAA
>CAYJWN010000160.1:0-3112 GCA_964373835.1 uncultured Planctomycetales bacterium
GTGGATGCGCCGCGAACACAGGCGCTGTTGTGGAGCTTATGGACACGTCTCGTGGAAGATCAAAAACTGTAGAGGTGATTACAGTGATTACGAAAAGCGATTACAGTGATAAAGTTTCACCCGACGTCTTATCACTGGAATCAGCCTTTCGGCCATCTCCTGACTGGCGAATCACTGTAATCCCATAGATGCCATTGATTCCTGAGAATGTGATTGACGAAATTCAAGCGCGGGTGGATCTCGCCGAACTGATCGGCCGCTACGTGCCGCTGAAGCGCGCGGGGCGGCATTTCAAGGCGCACTGTCCGTTCCATAAGGAGAAGACGCCGTCCTTTATGGTGAACACGGACAAGCAGATCTTCCACTGTTTCGGCTGCGGCGTCGGCGGCAACATTTTCAGTTTTCTCATGCAGCATGACCGGCTGACCTTTCCGGAAGCGGTGCGCCAGCTCGCGGAGCACGTCGGCGTGCGCATTCCTGAGCGGGAGCCCGCCGCCACCGATGACGCGTACAAACGGCTGGCCGCCCTGATGGAGAAGGTGTGCCGTTACTTTGAGCGCACGCTCCAGTCCCCCCAGGGCAGCGCCGCGCGGGCGTATGTGAAAGAGCGCGGCGTCTCAGACGCCGCCTGCGGGGCGTTCCGATTGGGCGCAGCGCCGGCCGGATGGGACCATCTCTTGAAGTCGGCGGCGGCGGCGGGCGTCTCACGCGACCAGCTCGAAGGCGCGGGGCTCGTGGTCAAGGGGCCGTCGAGCGTCTATGACCGGTTTCGCAACCGCCTGATCTTTCCGATCGTCGACCTGCGGGGGCGGGTGGTGGGATTCGGCGGGCGAAGCCTCGACGGCAAGGAGCCGAAGTATCTCAACAGCCCTGACACAGCGCTCTACCGCAAAGGGCAACATCTGTTCGGGCTGGCCCAGGCGAAGGACGCGGTGATCGCGAAGAACACCGCGATCGTCGTCGAAGGGTACTTTGATTGCGTCGTGCTTGCCGATGCCGGCATCACCCATGTCGTGTCGCCGCTCGGAACAGCCCTGACGACCGATCACGCGCGTCTGCTCGCGCGCTACGCCGAGCGGGTCATCCTGGCGTTTGATCCGGATGCGGCCGGCGAGCAGGCGACGCTGCGCGGCATCGATTTGCTGGTCGAAGCGGGGCTGCGCGTGGAGATCGCGCAGCTGCCTCAGGGGGTTGACCCGGATGAGTGCGTGCGGTCTTCCGGACGCGAGCGGTTCGAGCGCCTCCTGGAACAGAGCGCGGGCATTTTCGAGTTTCTCGTGCAGACCGCCGTGCAGCGGCATCCCCTGACCAGCGTGGAGGACAAAGTGAACGCGGCGCAGTTCATTCTGCCGACCATTGCCAAGGTGCCTGATGCCATGCTGCGCAGCGAGTACGTGCGGCTGTTAGCCGAGCGGCTGCATGTGGATGAGGGGGCGGTGGCGCAAGAGCTCAGCAAGGTCCAGCCACGTCCCCACACCAATTGGCTTGGCATACAACGTGCTCCCATTGGTGTAGGGGCGCGCCCCTTCACCCAGGGGCCCGAGCCGCTCCTGACGGCGATGATCCTGGATGAGCCGGCGAGGTGGAGGCAGGCGCAGGACCAGGTGTCGTGCGATGACATCACCGAGCCGACGCTGCGGCGGGTGCTCGCCATTGTCTCGGAGCTTGAGCGGTCTGGGGAGTCCGCCACCACGGCCCAGCTGGTCTCGCGGCTTTCAGAAGAAGGCTTGCACGACGTCGTGGGGACATTGATGGCGTTGGTGGAGTCGCTGTCATCGCCGGATGAGGTCTTTGCGGATTGCCTGCGCCGCCTGCGCGCCCGCGCCCAACAGCGTGAACGCGAACAGAAGCGGGAGCAGCTTCGAGCGGCGCAAGAGGCTGGACACGAGGCTGAGGTGCACCGGCTGCTCGCGGAGTTTCAAGAACTGTTATCGCAGCCGAAGGGAGGGTGAGGGGATGGCGGACATGGCGAAGCAGCGGCCGATGAGTGAGCGGTTGGCCCAGGTGCTCACGATGGGACGCGACAAGGGCCGGCTCACGTATGAGGAGCTGAATCATCTCCTCCCGGAGGATGTGGTCTCGCCGGAGGAAATCGACGCGCTCTTGACCCTCTTGGGCAAGGAGAACATTGAGATCGTGGACAAGCCGACGACCGGCGCATCGCGCTTGGAGGATCGCGAGGAAAAGGAGCAGCGCGAGGAGGAGGCGGCCGAGCTGGCCGAAGTGGGGCAGCTCGACGATCCCGTCAAGATGTACCTGCGGCAGATGGGGCAGATCCCGCTGCTCACCCGGGAGCAGGAGCTCACGCTCGCCAAAAAGATCGAATCGGCCGAGCTTGCCTATCGCGATGCGGTCCTGCGCCTGCCGGTCTCCCGGCGGGAGATTCTCCGGCTGACCGATACCCTCATCGAGGGCGGTCTGAACCCCGAGGAGTATTCGAAGGACGACCCGAACCTCAAACGAGAGGAGCTGGTTGAGCAGCTGATCAAACTGCGCAAACGGCTGCAGAAGGCTCGAGCCAGAATCCGCGCCCGCAGGGTGTTTGAGGACTACCACTTGACGATCCAAGCGATCGGCTGGATTGTCGAGCAGGTGGAACGCTACCTGAGGGCGGTGGAGAGCCTTGCCCGGCAGCTGCACAGCCGCAAGCGCGCCGGCGGCCGCGGCGTGGTGGCGAAGATCCGCGCGCTCCAGCAGAAGCGCCAAGCGGCGCTGCGCCTCCTCGGCGGCCCGGTTTCGACATTGCGCCTGGCCCTCAAGGAGATCTACCAGAAAGAGATCGGCTACACCAAGGCCAAGAAGGAGCTCGTCGAGGCGAACCTGCGTCTGGTCGTGAGCATCGCGAAGAAGTACACCAACCGGGGCCTGTCCTTCCTGGACCTGATTCAGGAGGGCAACATCGGCCTCATGAAAGCGGTGGAGAAGTTCGAGTACCAGCGCGGGTACAAGTTCTCGACGTACGCGACGTGGTGGATCCGCCAGGCGATCACGCGGTCCATCGCGGATCAGGCGCGGACGATCCGCATCCCCGTGCACATGACGGAAACGATCAACAAACTCATCCGCGTCTCGCGGGCGATCGTCCAGGAGACCGGTCGGGAGCCGGCGCCGG
>CAYJWN010000161.1:0-3109 GCA_964373835.1 uncultured Planctomycetales bacterium
AACCCTACCACTGATAGTAGGAGGCTGGTTAGGCAACAGCAACGTGTGGGCCTTCCTCAAAAAAAGCAGTGTATTTTAACACAACCGTGAAGAGGTGTCAAAAACCCTGGTTCACTTTGGAGCGATTTGAGTTTCGCTTAATCACATAGCCTGAATGAGTTACGTAGACCTCTTGAACCACACCCGGCTCCACATAGACATAGGCCGAAGAACCGTACACCGCCTCCACAAACGGCAGCGCCGGATCGGCCCAATAGAGCGCTTCCCAGAACCGGTCCGCCGCCGGCTCAAGGGCGTACACCGTCGGGAAGTGCGTGCGCTGCTGCTCAAGATCGGAGAACTGCCCGGCAAGGCGCATCGGCTTGTGATAGCTCGCAAGGCCCAGCGCGGTCAGCCAGGGGTGCCATTTCACGATGCCTCCGCTGATCGACCACTGATCCCCGCGCAGCTGGACCTGAACCGCCGACGATGTCGCGGCATCCGCCGGCGCATAGGTCAACTCAAACTCTCGAGGAGACAGGCGCCGCGTGGTCACCCGGGCCACGAGCGTCTCGGCGGAGAAGGCCTCGAACAACTGCAGAAGCAGCAGGAGCGAGCCCAGCAGGATCCCGAGGCCGGCCAGCACCGCTGCCGTCACACACCGCCGCAGCCGACGCACGAGCCCAGGCCCCCGAAGCGCCGCGCCCACGGCCCACAGGCTCAGGGCCCACACCACCACCGTCGCTGCCGCAAGTACAGCCACGTCCAGTTTCTCCTTGTCGCTGCTGCAAGGGGTATGTTAGACTAGCCCTGCCATGTTAGGCCTGGACCTTGAAGTTGGTCAAGAGCAGAAGCGACTGGTCTACGTCCAAGAGGAGCCGGCGCTTGAGATTGCGCTGCCGCAGGTGTTTGACCAGCCGGTGCTCCACAGCCTGCAGCGGGGCAAGCTGGCGCACGTTGAGGCGCTGGCCGCCCACACCGCCCGCCGCCACCAGGAGACGCCAACCGGCGGCCTCGGATCTGACTATCAGGAGCTGGTGACGGAGTTCCAGCCGCTCTTCACATGGGCGATCGCCTGCTGGGACTACCTGCTGTCCACCGAAGGCTGCCGGTTCATCCCCCGCAATGGTGCTCGAGGTTATGGTGTGCGGGGCGACTACCGCGTCGTCACGGACAAGGACTACTCGCGGATGGTCCACGGCATGTTCCGCTACTGCGTCCTCGAATTCGCGAAGGCCCCGCTGGTTCCGACGCTGAGCCAGTGGCTCCGGGAACGGTTCTGGCCGCTGATCCTTGAGGCATACCGGCGGCTGGAACACCCCCCGGACCCGCGCCAGCGCGCCCTGACCCCGTACAGCTATCTGCGCTGCGTGCCCTACCAGTTCTTGAATGACTTCCACCAGGACCTCGTCTACGCCACCACGCGGCGGCTGCCCACGGCGGAGTACCACGTGATTGATGCCTACTTTTTCCACTTCTACACGGAAGCCGCCTCAGCCGAGGCGCTGGGCTGCACCGTGGAGGGGCTGCAACCCCTCCTGCGCCAAGGGCTGACGAAGCTCTTGGTCAACGACCGCCTCGTGTACTGTCTACTCCGCCAAATCGAACGCTACTAAAATCCACACCGTTAGACGTTCTCTGTGGTTCTGTGGTGTAGATCTCATTGGACCGACCTCTGTGTCTCTGTGACAGGAAAAAAGTGCTGGACTCCGTCGGACAAGCCCCCTATAGTATATAGTCAAATTGTGTGGGGTCTGACCGGAGCGCGGGAGGAAGCGGTATGCTAGTAGGCACCATCGCCTATCCCAAGAGCAGAGCGATCTATCCGAACACCAGGACGAAGTGGGAGATCGTCGCGGGCATCGCTCTCGTTCACGTGGGGGCGCTCCTGGCGCCTTTCCTGTTCACCTGGCCCGCCTTCTGGGTGTTCGTCGTGCTGCAGTTTGTGACGGCACTCGGCGTCACGGTCTGCTACCACCGCCTCCTCGCCCACCGCAGCTTTCAGGTGCCGAAGTGGCTGGAGTATCCGCTCACGTTGTGCGGGGTCCTGGCGCTCCAGGGCGGTCCGCTCAAGTGGGTGTCCACGCATCGCATCCACCACGCGTTTTCTGACCGTCCCAGTGACCCGCACAGCCCCACCCGAGGGTTCTGGTGGGCCCACATGCTGTGGCTGTTCGCGTGGGACGATCAACTCGATATGCCGGAAAAGTTCAAACGGTTTGTGCCCGATCTGGCCCGCGATCCGGTGCATCGCTTCCTCGAAAAAACCCATGTGCTCTGGACGTTCCTCCTGGGAGGAGTGCTCTACGCCTGGGGCGGGCTGCCGTTTGTGGTGTGGGGGATGTTTGCGCGGCTCGTGTTCGTGTATCACGGCACCTGGCTCGTCAACTCAGCCGCCCACTTGTGGGGCTACCAGAGCTATGACACCAATGAAGGCTCGCGGAACAATTGGTGGGTGGCGCTCGTCTCATACGGCGAGGGCTGGCACAACAACCATCACGCCTACCTGCACTCCGCCGCGCACGGCCTGCGCTGGTGGGAGTTCGACTTGACCTACCTCTGTATCCGGCTGCTCGGCGCCCTGAAGCTGGCCCGGCGCATCCGCCTGCCGCAGGGCAATCCGGCCAAGCTCCCGCAGGCGCAACCGATCACCATCCGCCCGCTGCACGTCCCGGTCCCCAGTTTGTCCCTCTAAGCAACAACAATCGCTCTAGGCTGTAGGCTCAAGGCTCTAGGCAACCGCATTGGCCTAGAGCCTCCAGCCTCGAACCTAGAGCGTTTTTGTTACAGTCGAACGAGCCGGCTGGAGAAGAGAACGCAGAGGGCGAGCGCGATGAGCAGGAGCGGGGCGATGGCCACAAACGCGAGCAGCCGCCGGTCCATCTTGAGGTGCATGTAGTAAAGAGCCACCAGCACCGCCTTGATCGTGGACAGCCCCACCACGATCAGCACGATGGTCTTCGGCGCGATGGGCAGAAAGTTCAGCTCGGCGAGCGCCACCCCGAGCAGCATGAGCCCGGCCAGCCAGCCCCAGATCATGACGTACGTTCGAATAGGAACGTCGTGTTTGGTCATTGCCGAAGCCAAAAGGCAAAACGCAAAAGGAAAAACTACAAGGTAAAATTCAAAA
>CAYJWN010000162.1:0-3105 GCA_964373835.1 uncultured Planctomycetales bacterium
GAATTTGGTGCTTGGAACTTTCGAGGTCATTCAACCGCGTTGCGCCGCCTTCCACTGCTTGAGCGCCTCGACCAGCGCGTAGGGCACCTTCACGGCGCCGACCGGGAGCCCTTCTTTGGCATCCCCGTGGTAGTCGCTGCCGCCGGTTTTGAGCAAGTGGAGCTCATCCGCCATCTGCTCGTAGCGGCGTACGACGTCCGGGGTGTGGCTGGAGTGGTAGACCTCAAGGCCTGCAAGACCCTGCCGGGCACATTGGGCGATCAGATCATCGTTCTTGAGGTACACCGGGTGGGCCAGCACCGGCACCCCGCCGGCATCCCGGATCAACCGGATGATGCGCTCCGGCACGAGCGGCGAACCCGGCACAAATCCGGGTTTGCCCTCGCCGAGGTACCGTTCAAATGCTTCCGGCGTCGTCGAGACATAGCCGCGCTTGACCATCACCCGCGCCACATGCGGACGGCCCACGGTGCCCTCTCCGGCCAGTGTAAAGACCTCTTCGGCATCGATGCGGACGCCGACCTGTTCCAGCTGCTTCACCATTTCACGAATGCGGCCAACCCGGCGGGCCTGCTGCTGCGCCAAATGCTGTTGAAACGCCGGGTGGGTGAGGTCAAACAAATAGCCCAACAGGTGCACCTCAAGCCCTTCGGCGCTGGCGGACATCTCGATGCCCGCGATCAGCTCGATGCCGTCGCGGGCGGCCACTGGCGCGGCGATCGCAATCGCCTCCGTGTTGTCGTGGTCTGTGATCGCGATGGCCGACAGACCCGCCTCGCGGGCCAGCTCCACCACCCGCTCGACGGTGTCGGTCCCGTCTGAAAACGTGGTGTGCAGATGCAGATCAGCCGTAGGGGACGTCGGCATCAGGCAGATTGAGAATGCGTCTTGTGGATGGCATCCAGGATGCCGTTGATGAACTTGCCGGATTCCGTGTCGCCGAAGCGCTTGGCCAATTCGATCGCCTCATTGATGCACACTTTCGGCGGGACGTCGTCGCCGTGCAGCAGCTCGAACGCCCCCAGGCGCAGGATGTTCCGGTCGATGACCGCCATGCGCTTCAGGTTCCAGTTATCGGCATGATGGGTGATGAGCGCATCCAGTTCCCCCAGATGGTCCATGGTGCCCATGAACAGGTGGTTCGCAAACGTCTTCACATCATCCGGCGGCTCATGCTCCTGCCAGAATTCGCCCAGGATCTGCTCGGGAGGCGCGCGGCGGATATCCAACTGGTACAACATCTGGAGCGCGTAGTCTCTGGATCTCGTGCGGTTGCGCATATCAGTCGGCGCGATCATCTGACGATCGTAATTTGTTGAAGAGCTGTAGGACGGCCAGCGCCGCAAGCGCCGCTTCTTCGCCGCGATTGCAAATGGCGCCGCCTGCCTGCCCCCGCACGCTCTGCTTCGCAGAGCGAAGCAGCGGGGGCGCAGGTAGGCCCGCCCGAGCCTTGGCTTGGGCGAGCGAGGCGGCGACGATGACCCCGAACGTCACCGGGATTCCGTGCCGCACCGCCACGTCCATGAGGCCTTGGGCCACCGCCTGCGCGAGCACCTCGTACTGCGGCGTCTCGCCGCGAATGAGCGCGCCGAGGGCGATAATCGCATCCGGACGGGGTCGCGCACGAGCCACGCGGGAAGCCACCACGGGCAGCTCAAACGCGCCGGGAACCCAGAGCACACGAATGTTCGACGCAGAGGCGCCGCTGCGATGGAGCACCGAGGTGGCGCCGCGGATCAGCGCCAGAGTGATCGGCCGGTTGAACTGCGAGGCGACGATGACGAAGCGTTTGCCCGTGGCGGCGCCGCGTACAGGGCGGCTGGGGCTCATCCGGGACACCGCACACCCCTTTAGCCTGCGTCGAGCAGGTGGCCCAACTTCTCGCGCTTCGTCTCGAGGTACTTGGCGTTTTCCGGACGCGGAGGAATTTCGATCGGCACGCGCTCGATCACGCGCAGCCCGTAGCCTTCAAGCCCCACGATCTTCCGCGGATTGTTGGTCAGCAGCCGCAGGTCCTTCAGGCCAAGGTCGACGAGAATCTGCGCGCCGATGCCATAGTCGCGCAGATCCGGCCCGAAGCCCAACGCCAGATTCGCTTCGACCGTATCCATCCCCTGATCCTGCAGGGCGTAGGCTTTCAGCTTATTGCCCAGGCCGATCCCGCGCCCTTCCTGGTTGATATAGAGGATGACCCCGCGGCCCGCCTCGGCGATCTTCTCCATCGCCCGCCGCAGCTGCGGCCCGCAGTCGCACCGCAGGCTGCCGAAGACGTCGCTCGTGAGGCACTGCGAGTGCACGCGCACGAGAACCGGCCCGCCGTCGCCGACATTGCCCTTGACCAGCGCCACGTGCTGCCGGGCGTCGATGTTGGTCCCATAGAGGATCAGGTCGAACTCCCCGACCTCCGTCGGGATCTTGGTCGTCACCAGGCGCCGGACCAGCTTCTCGAACCGGCGCCGGTATTCGATCAGGCTGGCAATCGTGCAGATCTTGAGGCCATGCGCTCCGGCGAACGCGAACAGATCCGGCGTCCGCGCCATCGTGCCGTCATCCTTCATGATCTCGCAGATGACCCCGGCCGGAAACAGCCCGGCCAGGCGGGCGAGATCCACCGCCGCCTCCGTGTGGCCGGCCCGCCGCAGCACGCCGCCCTCCTTGGCGCGCAGCGGGAAGACGTGGCCGGGCCGCAGCAGATCTTCCGCGGTCGACTGGGGATTGATGAGCACTTGGATCGTGTGCGCCCGGTCATGGGCGGAGATGCCGGTCGTCACCCCCCGCTTGGCGTCCACCGAGATGGTCCACGCGGTCTTCATCGGATCTTCTGAAGGGTTGACCATCGGATGAAGACCAAGCGCATCGAGCGCCCGGCCCTCCATCGGGACACAGATGATCCCGCGGCCGTAGCGGGCCATGAAATTGATGTGCTCAGGCGTTGCGAAGGGCGCCGCCATCACGAGGTCGCCCTCATTCTCGCGATCGCCGTCATCGACGACGATCACGAGGCGCCCCTCGCGGATCTCTTCGAGGATCTCAGGAATCGGGTGAAACGTCAGTTCTCGCATTGTAGTGGGATAGTATATCCCCCTGCAGGATAAGGGTCAACCC
>CAYJWN010000163.1:0-3035 GCA_964373835.1 uncultured Planctomycetales bacterium
GCGGGAGTAGCTCAGCGGTAGAGCATCACGTTGCCAACGTGAGGGTCGCGGGTTCAAGTCCCGTCTCCCGCTCCATCTTTTCACAATATGAGGGACTTGAAGGGAGCGCCGAGCCCCAGATGGATGCCACGCGACGGACAGGAGCGTGGCGACCACCGAGGCGCGGGCGGCCACCGGAGTCCCGAGCGGGCGCGAGGGACGGAGGGGCCAAGTCCCGTCTCCCGCTCCATCTTTCAGTTCCGGTACCAGGTACCTCCGGTCCGGAGGTACCTGGTACCGGGAGATTAGGAGAATGCATGGGGATGTGTCGATGAACATCATGGGGTTCTTGAACGAGCGGGCGGTGACGACGGATCTGAAGGCTCAGAGCAGCAAGGAAGACGTGATTCGCGAACTGGTGCAACTGTTGGTGAACGCCGGCGCCATTAAAGACAAGGATGTCAGCAAGCTGGTGCAGACCCTGCTCAAGCGGGAATCGCTCGGCTCGACCGGGATCGGGCAGGGAGTGGCCATTCCGCATAGCAAATCCGATTGCGTGAAGGACCTGGTGGCGGCCTTCGGCGTCTCCCTCGGCGGGGTGAACTTTGACTCGCTGGACGGAGAGCCGGTGCACCTGTTTTTCCTCCTGGTGGCGCCGGAGGATTCGGCCGGACCCCACCTCAAAGCGCTGGCGCGCGTTTCCCGTCTGCTCAAGGACAAGCATTTCAGGGACAGCCTCCTGGCCGCCAAAGATGAGAAGACCCTGACCAAGATCATCCGCGAAGAGGACGAGCACCGCCACTGATGTGTTGACGATGAATCCCATGCGGTTCCTGAAATGGTTCTACCCCGGCATGCGTGTCAAGCGGTGGCTTGGCATGGCGATTCTCGGGGTGTTTCTCTTCGGCATCGGATCGGCGCTGCTGCCGGTCGAAGGCGGGGTGCTCCTGCGGCTCTTCAGCTTGGTGACCCTGTTAACGGGACTGCTCTGCATCGTCTTCGGCGTCGGGTTGGTGATCCGCTCGCTCCTTGAGGTGGTGACCCCGGGACATGGGCAGGACCTCGTGGATCTTGTCTTCCAGCGGCGGCACCTGGAACGAGGTCCGAAGATTGTGGTCATCGGCGGCGGGACCGGGCTGTCAACGCTCCTCCACGGCCTCAAGCAGTACACGACAAATATTACCGCGATTGTGACGGTTGCCGACGACGGAGGCAGCTCCGGCCGTCTGCGGCAGGAGTTCGACATCCTGCCCCCCGGCGACATCCGCAACTGCCTCGTCGCGCTGGCGGATACCGAACCGCTGATGCAGCGGCTGTTCCAGTACCGGTTCGCGGAGGAGTCCGCCCTGCAGGGCCACAGCTTCGGCAACCTGTTCATCACCGCGATGACCAAGATCACAGGGGATTTTGAGCGGGCGGTGCAGGCCTCCAGCAAGGTGCTGGCGATTCGGGGACGGGTGGTGCCGTCCACCAATACCAAGGTCCGCCTCGTTGCGGAGCATGAGGACGGCAGCGTCACACTCGGAGAAACGAGGATCTCGCACGCCCCACAACCCATCCGGCGGGTGTACCTGGAGCCGACCGGCTGCCAACCGACCGCCGGGGCGTTAGAGGCCATCCACGAGGCGAATGCCATTGTGTTCGGGCCGGGCTCGCTCTATACCAGCATCATCCCCAATCTGTTGGTTGAGCGGATGGTGGATGCCATCGTCCAATCGAAGGCGATGAAGATCTACCTCTGCAATGTGATGACCCAGTCGCGCGAGACCCACGGGTTTCAGGCGAGCGACCACGTCAGGACGCTGGTCAACCATACCAACCCCGGCGTCATCCAGCTGTGCATTGTGAATACCGAGCCGGTGCCCGCTCACCTGCGCGAGAAGTACCGGCAGGAAGACGCCTTCCCCGTCGAGCCCGATGTCGAACGCATCCGTGAATTGGGCTATCAGGTCGTCGCGGAGGATATCATCAGCACAGAGAACTATGTCCGCCATGATCCCGACAAGGTTGCGAAGCTCATCATTCAGCTCATTGTGGGCGCCAAGCGGCCGCTGGCGGCGGCCCCCTCCCAGCCACCACCAGCTCATGCGACGATCCGATGACGAGATCGGTGACGCTGCTGATGGCCATCCACTGCCATCAACCCGTCGGCAACTTCGGGTTTGTCTTTGAAGAGGCCTACACGAAGGCCTACGAGCCGTTTCTTCGCGTGCTGGAACGTCATCCGTCGGTGCGCCTGGCGCTCCACTACAGCGGCCCGCTGCTGGATTGGCTGTCCGCGAACCGGCCGGGCTTCTTGGCTCGGGTGCGAGCGCTCATCGCCCGCGGCCAGGTGGAGCTGTTGGCCTCCGGCTACTATGAGCCGATTCTCCCGCTGATTCCTGAGGCGGATCGTCAGGGTCAGATTGCCGCCATGCAGGACGCCTTGCGCCGGCGCTTTCGCACGCACGCCTCAGGGCTGTGGCTGACGGAGCGCGTGTGGGAGCCGGAACTGCCGGCAACCCTCGCGCAGGCGGGCCTCCGCTACACCATGATCGATGCCAATCAGTTCCTGCCGGCAAAGCCGTGGTTGCCGCCATCGCTCCAGGTGCATGACGACGCGTTTTGGGACCTGTTGGGCTGCTACGTGACGGACTATGCAGGGTCGTCAGTCGTGGTGTTTCCGGCCTCGAAGCGGCTCCGCTACTGGATGCCCTTTCAACCGTGTGAACGGACGCTCGAGTTTTTCCAGCGCCTGAGACGGGACGAACCCGTGGCCATGACCTTCGCGGATGATGGAGAAAAATTCGGGTTGTGGCCGAAGACCTACCACTGGGTGTACGAGGAGGGCTGGCTCGATCGCTTTTTCACGGCGCTTGAGCGGGAACACGCTTGGCTTGGCACCTCGACGTTCCGGGAGTATCTGGAGCAGTCGCAACCACGCGGGACGGTCTATTTGCCCTCCGGCAGCTACGAAGAAATGCTCGAGTGGTCCGGCGGCCATTTTCGAAATTTCTTTACGAAGTATCCTGAAGCGAATGCGATGCAACAGAAAATGCTGCGCGTCAGCCAGGCCA
>CAYJWN010000164.1:0-3013 GCA_964373835.1 uncultured Planctomycetales bacterium
GCTGCGGGATCCGAGCACGTCCCGCCAGGAGCTGCGCCGCCTGCTGCAGCAGATCGGCCAGGCGTCGCAAGGATTGCCGCCTGCGGGGGGCCTGTTCTTCAACTGCACCGGACGCGGCAAGTCGCTCTACGGGACCGCGCACCATGATGTGAAGACCATCCAGACGGTGAGCGGCAAGTTGCCCATCGGGGGGTTCTTCTGCAACGGCGAGATCGGGCCGATTGGAGGCGTCAACCTGCTCCACGGCTACACGGCCAGCATCGGGCTGTTTCGTCCACTGGACCTGTCAGGGCGCAGCCGCCCCACGAAGGAGTCGGCTTCAGCATGAAGCGAGCCTGGCGTGTCGCTGCCGTGCTCTGTTGCGGGTTGGCCGTGGCGGCTGCTGAGGCGAAAGGAAAAGGCGGACCCGTTGGATTGGGCGTCGGCTACCGTCCGCCGGAGTTTACGGCAAGCGACCTGAATGGAACGCGACAGTCCCTGGAGAATCAGAAGGGGAGCGTGGTCGTCCTGCACTTTTGGGCCACGTGGTGTCCGTATTGCCGCAGCGAGATCCCCGAGCTGACCGAGCTGCACCGGGAATGGGCGTCGAAAGGGGTCCGAGTCCTGACGGTCAGCACTGATGAGGATATGGGAACATTGAAGCAGTTTGTGGCGCAATTCAGGCTGCCGTATCCGATCGTTGCTGATGCGGAGCTCGAGGATTCCGTGGCGGAGCAGTATGCCATCGCCGGGATCCCGGTGACCTACATCATCGGCCGGGACGGCCTGATCGCCCAGCGGCTCAACGGCGCCTCGGAGATCATCGAAGCGGTGAAGCGCGCGCTCGCACAACCTTCCTCCGCATAAGCCGTCACCCGGCGTCCGGTTCTGAGCTCGTCCCTCGACAGGCTCAGGACTCGTCCCGAGCGAGGCCAACGGCCGAGTCGAGGGATCCAGCCCTGTCGCTCCCGTTCTTATCTTGTGGGTTGGCGAAAGAGACGCATCATGAACAGTCGATGGAATGATCGCGAGGGAAAGAACGTGGCGAGCGACCCGCTGGCCTCCAGGGTGTATGGCGCTCGACTCTTGGGGCAGGAGCCGACGCTGGCGCTGCACGGGGGAGGCAACACCTCTGTGAAGGCTGCGTCGAGGAACCTGCTGGGAGACGTCGAAGAAATCCTCTACGTCAAGGGGAGCGGGTGGGACTTGGCGACCATTGAAGCGGCCGGCTTCGCGCCGGTGCGGCTGGATGTGGCCAGACGCATGGCGACGCTGGGGGCATTGAGCGATACGGACATGGTCAGGATCCTGAGGGCCGCGATGATCGATCCCGGCGCGCCGAACCCCTCGGTCGAAACCATCCTGCATGCGATCATCCCCTTCCGATACGTCGATCATACACACGCCGATGCGGTGGTGACCGTCACGAATACCGAACGAGGAGCCGAGCGCCTTCGTGAGCTCTACGGCGATCGGGTGCTCGTGGTGCCGTACGTGATGCCGGGATTTCTGCTGGCGAAGACGGTGTATGAGATGACGCGCAAGATCCAGTGGGCGAAGCTGGACGGGATCATCTTGGCGCATCACGGCGTGTTCACCTTTGGCGATGAGGCCAAGAGGAGCTATGAGGGCATGATCCGCCTCGTCTCGGAGGCGGAGGGCTACCTTGAGCGACACGGCGCAGCCCTGAGTCCCAAGCCACCAACGCGCCGTGGGCGACGTTCAGAGCAAGCCGATGAGTTCCTCAAGGAGCTGGCTCGGCTGCGCCAAGCCGTGTCCAGGGCGGCAGGCAGGGCGATGCTGGCGGCCTTGGACGACGGGCCTGAGGCGGCGGGTTTTTCCATGCTGCCCAACGTCTCATCAATCGCGACGCGCGGCCCCCTCACGCCGGACCATGTCATTCGGACCAAGCGCATGCCGGTCATCCTGGGAGAGCGGATCGATGACGACGTCGCGCGGTACGCCACGGCCTATCGCGCCTACTTTGAGCGGCACGCGAAAGGCGAGCTCACGTGTCTGGATCCCGCGCCCCGGTGGGCGGTGTGGCGGGGAAACGGCAGCGTGACGTTCGGCCGCACGATCAAGGATGTTGAGGTCGTGTCGGATATCTCCCGCCATACCATGCGCGCCATCCAGTGGGGAGAGGCCTTGGGCGGATGGAAGGCGTTGTCGGAGCAGGCATTGTTCGACGTCGAGTATTGGGCGCTGGAGCAGGCGAAGCTCACACAGACAGAGAAGCCGCCCGCGCTCCAAGGGAAAGTGGCGCTCGTCACGGGCGCAGCAAGCGGCATCGGACGCGCCTGCGTGGAAGCCCTGCAGGCCCAAGGAGCCGTCGTGGCGGCACTGGATATCAATCCTGACATCACGGATCGATTCACGCGCGCAGGCCTGCTCGGTCTTGTCTGTGACGTCACGAATCGAGCGCACGTGCAGCACGCCGTGCAATCGACGGTCCGCCGTTTTGGCGGGCTCGACATCGTGATCAGCAACGCCGGCATCTTTCCGGCCAGTGAGGCCATCGCGGACGTGACACCGGAGACCTGGCACCAGAGCATGGCGGTCAATCTCCACAGCCACCAGTGCGTGCTGCAGGCCTGCATCCCGTATCTGTCGCTCGGGATCGATCCTGCGGTCGTGATCATGGCGTCCAAGAATGTCCCAGCTCCCGGACCAGGGGCCTCGGCCTATTCGGTCGCCAAAGCCGGACTCACACAGCTTGCGCGGGTGGCGGCGTTGGAATTGGGTTCGGCCGGGATTCGGGTGAATGTCATTCATCCCCATCAGGTCTTTGATACCGCGATCTGGACGCCTGAGGTGGTGGCCCAACGCGCCACACGGTATGGGATGGGTGTGGAGGACTACAAGACCAGCAATCTGTTGCGGGTGGGAATCACGTCGCGAGATGTCGCGGAACTCGCGTGTGCGATGGTGGGACCCGTGTTTGCGAAGACCACCGGCGCGCAGATTCCCATTGATGGCGGCAATGACCGCGTCATTTAGGGTGAGGGGAACCGGGTGACTGTCTTTGCACCAT
>CAYJWN010000165.1:0-2967 GCA_964373835.1 uncultured Planctomycetales bacterium
CAGCGAGGCGCGGCTGTGGTTCGACTCCGATGATGCTGCCGCGCTCGTGGCGGTGGCGCGGATCATTCGCCCGCGGATGCGGCGCCCGCCGACGGTAGGGAACACGGCGGCCCTGGCGCGAGCGCGAGCGGAGAAGAGCGACGTCCGCCGACCGGCACTCGTCACGCTGGTCTGATGTGCCCCGGTCCCCGCTCGCGGCGTCGGCGGGCACACAAAGGGGCGGTCTGCCCCGCTACAAGGAGCCAGCCATGGACCACGGAGTAATCCAGCGACTGCTGAACGACCTCGAACAGGACAGTTGGTATTGGGATGCCCTCAGTCGGCTGATGGGGCGCCCCCTGAAGAGGGGAACGCCGACTTCAGGAGAGTCTTCCACCACCGCTCAGCTTCCTCATACAGGCGCGCCGCATTCTTAACTCGGTACTCCTCGACCTCAGCTTCGAAGTGCTCGGCCACGACGACGTGGTGACGTTCCAACACGGCAATGAGTGCTTGGTGCTTCGCGTACAGATCGGAGTAGGCCAGAAGAACCACCCGACCAAGGCTGATCTCGTCGTCAGGCGCCACAGGCAAGGCCCCTTTCCCGCGACCTAGGCCGCGAGCCGCGCGATCTCGTCCAGCTCCCACACATGATCGGCCACGCCCGCTTCCATCGCAGGCGTCACCCGCAGCGTCTTGTGAAGAGCATCGCCGCCGCGAGTGCGAGTCGTGCCGTTGTCATCGTCACCTCCACGGTGTCGGGGGAGGGCAGTGCTTCACCTCGGGCCAGTCGGGCGAGCTCGCGGGGATCGTCAGGAGTTCGCGCGGCGTAGAGGTGCACACGGAGCCACGGGAGATGCCACGGCGTGCTCGGCATGGCGGGATGCAGAATGAAAAGAAGCGGGGCGATCCACAGTTTTATCGGAGTTCCTCAAGATTTCGCTGCGACTCATCGGTAAGCAGCTTCCGCACTTCGGTCCCGCCAATGAGTTCCATACGAACCTCGGCAGCGAACTCTCTGGCTTGCGGCGTAAACGTGGACGTTGTGATGAACAGGCCCTTCAACGCTTGTTGATCCTTAGCCACTGCCCCATAGAATTCACGGACCAGTTGCGCTCCGACGGGCGTGTCCGCTGCGTATCGCTTGCACTGAACCAGGTAGCGCCCACCAACAATGGGACGGTCAAGGTGCGCCACTATGTCGATCCCGCCGTCTCCGGTAACACTCGTTAGCTCGGTTCGAAATCCCATGCGAGTCAGCAGGCCGGTTATAAGTCGCTCGAAGTCGATTCCAGACAACGCCATCAGGTCAGCATCAGGCTCGGATGCTGGAGGCGCGGGACGAAGAAATCCAAGACGGCGGAAGACCGTTGTCGCCTCTTGCTCAGTAACTTCCCTGTCATGACTGAGGAATCGTAAAAAGTCTTTCAGTCGGCTCGGGTTGCCGTCGGCTAGCCGGGCGACCACAAGCGCAGCGTCATACGTCAGCACGAGTTTTTGCTGACGCGCCATCTCCTGAGCAATCGTCGCAAGATCGTTTTCGGAATATCGGCCAAACGCGATCTGAATGGATAGCGCGCGACGCAGGCGCTCCGACACATCCTCCTTGCGCTGCGCTGTACCGATCACGGTAAAGCGATTGAGCCGATGCTTGATGCTCCGCGCGTGAATCCCCTTGTCCATGACGAGGTTCACCGCGAAGTCTTCCATCGCGGCGTAGAGCAGCTCTTCCACGACCCGCGCGAGGCGATGGATCTCGTCGATGAACAGGACGTCGCCGTCGTTGAGATTCGTGAGGATGCCCAGGAGGTCGCCGCTGCGCTCGACCGCCGCCGTACCGCTAGTGCTGACGAGGCTCACTTTGAGTTCATTAGCGAGCACCCCAGCGAAGGTGCGCTTCCCAATACCGGATGGACCGATAAAGAGCATGTGGGGTAACGACTCCCCTCTGCTCTTCGCGAACTCTACGAGAGCCGTGAGTTGCGTAACGGCCTGGTGCTGACCGACGAGTGCGGCTAGCGAAGGGTGGTCGCGCCTACATGTCTCAGTCGCGGTCTGTTCAGCCGGAGGAGTAGCCGGAACGGCCGGTTGTTGGGCGTTCGAAACGGTGTGGGGGGCGTTGGTTCGTGGCTGGTGATCGCCCTTGGTCGTCCTATCCATTCGCTCTCCATCCGATCGGCTGAGGATCGAGCGCCAACTCATTCGCACCCCTATGTCGAAAAGAGCTGGCCGCCCAATGACGGGGGCTGACGGCGCGCTGAGCATAGCGCCGGGGACACCTTTGGGTCTACTGGCCGTAAATATACCTATACGAAGCGAGGGGCACGAGGTGCCGACCAGGGGTTAAGTGCTCAGAACGGGGCGTAAGTCTCGCGGTAAGCCGCCGGCCTACCTCAGCGCGGGTGTTCCCAACCGCTCGGATGAGAACAGTTACCGGACCCCGCTCCTGTGCAGAATGCGGCACAGCGTGGGCTTGCCGCGCACCGCTCTCTACCGCGAGGCGCGCTGGTAGTTTTGCCGCAACGTCGCGGCCGTTTCGCCGCGGCCGTTGGTTCCCTGGGGGCAACGATCGGGGGCCGATCGCATCGCCGCTCCGTCGCGATCACGAGTGACCGGCAGCGCGGCCGGCGCGCGCGGGAGCCGGGGGGGGAATCGGGCGGCGACCTGGCGGGGCGCGGATTCTTCCCTGCACTTGTGCAAGGGGCGAGGCGCGATCACAAAGCGAAGGGCGTGTGGTCCAGGCCGCGTTCCTTGTTCGTGGGGTGAAATTTTTCAGAAATGCGGAAGCCAGATGTTCGTAGGACAGGGAGCCGATGCCGAGGTGGTCGCATCCTCCCCCGCGGTTCTCACTGCCCCGGACGGGGGCGGCTCATGAGAGCTGCTCACAAATTTCCAATCCCGACCGTCTCATTCGACTTGACAACTTCCGCCCATCACAGGAGGTTGTAGCCGCAGTTCACACCGTTAGGACCGGAGGTGACCTATGCG
>CAYJWN010000166.1:0-2920 GCA_964373835.1 uncultured Planctomycetales bacterium
TCATGGTCAGGTATCAGACGCCGCGACGTGTTTACAGGAAAACTAGGACTTGACCTCCGAGCGTGTCCACTAATGGTTTGACGAAAACTCATCTCTGCATCAATACTTCTATGCCCCCACCCATATTTTGGCAGAAGAATGGCAGGAACCGAAACGCTCCCCGTTTGAACTGGACTCCTGAATAAGGGAGAATGGAGCCGGTTCAACGAAGGGGGTTGAGATGTCACGACGGACATGGACGGTTGAGGAGAAGTTGAGTCTCGTGCTGGAGATAGTCAAGGGCCAAGAGTCAGTGACCAGCCTCTGCCACCGGCACGGGGTGGCCATGAGCCAGGCGTACCGGTGGCGCGATGCGTTCCTGGAGCGCGGTAAAGTGGGCCTGCGGGACCAGCGCAACCCGAAGCATCGTGATCCCGTGAAGGAAGAATTGCGGGCGCTGCGCGAGCTGGCCGGCTCCCAGGCGCTCATCATCGAGGCCCAAAAAAATCTCGCGGGCCTGCCCGGGTTCGGGACCAACGGCGCATGACGAAGCAACTAATGACCGAACAAGGCGTGTCGCTCGCGCAGGCGGCTCAGGCCGTGGGCTTGGCGAGGAGCACGTGGTACTACAAGCCGCGGCTTCGGCAGCTGCGTCCACTGAATGCTGAGCTGGTCGCGGCCATTGAGCGTGTCTGGACGCAGGGACGAGGGGTCTACGGCTACCGCAAAGTCCATGCGAGACTCCAGGCGCAGGGCTGGTGCGTGAACCACAAGGCCGTCTTGCGCCACCTGCGACGCCTGAACCGTCTGCAGCCGCGCAAGCTCAAAGGCGTGCGGTGGACACGACCGCGTGTGGTGCGGCCTACTGCGAGCAATACGTACTGGGAGATGGACCTGACGTACGTCTGGTGTGGGAGTGGCTTCGGCTACCTCTTCGCGGTGCTCGATGCCTACGACAAAGGGGTCCCGGGCGCATCCTTCGGAGATCGCTGTCGGGCGGTAGAAGCCGTCCAAGCCCTGGAGGAAGCCGTCGCCACGCGCTTTGGAGGCCGCGTGCCTGCGGGCCATACACTGACGCTGCGCGTGGATCGGGGCAGTCAGTTCATCGCCCGTCGCTTCCAGGAGGCGGCGAAAACCCTCGGCGTTACGCTGGAGTACGCCGGCATCCAGTGTCCCAACGACAAGCCCTACATCGAGAGCTTCTTCGGCCACTACAAGACTGAGGAGGTCTATCGGACTGCCTACACGACGCGGGCCGAAGGTCAGGTCGGCTGGCAGCTCTATCGGATCTGGTACGAGGCGGACCGTGTGCATGAGTCGCTGGACTATCAGACACCGAAACAACGCCTGGCCGGATGTTCCTCTGGCACGAGACGGCAATGAAGCGGCGTGAGGAAGCGAAATGGGTATGAGTCGCTGCTTCAGCGCGAGCAGGACAGGGTCATGAGGAGAATCCAGATCCCCACACAGCCCATACTCATGGTGTTTGCGTCTCTGTGCGCGTTGGCGTCCACGCCCGCCTCTTTCGCGGGCCAGCAGCCTCCTGTATTAACTGCCGAGGAGCGCGATCATCTCTTAGCCTCGACGAGAGAGGCGATCGCGTGCTTGACGGTTCAAGAACGCGGCAGCGATCAGGAGACGTTCGCGGGAACAGGGTTTTTTATCCACCAAGGGGGGCTATTATTGACGAACTACCATGTGATTTTCGGGGCCGACAACATCTTCGCCCATGGTACGGATGGGGTGAGCAAGGCCCCGCTTCACAAAGTGATTTACTGTGACCGGATGAGGGATTTTTGCATTCTTCAATTTGCCGCGGAAGTGCCCCACGCCATCTCGGTCAGAAGCGATTCGCTGCCCCAAGCCGGAGAGACGGTGTATGCCTTAGGCTTTGTGGGCGGGTGCGATAATCTGCTGATTTCCTCAGGGCAGTATCAAGGACGACGGCAGCTCTTTAAACGCGATTTTCTCACGGCGACGACCACGACCGTCGTCGGGAACAGTGGCGGTCTGCTGGTGGATCGTGACGCGCGTGCCTTTGGAGTCATTGCCGGGTTCTTGCCAGAGCGCGAACCGCAAGAAACCTACGCGATCCCCATTATCGACACGCTGAGTGTGGATCTCGGTCAAGAAGTACCTCTCGCCGCATTGACTGAGCCGCTCCCCATGCAAGAGTTTTATCGCGGGATGGACCTCTTTAGCCAAGGGCAATATGCGGAGGCGGTGGCGTCGTTAACGAAAGCCTTGGCCGCAGGGCCGGATTACGATATTTATCTGCATCGCGGGACGGCCTTCTACCGCGTGGGTCGCCTCAGCGAAGCGTTGACTGATATGCATGCGGCGTTAGATCTTGCAGGGGACGATCGAGAGCGTTCGGCCATATTCACGAACCGAGGGCTCGTGTACAAGGAACAAGGGGAGCTGGATAGAGCGCTCCAAGATTTCGACCAGGCGCTCAAATTGTATCCGCAGAATGCGGCCGCATTTCATGATCGAGGGTTGGTGTATGATCTGCGGGGCGAGCATGGAAAAGCCGTTGGGGATTATTCGCAAGCCGTGGCCATCGATCCGCACTTGGCGCTCGCGTACTACGATCGAGGCCTGACGTATCACACGCAGGGGAATCTTGATCAAGCAATTGTGGACTATACCAGAGCGCTAGACGCCGATCCGAACCTTGGCAGTGCCTATTCGCATAGAGCAGCTGCGTACTATCAGAAAGGGGATGTCGTCAAGAGTCGATTAGACGCACTGAAGGCGAAAGGATTCAATGCGTTTATTGACGAAACCTTATTGAAAAAGCTTGGGCTCTGACATGAGGAGCACGTCTACAGAGGTTTCCCTTATCCCAGGTCGGAAAACGTCCAGTTTAACGGGGTGCACCTCGGAACTATACGAAGAGCGCGTGGAGAAGGTTCAAAATGAAAGAGCGTCGTAAGGG
>CAYJWN010000167.1:0-2868 GCA_964373835.1 uncultured Planctomycetales bacterium
GAGGAGTTCTACGTCGAGCGCTCCTCCGACCAGCGGATGGTGGGCAGCATGTACAAGGGCCGGGTGACGTCGATTGTCCCAGGAATCGGCGCGGCGTTCGTGGACATCGGCTTGGGAAAAAACGGCTTCCTCTACGTGTCCGATATCGTCGAACCGGTGCCGGAAGAAGATGCGGTCCTTGAAGGCGAGCCCGCCGAGTCCCTCGACTCCGCTCGGGACTCGACCCTGAGCGGTAGTCGAAGGGCCGAGTCCCAGCGCGTGCCGTTGCCGCACCAGCGCCGCTCCCGGATTGAGGAGGTCGTCAAGCCGCACCAGGACATCCTGGTCCAGGTCGTCAAGGAGCCCTTCGGCACCAAGGGCGCCCGCCTCACCACGCACATCAGCCTGCCGGGTCGCTACATGGTGTTGATGTGCAACGACTCCCGGATGGGCATCTCCAAACGGATCGAGGAGCCGCAGGAACGCAGCCGTCTGCGGGAAATCCTGAACAAGCTGCGCTTTTCGCAGGAGGCCGGGCTCATCATTCGGACCGCCGGCACGGGCAAGGGCGAAAAGGAGTTCGTCCGTGATGTGCGGTACCTCTCGCGGGCCTACCAGCAGATCAAGCGGGCCGCCGCCAGGGCGAAGCCGCCGGCGTGCGTCCATCAGGAGTACAAGCTCTCCCAGCGCGTCATCCGGGACAGCTTCACGGAGGATACCCACCGCATCGTGGTGGATTCCAAATCGGAATTCCACGATCTCCGGCGGTTTTTGCAGGTGCTCATCCCCGGCGTCAGGGCGCGGCTGGACCTCTACGGCGGGGAGGAGCCGCTGTTTGAAAAAGAGGGGCTGGATGAGCAGATCGCCGCGTTGTTTGACAAGCGGGTGCAGCTGCCGTCTGGAGGCTCGATCATCATCGAGCCCACCGAAGGGCTGGTGGCTATTGACGTCAATACCGCGAAGTTTACCGGCCGGCGCAACCTTGAGGACACCGCGTTTCAGGTGGATAAGGAGGCGGCTGTTGAGATCGCTCGGCAGCTGCGGCTGCGGGACGTCGGCGGGATTGTCGTGATCGACTTCATCGATCTGGACGTGCCGGCGCACCGACACGAACTGGTGAGGACGCTGGAAGACGCCCTCGGGCGCGACCGGTCAAAAACCAACCTGGTCTCATTTTCCGAAATCTGCGTGGCCGAGCTGACGCGGCAGCGCATGCGGCGGTCCGTGGAGACGGTGAGCTACCAGCCGTGCCCCTACTGCGGCGGGCGGGGGAGCGTCAAGTCGGTCATCACCATGGCCATCGAAGCGATTCGGCAGGCCAAGCGCGCGCTGAAGAATACGCAGCACAAGACGCTCGAGCTGCTCGTGCATCCTCAGGTGGCCGTCCGGCTGCTGCAGGAAGACCGTCCCAGCCTCAGCACCCTCGAGCAGCAGGCCAAATCCAAGATCCTGGTGCTCTCAGACCCCAGCCTCCACGTCGAGCAGATCAAGGTGAATGTCACCAGCCAATGAGGGGTTGACCGGATGGTGAAAGTTCGGTATGCTAGGGCCGTCGCTGGAGGGCTGCTTCAGCGACATTTGTTGTAGGAGTCGCGCATGTATGCCATCATTGAGTTAGGAGGCCGCCAGTGGAAGGTCGAGCCGGGCACGCGGCTTGACATCAACCGGGTGCCGGCCGCGGTGGGGGCGGAATATGCCGTCGAGCGGGTGCTCTTCGCCCACGACGGGCACGAGATGCAGCTCGGCCGCCCCTACGTGAAGGGGGCCACGGTCCTCTGCGAGGTGCTCGAGCACCGGCTGGGTCCCAAGGAGATCTCCTACCATTATCGACGCCGGGAGAACTGGCGCAAGACGGTCGGTCACCGTCAGCCGCTCACACGGCTGTTAGTGAAGACGATCGTGTGCAACGGCGTCGTCAAGCCGCGCACCAAGACGCTTTCCAAGGGGGCCACGCATGGCGCATAAAACCGGGGCAGGGTCGACGAAGAACGGCCGCGACAGTTGCGGAAAGCGGTTGGGGGTGAAGCGGTTTGCAGGGGAATGGGTGTCCGCCGGCTCCATCCTCGTGCGCCAGCGCGGGACCGTCTTCAAGGCGGGGTGGTTCGTCGGCACCGGAGGCGACTGGACGCTGTTTGCCACGCGAGACGGCGTTGTCCGATTTCCGAAACAGCGGACCGTCAGCATCGAACCGCAGCCCGCCCCGGCGGTCACGCAGGTCGGGTCGGGGGCTGCCCTGGCTGCATCCGCCAAGGCTTCGTAGATCCTCTCACCGGGCACGTCCCTCCGCCTTACTCCTGTGATGACCCATGTGGTTTGTCGATCACGCCAAGATTCTTGTGAAAGCCGGAGACGGCGGCCACGGGTCCATGGCGTTTGCGCAACCGCCCTATATCCGTTATCCGTATCCTGACGGCGGAGACGGCGGAGACGGCGGCGATGTGATCGTGCGCGCCGATCCGAATATCGCCACGCTCTTGGATTTTCATTTCCGCCACGACTTTGCGGCCGGCCGGGGAGGCCACGGCGGCAGCAACGGGAAGACCGGCAAACGGGGGCAGGACCTTGAGATCCGCGTGCCGGTGGGGACGGTGGTGCACGATGTCGAGACCGGCGAGGTGCTGCGGGACCTCGCCCGCCCGGGTGAGCAGATGATCGTCGCCCAGGGGGGCCGCGGAGGCCTGGGGAATGCGACCACCGCCGCGGCCGCGCGGGCGGCCGTTCAGGTAAAGGGGAAACGGCGCATGCGGGCGGCGGCAAGCCGCGCGCAGGCGGCCGCCGAGCAGGACGCGACGCCCGGCGCGCCGGGCGAGCGGCGGCCGATCAGGCTGGAGCTGAAGCTCATCGCCGATGTGGGCATCATCGGCTGCCCCAACGCCGGGAAATCATCCC
>CAYJWN010000168.1:0-2848 GCA_964373835.1 uncultured Planctomycetales bacterium
TTCGACGCGCTCAACATCCCGCGCGACCATCCCTCGCGCGAGGCGTTCGACACCTTCTTTGTCGAGTTGCCGTCTCCCGACCCGAAGAAAGGCCGCGTGGTCCTTCGCAGCCACACCTCGCCCGTGCAGGTGCGGGTCATGGAGCGCCGCAAGCCGCCGCTGCGCATCGTCGTGCCCGGCAAGGTCTACCGTCCGGATCCGCTCGATCCCAGCCACAGCTTCATGTTTCATCAAGTCGAAGGGTTGATGGTGGACGATCGGACGTCGTTCGCGGATTTAAAAGGGGTGCTGGAGCAGTGTGTGAAAGCGCTCTTCGGGCCGCAGACCAAAACGCGGTTTCGTCCGCACTTTTTCCCGTTCACGGAGCCGTCCGCGGAGGTGGACATCGCCTGCTCCTCATGCAGCGGCAAGGGCTGCGCAACCTGCGGACGCAAGGGGTGGCTTGAGATCATGGGCTGCGGCATGGTGCATCCGAACGTCTTCAAGGCGGTCGGCTATGATCCGCGGAAGGTGCAGGGTTTCGCCTTTGGAATGGGTGTTGAGCGCATCGCGATGCTGAAGCATGGCATCAAGGACATCCGTTTGTTCTTCGAGAATGATCTGCGCTTCTTGGAACAATTCTGACATGGCTCAAGGCTCAAGGCTCAAGGCTCAAGGCAAATGCGTTTGCCTTCAGCCTTCAGCCTTCAGCCTTCAGCTTCAGCGAGCATGAAGGTTCCGCTGGAGTGGCTGAAGGAGTACGTGCCGATTCGGCTGGCGCCTAAGGCGCTGGCCGAGCGGCTGACGATGGCCGGTCTTGAGGTGACGGGTATCGAGCAGGGGCCGTCCGGACCGGTGTTTGACCTGGAGATCACGCCGAATCGCGCAGACTGCCTCTCGATAATCGGTATTGCGCGGGAGGTGGCGGCCCTCACCAACCAGCGGTTAAAACTTCCATCCGCTCAAGGCTCTAGGCTCAAGGCTCAAGGCAAGGTACAAGGTCGTCAGCCTTCAGCCTTCAGCCTTCAGCCTAGAGCGAAGTTGACGATTCGGATCGAAGATCAGCAGGGCTGCCAGCGCTATATCGGGCGGCTCATCGACGGCGTGCGCATCGGGCCCTCGCCAGAGTGGATGCAGCGGCGGCTCATCGCCTGCGGGGCGCGGCCGATCAACAGCGTCGTGGATATCACTAACTATGTCCTGCTGGAATACGGCCAGCCGCTGCACGCCTTCGACTTCGACCGGCTCGCGCAAGGGACCATTCTGGTTCGGCGGGCGAGGACCGGCGAGAGCCTCACGACGTTGGACGGCGTGAAGCGCGCGCTGGCTTCGGAGATGCTGGTGATCGCCGATGCAGCACGGCCGGTGGCGGTGGCGGGCGTGATGGGCGGCATGGGCAGCGAGGTGACGCAGCAGACCCGCACCGTGCTGCTTGAAAGCGCGCTGTTTGATCCGCTCACCGTGCGACGCACCGCGCGCAAACTAGGTTTGGCGAGCGAATCGTCCTATCGGTTCGAGCGCGGGGTGGATCCCGTTGGCGTGGAAGCCGCTTCCGCGCGCGCTGCGGCGCTGATCCAGGAGCTCGCGGGGGGCGAGGCGGCGGCGGCGGCCGATGTCGGGGCCAAACCTTTGAAGCGGACCGGGATCATTCTGGAATCGGCGCGCGCAAGCCGTTGGCTCGGGATGCCGCTCTCCCCGACAGCGGTGCGCACAACGCTGGCGAGGCTGTCATGCCATGTGGCCTCATCGGGCGCAGGCGATGTGCTGCACGTCGGGGTGCCCTCGTTTCGCCGCGACCTGACCCAGGGTGTGGACCTCTATGAGGAACTGGCGCGGGCATCAGGCTATGACCACATCCCCTCCTCGATTCCAACGGTGTCGATGGCGGTGCAGCCCTCCGAAGAGGCGGTGCGCTACCGCCGGGCGCAGTCGCTGCGGTGCCTGTGCGCCGGCCTGGGGTTGACCGAGGTGATCACCTGGTCGCTCGTCTCCGAAGCGGATCTTGCGCGATGCGGCGGTGCGGCGGCGCAGGCCGTCCGGCTCGCCAACCCCCTGAGCCAGGATCACGCGTTCCTGAGGCCGTCGTTACTCATCGGCCTGTTGCAGGCGGTGCGGCGCAACCTCACCCACGGTCTTTCCGGCGTGCGGATGTTCGAGCTGGGCAGCGTGACGCAGCCGACTCAGCCGGAGACGCTGCACCTGGGCATCGCGCTTGCCGGGCAATGGGCGCGGGACTGGCGCACGAACGAGACGGCCGATTTCTTCAGGCTAAAGGGGATTATTCAGGCGCTCATCTCGACGCTGTGCGACGGTGAGCTCCAGATGACGGCGGCTCGGCAGCCCTGGGCCCAACAGGGCATGGAGGTGACGCTCAACGGGCGCGCGGTCGGCGTGGCGGGGCAGGTGTCGCGGGCGATCGCCCAGGCGCTCGATATCGAACGCGACGTGTGGTTCAGTGAACTGTTTGTGGAGGCCCTCACCGTCTCAAGGCGGCCGGGGGCGGCCATTCAACCCCCCGCGCA
This sequence comes from uncultured Planctomycetales bacterium, assembly GCA_964373835.1. GTDB lineage: Bacteria > Omnitrophota > Gorgyraeia > Aquiviventales > Aquiviventaceae > CAYJWN01. Next base: position 2,502 of record CAYJWN010000168.1, read on the forward strand.
TGTGCCGCCGGTGAAGCGGGATCTCTCCGTCTTCGTGAGCGAGGCCACCACGTCCGACGCGGTCGCCCGCACAATTCGTGAAACGGCGGGTGCGCTGGCAGAGTGCATCGAGCTGATCGATCGCTTCACGGGCACACAGGTGCCGTCCGGCATGTACAGCCTCACCTTTTCCATCGACTACCGCGACCCCTCGCGCACGTTGACCGCCGCCGAGGTGGATGCGGTCCACCAGCGGATCGGCCAAGCACTAGCGAGACAGTTTGGAGCGCAGCTTCGTTAAACGCGGGTTTTTCCTTTTGACTTGAATTTTCTCTCGCGGAGTGCTAGGGTAACAACAGCCCTGCGCT
>CAYJWN010000169.1:0-2813 GCA_964373835.1 uncultured Planctomycetales bacterium
GCCAGTGGCGACAGTGGGCAAGCTGCCGCGGCGCTGCGAGCGCGAAGTTCCTCGGGTTCCCGGGAGGTTGTTGCTAGTAGAGACTTGATCAAGGCTTCGGTCTGCGCAGTCGATGTGTTGAGATCGAAGCTCACGACGTGGAGGACGCTCAGGAACCGCCACAGCTCGTCGTCTGAAACAGTCTGCGCGCGATGTGCCTGAACGATCGCTCGGATTGCGGTCGCGTGGTCTTTTGCGGTTTTCGAAAGATACCCTGGGACAGTCAGTCTTTGGGCAAAGTCAGTGGCGTCGGCGGAAGCTCGGGCGCAGTCCAGGAGGCTGTTGAACGAGGTCAAGAGCACATCGGTGCCACGCAGCGTCACCAGCGCCAATCGATCTCGAGTGGCATCGAATCTGTTGTGACTCATGAAGTCGTCCCAGAAACCTGAGAATGTCTGCTTCGCCTCGTCGTTCTCGCTGCTGATCGTGAAGCGGCGCTTGACCTGTAGAGCGAGTCGACGACGGCCGGCGGCGCCTCGCGTTCCAATGATCAAGACATCGTCGGTGCTCCAACCCAGATGCCCGGTTTGAAGGTGAACCTCCTCGATCTGGCAGTCTTTGAGGATTGGAGGAATTCCCCGTACGAGCAGAAGTGCGAGAAACAGCGCGTTAACATGCTGCTCAAAGAACGTCCCACCACCGCCGGTGGAGATCGGGCTAGAAACAGGTTGTGGCCTAGTCATGATGTCTCGTCAGGACGAGCATCCGGCCATCACAGAACAGACAGTCCCCATAGATGGGCTCTAAAGACCTCAATGTCAGCGATTCGATTCCTTCGCTTCGATGCGGGAGCTCACAAGACGCAAATTCACCTGCTTCCTTGGAAGCGAGGGACCTGGCACCGCAACGTTGCTCAACCCCGTGATCGCGAGTCCAAAGACGAGTTGTTCGATCTCCTCCGACGAGACCCGCAAATCAGCCGCAATCTCCTTCTTCCCGATGCCTTCATCGCGAAGGGCGGCAAAGACTTTGGCCAACACTTGCGACGTTTCGCGCTGCGCCTCCTCAGGCTCTCGCTTGCGAAAGCCGCGTTTCGCAATCTCCATGCAGAGGGTCCGATAGTGCCAGTCACTAAGAAGACCCACCGTATGAAGGCGGAATGCGAGGGCCGCAACGGAGACAGTCCAATACTTCTTTAACTTCACGAGATGATTGACTGTTGCCAGGCGAGGTGCGTTACCAAGGACGCTAGAACGCGGCATCAGAAACGCGGAGGCGAAGGCATTGGCCTCGCGTTCGGCCTCCTGTCCTTGCGGGGCGCCGTGTCCGTGCATGACAAGGTGTCCCAGCTCATGCGCCGCATCGAAGCGATTGTGCTCAGAAGACTTTCTAGTGTTCAGAAACACGAACGGTGTCTTCGCGTGCCACATAGAAAACGCATCGACCTCGACGGCGTCGATAGCCAAAGAAAAGACACGCACGCCCTTCGATTCCAGAAGATGAACCATGTTCTTGACCGGCAGTTCACCTAGTCCCCAGGAGCGGCGTATCGCATCTGCTGCTGCTTCGGCCCCGCCCTCTCTACTGAGATTTGGGAGATTCACTGGCGGGAGTTCGAAGCGAGCCCCTATCCAGTCGCTAAGGAGCAGCGCTAGGGTGCCCTCACCGAGGGCCATGTCACGCTGCGCCGCTGTCATCTTCGACATCGCCCGAAAGCTCGCGCTATCCGGGGACAATTCCTCGAGGTCGTCACCGTGAAAGAAGCTCAAGGGGAATCGTAGGGCCTTGGCAATCAGCGTGAGCTTATCGGCCTCTGGATTGAACTCGCCCCTCTTCTCATAAGCCGACACTGACCGTAGATCGACACCGACTAGCTCCGCGAGGCGCGTCATCGTAAACCCGCGTCGCCGTCTCGCGAGCGTGAGTCGAGACGGATTGAATGCTTCAGGTACTTCGGACCCACTCACGCGCGACGTCTCACGTCGACATCGATATCAGCCTGCGACGGCGGCACGATATCCTGCAAGTCACCATCAATCGGGATAGATCCGAGCAAGATGCGTTCGTGCCAGCCGTTGATATGTCCGTCATCAGCAATCGAGGACGGAAGAGAGAGTTCGCAACGAAGCTCATCGATACCCCAGTGAACGAGCAGGAACCATGTAACCCGAGCGCCATTCAAAGCAGGCAGTGAAGCAGCGGCACGAATACTGTCAGCGTCCATGAAGGGAAACTGCATCTGATTCGTCGCGATAGCCTCTATGGTGCTTGGGCCCTTCGCCGATTTCGTCGAAGGAGAGGCTGTGGCCTGGCCTGTACCGTCATTCCCCGTCGCCACGGCAATGGCGAGCCTCTTCGCAGGATGGACGGTGAGCGCGTAGTTATTGTCGTTCGACGTCTCCCACCCGAGGGGGATGAGGTACTCGCGGAGTGCGCGCACGGCCTCTGCCCACGCCCACATGCCCGGCATTTGAGGCGGGTGATTAGGCGTGCAGCTCGCATGGCCGAGGTATCCTTGCCGGACGACGTCCTGGAGCGGTTCTTCTTCGAGCCCGAGCTCGGCCAACCGGTTGCGGACATCCCGGGCTTCCTGATGCACCACCATGGCGGGGTCCTTTCTCGGGCCTCGGTCGTGTAGCTTCCGGTTTATCTACCACAAACGAGGTCGAAAAAGAAGAAGTACTACGCGCCAGAGAGGATCCTTGGGCACACTGTGGGCACACTGGCCGTTTCAGACGCACCAAGGGCCCACGACTCGCGCCGTAGGCCCTTGTTTTCGTTGGTTGCGGGGGCTGGATTTGAACCAGCGACCTTTGGGTTATGAGCCCAACGAG
>CAYJWN010000170.1:0-2811 GCA_964373835.1 uncultured Planctomycetales bacterium
GTCTGCGAAACCGGTGTCGGCGAAGAGGAAAATCTTGGCGCGCAGCCCCGGCTCGTCAGCGCTAAGCTGTCCGGGCGCGATGCGTCACGGCTATTACGCTGTTCAAGCGACTAAGAGTTAAACGGACCAAGGCGCGATGTGGATCCGAACCAACGAGCAAGAAGAAGCAGTAGGAGCACTGGAGGCGTTCGCTCGGTTCTTACCTCTCACTAGAACGGACCCGTTTGGATGGAGGTGGGTGATCCTTGGCCTTCACACCGCCTTGCAGGGGTTCATGGTCGTATCGATCCGTGATAGCGCAGGTATGTCCCCCCTCCCAGACGACCTCGCCGCTGCGTGGCTCCGTGCACATCGATGCGGTCTTCCCACACCCGAGGAGCGACTCGACAAGTTCCTGAACCTCTACACGAAGATCAAGCGCCTAAACGTCGCGGCGCTGGTTCAGGGCCGCCCATTCAGGCCTTCAGGAGCGCAGGGCTACAGCGTCAGGCTTCTTAACCGGCTGAGGAATCAGTTTGTCCATTTTCTGCCTGCCTCCTGGTCGCTGGAACTGACTGGGTTGCCTCATATGTGCCTCGATTGCCTCGCAATCATTCAATACTTGGCTCACGACTACCGTGAATCCCACCTGCTCTGGCGACAGGCAAGCTACCTTGGTCGCATCGACGCTGCCGTCCGCAGCTCTGAAACATTCTTGAAGGATCTGAAGCGTGAGTACGAAACCAAGGCCGTTTAACATCGCAGTGCCCAGCGGACCGGGGGCTCGCGTTGCTCGCCCCTCGGCCGCTGACCGCAACGTTAGACGCAGAGCCGAACCAGAGCCGAGGAGGAAAGTATGAAGCCCCCGCTTGAGCGTTTTCTCGACCAAGCGTTGAAGGAGTTCGAAGACCATCTCAGGAACGAGGGCATCGCGGGGGCGTGAGAGCAACGCATGAGAGGAGCACGGGAATTTGCCGTGTTTCTACTGGGTCGGCCCCACAAGAAGGGCGAGGTAACAAAGGGAAAGATCGGTTGAGTCAAACGGTCAGGTACCAGTGGCGACGCCAGCGATTCTGGCTGACGTTCGTTCTCTATTGGTTCGCGTGCACGATCGGAGCTGGTGTTCTGGCTCGCATGGGCGCGCAGCGTCTTGAAGGAGGGTGGGTAGTCCTAGTCATGCTCGTGTTGGTCACTGCTTGCGCCGCCACTGAACGGGGTCGCTGGCGGATGTGGCAACGTATTGTCCTCGTGCCCGGCGCCTGGCTCGCGCAAGCAGTGCTTCAGATTCCGGCCATCTTTGCTGTGGGCCTGCCCATCGCGCTGGGACGACCAGACGTCGCGGAGCGCATGATAGGTTTGGCCGCCAGCGTGCCGGTGGTGATTTTCGCCATGCGGCATTCGCGCCTCTTTGTCGCGCCCGCGGGCGAAGGTCTTGGCTCGGCTGTCGAGACGTAGGTGGGCGTCTAACAACCGCATCGGGCTGACGGCGCCGCGCGATAAGAACGGTGCCTCAAATCGCCCTTCGGCGGCCGACTCGGGTGGCAGAGGACCTATGGCACCTGCTGTGAGAGGGACAGCCTGATGAGTTTCCTCAAGAGGATCTTCGGAGATAGGACAGAGAACAGCCTGCTGGACTTGTACACCGGGATATGGGCTCGAATGCAGCAGGGGTCAGTCGACGTAGCACGCGGAGAGGTTGCTCAATGGATCAACGAGGCCAAGCGCGAGGCCCAACACGACGGTGATGCTGCACTTCCCCGAGACTACGGCGAGATTCTGCTCGCTGGAGAAGGCACCGACCCGCAGATCCAAGCACGATTGGCGATCAAGCGCGCGGAGGGTGTGACAGATACCGACATCCGGTGGTGGTGGAATCTCAACTATATCGAGCGACGGCTGATGCTCAAGATCGACAACCTGTCACGGATGGCGATCTTTATCCAGGAGCTCGAGACAGGACGGACCCCCGAGGATGCCACTCGACACATCTGGAAGTACTTCCCAAACTATGGGAATGAAAATGAAGTCTCTGCTGGCGAGGGGAATGATCGTCCCATTCCATATGAGTTGAAAGACCGCGTGAACACGTGGTTAGAGAAGCAGCGTCTTGAGAACGCCTCTCTACTTAAGGAGCGACTCGATCAGACTTCGAGCTTCAATGCAGTCGTGCGTGCAGAGAACCGCGCCGGCAGGCTTTGAAGGCCAGCTGTGCCGTCTCACAACGCAGTCGGGCAGACCGGGCGTTCGCGTTGCTCGTACCCGGCCGATCACCGCGGGCGTCTGACTCCGCCAGCCAGGATGAACGGCATGGGCAAGCGAACGTCGCAGCAGATCGGTGCCGATCACGAGAAGGCTGTACGTGGTCTCCTCGACCAGTGGTCAGTCCGCTATCGGTGGAAGCCGCGCTTCCGCACCAGCCTGGGCACGAGCCTTGAGATCGACTGCTTTCTCCCGCCTACCTCTGACCGCCCTCACGTTGTCCTCGAATGCAAGGACTTCGCGGTTGAGGCGAAGAACCCGGAAGATTCCCGAAGGCGCAAGACCCAGGAAGCTCTGTGGTTGTTGTTACAGGCGAAGCGCTACTGCGCCGAGACCAAAGGCGCACGGCTCATTCTAATCACGGGCCCAACGGGCTTCAGAGCGGACCAGGAAGCCCTCTTGAAGGCCGAGCTGGGCGAGGACTTCCATATCGTGGCGCTCGCGAACGCGAGCTTGTTGCGGCGGCTGATCAACGCGTCCGACATCACGGAATAGGACGGTGGAGCGGCTGAGTCTAACTCGCAGTGCACCGGACCGGGGCTCGCTTTGCTCGCTCCGGCCGGTGACCGCGGG
>CAYJWN010000171.1:0-2763 GCA_964373835.1 uncultured Planctomycetales bacterium
GGGAAGCAGTCGCGCGACTTTACCTATGTGGACAATGTGGTCGAAGGCACCATCCTGGCGTCGCAGGTGCCGGGTGTAGGCACCGGAGAAGTCTTTAACATTGCCCTCGGGGAAGAGCACACGGTGCTCGAGCTCTTGGACCAGCTCAACACGATCATGGGGCTGCACGTGGCGCCGGCGTTTGTGCCCAAGCGGCCGGGCGATGTCTACCGCACCTTCGCCGATTCTTCCAAGGCCCAGCGGCTGCTGGGCTGGAAGGGGACGGTCAACTTCACCGAGGGCCTGCGCCGGACTGTTGAGTGGTTCACGGCGCATCCTCCACAGTGACCGGTGTCAGGCACCATTTTCCATACGGACTCTATCGAAAATGGAGCCAGACACCGGAAGGCCACGCATGCCGAAGATTCCGCTGATCGATCTCCGCGCCCAGTATCAAGCGATCAAGCCGGAGATTGATGCCGCCATCCAGCGGGTGCTGGACAGCGGCCAGTTCATCTTAGGGCCCGAGGTGGCGGCGCTTGAGCGCGAGCTGGCAGCCTATTGCGGCGCCTCGCACGCGGTTGGCGTCGCCTCGGGAACGGATGCGCTCGAGCTCGGCCTGCGCGCCTGCGGCGTCGGGCCGGGCGATGAGGTGCTGACAACGGCGTTCAGCTTTTTTGCCACCGCCGAGGCGATTCTGGCCGTCGGCGCCGTGCCGGTCTTCCTCGATATCGAGCCGTCCACCTGCAACCTCGATCCCTCCAAGCTCGAGGCCGCGATCACCGCACGCACCAAAGCCATCCTCCCCGTGCATCTGTTCGGTCATCCCTGCGACCTGGGCGCAATCGGCGCCGTCGCGCGGCAGCACGGCCTCAAGGTGATTGAAGACTGCGCCCAGGCGATTGGGGCGGCGTATCGCGGCAAACGCGTTGGATCATTTGGCGACGCGGGCGCTCTCAGTTTTTATCCCACCAAAAACCTTGGCGGCTACGGCGACGGCGGCATGGTGGTGACCAACAGCGCCCAGATCGCGGAGCAGGTGCGTCTGTTGCGGGCACACGGCAGCCGCGAACGCTACCGCCATGTGACGGTGGGAACCAACAGCCGGCTCGATGAGATCCAGGCGGCGGTTCTCCGAGTCAAACTTCACTACCTGGACCAGTGGACGCAGGCGCGCCGTCGCAACGCGGCACTCTACCGCCAGGCGTTTGGGCGCCATGGCCTCGATGACGTGATCCTTCCGCAGGAACACCCTGGTTGCCTCCACGTCTATCATCTCTATGGCGTTCGACTCACCCAGCGCGATCGCATCCAGCAGCAGTTGGCGACGCAGGGCATTGACACGCAAGTGGCCTATCCCTTGATCCTGCCTCACCAGCCTGCGCTCGCTAGTCTTACTCAGCGTCGCGCTCGTTTTCACCACGCTGAGCAAGTGGCCCACGAGATCCTCGCCCTGCCCGTGTATCCTGAACTCACCCCCGAGCTCATCGACGAGATCATTCGCACCCTCGCGGTTGCCCTCCGGCGTTATGCCCCGAGCCCCCAGCCCTGAGCCCAGAGCGACGGAGGATCGCGCATGCCGGTGTGTGATCTAGCCATTGTCGGTGGCGGCATTGTGGGTCTTGCCACCGCGATGGAGTTTTTAGGCCGCTTTCCAGGACGCCGAGTTGTCGTGGTGGAGAAAGAACCGGATATTGCGCGGCACCAAACGTCGCACAATAGCGGCGTCATCCATTCAGGAATCTACTACCGTCCCGGCTCCCTGAAAGCGAAGCTATGCGTCACCGGCGCCAAGCTGGTGGTGGAGTTTTGCCGGACCCATCAGATTCCTCATCAGATGTGCGGGAAACTGATTGTGGCGACGGAGGAGTCAGAGCTGCCGGCGCTTGAGACGCTCTACCAGCGGGGGCTTGCAAACGGCGTCCCTGCGCTCTCCCTGGTTGGGCCGGAGCGGTTGCGTGAGCTTGAGCCGCACGCGCGGGGCTTAAGAGCGCTCCATGTCGGCAGCGCAGGGACGGTGGACTATGCCGCCGTGGCCCAGGCGATGGCGGGCGTCATCAGACAGCGGGGTGGAGAGATCCGAACCAGCGCGCAGGTCAATGGTCTCACGCGGCGCCAGGGCGGGTGGGTCTTGCAGGCAACGACCGGCGAGCTGCATGCAACGTTCCTGATCACCTGCGGGGGCTTGCACGCTGATCGAGTCGCCGCCATGGCCGGCGCCCCGTCTGATCTTCAGATCATCCCGTTTCGCGGCGACTACTATGAGCTCATCCCGCAGCGCCGCGACCTCGTCAGGGCCATGATCTATCCGGTGCCGAATCCCACCCTGCCGTTTCTCGGGGTGCATCTGACGCGAGCGATCGATGGCCGCGTCCATGCCGGACCCAACGCGGTGTTGGCGTTGAAGCGGGAAGGGTACCGCAAGGCCGACGTCAGTGTGGCTGAGACGGCCCAGATGCTCGGCTATCCGGGGTTTTGGCGCATGGCCCGACACTATTGGCGCGTTGGCCTGGCGGAGCTCTCCCGCTCCTGGAGCAAGGCGGCGTTCGTGCGCTCAGCCCAGCGGCTGGTGCCCGCATTGCGGACAGCCGATCTGATCCCTGGCGGCAGCGGGGTCCGCGCGCAGGCCATTGATCGGGGCGGAAGGCTGCTCGATGATTTCGAAATCGTGCGCGGCGAGCAGGCGATCTTTGTCCGCAACGTCCCGTCGCCCGCCGCCACAGCCTCCATCGCGATCGGACGGGCCATCGCGGAAAAAGCCGCCGCAATGTTCATGAAATGAAC
>CAYJWN010000172.1:0-2749 GCA_964373835.1 uncultured Planctomycetales bacterium
GCGGAGAACGCATACGCCATGTTGAGCTCTGCGCGGCGCTTCCAGTTCGCCTTCGGCAGCCGCATCAGCCGGCCAAGGATCTGCTCAACGGCCGTAGAGGATCTCAGCTCGGCCACTGAGCACAAGACGTACGCGAATGGACAGTCCCAGCCTTCGCGCAGCGCCTGAATCGTGATCACGAACCGAATCTCGCAGTCGGACCGCAGCAAGTCCACCCCATCCAATTCCTTATCCTCTGCGGTCGCCACTGCAATCTCCCCATCCCGGATGTGGTGATCTTCCTTTAGGCACTGCTTGATGACCTCAACGGTCAGCGTGTCTTGGTGCTGGCGCCTCGGCTGCGCCTGAATCAGCATGATCGGCCTGATGTACTCTCCGGTCTCCTGCCGTTCGGCCCTGGCAACGGATTCCAGCCGACTTCGAATCGCGACCGCGTCGGCCAACAGCTCCTTCCATGACGGTCTGGTCTCAAGCCGGATTGGTAGCTTAATCATGGCTTCTGCCTTGAGTTCGGCAGCCGACACGCTATGCAGTACGTTGCTGGGGTTGGCCTCAGTAGCGGGTGTGGCCGTGAACTCGATGATGGAGGACGGCTTAAAGCGCGCCAAGGTGCCGAATGACAGCGGAGTCCGGGCGTTATGCGCTTCGTCTACGACGATGACCGGCCTACGGATGCGAAGTACGTTCGCCAACGAATACTCAATCGAGCCATCTTCACGCTGCTCGAGGCTTCGCCGCTGATCATCGTGGAGCTCCGCGAAGTGCTCCATCAGCGCTCCGGAGGATTCATACACCTTTCGGCCCTCTGTATCCTCAACGCGGAATGCCTGCATGGTTGAGACAATGATTGTGGTCGTGGCATCAAGCGCGGCGCGTTTGACATATAGCGCTTCGGTCACATCAAGGATCGTCACAGCACCCAGCGCAGCTTCCAACGCTTGGCGGTAGGGATGCGTCCGATCTTTGAGCGCTTTGAGCGTCTGCTCGCGGATGGCATTGGACGGCACAAGCCAGAGGACCACACAGCGGTCAGTTTTCAACAAATCTCTCGCCGCAATGCTGACCGAATAGCAGGCAACGAACGTCTTGCCGCCTCCCGTAGGGATGCGAAGGCAGACGTATGGCAGCCCCGGAAGCTCGGCGACAGACCGGTACGGAATGCCGGTTCCCCAACCCGCGCGCGTGGTTTCATAAAACGCCGTGTCAGCATTCCCAAGACTGACGCAGGTTCTGAAATACGCACTGAGCACATCAAGCACCCGCTGCTGGTATTCCTTTAGCACTAGCATCAGTTCACCTTGACCTCATAGGGAATCTGTCGGAAGGTGATGCCTTCGCGCTTCAAGCGCTGCGGGCTGAGCAGGCACCCAGTGCCATACACCACTTTGGCACCGTCATGAGGTGGAAGCTCAGCAAGCACTTCTCTGGTCAGGACATTCCCACCGCGCGGCGCTTTATCTCCCAGGATGCCGTTATAGAGGAGATACACGGCCGCTCCGTTGTGAGTCCCTAGCAGCGGGGTCTTGGTTGTCGCCCGCTTTGGAATGGGCGCGCCCATTTCGACAAAGAAGACATGTGCTGCCAGATCCGGGAAAGTAACCGTCTCTCGGATGGTTCCGCTCTCATCGAACAAGGGCTCACTGAGCGTACAGAAGCGAAAACCTCCACCCAAACCTGGAACCTCGACTGGCTTCCCTTCAACCTTTCGATTCGTATAACCCTTGGCGACCCGGCTGAGGCGCTGTGCGGCGACGTTGCGGCAGATGTTCTCATCCATCTCGACCAGGATGAAGCGACGGTTGCCTCCGTCAGCCTTGTCGAGGTCAAGCACTGCATGACCGGTGGTGCCGCTGCCGGCAAAAGAGTCGAGAACCAGTGAGTCTTTGTCTGTGGCGATCTCAAGGATGCGGCGAATGAGGCGGACGGGCTTGGGTGTGATGAACACTGAAGCTGAATCCTCGAAATCACAGATCGCGACGAGCTCCTTCTTGGCCTCCTGCGTGTGGCCAACTTCCTGATAGGTCCAAAGTGTCTGCGGCACGATGCCCTGCTTTACTTCCGAGAGGAAGCGCTTGAGCTGAGGAATAGAATCGCCACGCTTTCCCCACCAAATTCTTTTGTCTGCATCAAGCTCTCTAAATTTATCTTCAGAAACTCGCCAATACGCTCCCCTCGGTGGGCCCGCAATAGTACGGCCAGAAGGACACGTTATCGAATAAGTACCTCGACTGTATGGATTGCGCGCATCTAGACCGCTAGGCTTCCACAATCCGCGAGGATCGTTATCGGGGTTCTTATACGCCTTGTCCTGTTTGTTAGTGCGCGAGACAAGCTTTGGTCTCCACGTTTCCGCATTTCTTGCATACACGACGACATAATCATGGTCCTCAGAGAAATGCTTGGCTGAGTTCTTCGGCGAATAGACTTTCTGCCAAATGACCGCTGCGACAAAGTTTCTGGCTCCGAATACTTCATCCATCAGCATCCTCAAAGAATGAACTTCATTGTCATCAATGCTGATGAAGACCGCCCCATCTTCTGTGAGAAAGTCACGGAGCAGCGCGAGTCGAGGATACATCATGCAGAGCCATTTGTCGTGTCGAGACAGGTCCTCCGCTTCAGCTCCCACGACTTTGCCCAACCAACTGCGGATTTCAGGGCTGTTGACCGCGTCGTTGTACACCCAGTTCTCATTGCCGGTGTTATAGGGCGGATCAATGTAGATGCATTTGACCTTGCCGGCGTAATA
>CAYJWN010000173.1:0-2745 GCA_964373835.1 uncultured Planctomycetales bacterium
ACATAAAGGCCCTACTGCTTATCCGGTTGACTCCACTCACGCCTGAGCGCCCACAGCCTGAAAGGCCGCTCATGGATTCGACGCTTACCCCCTGTAGCCAGTGGAGGCAACCGGATAAGCACTAAGGCCCTTATCCGTGCGCCAGGGTGAGCGGGGCGAGCCCGCGTGCATCCTTGGCCTACGTACAGGCGCGCGCCCAGGGCCGCGAGCCGGAGTCACCTCAGGACGTTTACGGTCGAGGGCTCATTGATCCAGCTCGCCGTGGAGTCCGGCGTCTTACGGCTGGACCGCTTGGGCGACCGGATCGAGATCGCGTTCGAGGCGGTCACATTGTCCGATGCGCTCGGCGTTGCCGCCATAAAGACGCTGAACGCCGTCGGCGCAGACCGTCTGAAGGCATGCCCGCTCAAGCCGTGCGGAACGCTGTTCGTCGCGGGTCGGCCGAATCAAGACTTCTGCACCCGCAAGCACGCGGTCGCGGCCGCGAAGGCGAAGTAGTACGCCAAACAGCCTCGCACGCTAAGGTGATCCCCGGACAGCTACGTCGACGCCCTCAACAGTCGCGCGTACTAGTTAACCGTCGCCACGGGCGCCCGCAGCCAGCCCGGTTTCGCCGAGCCAAAATCCTACGCCGCGCGCTGGAATCGGCGGGGACTCAGCGTCGTTTTGTTTGGGACTCGGCGTCTCGGCGTCCTTGCATAAAATCGAACAATCGGGTCAACCTCGCTTCGAACGAGGTCTCCACTCGTCTGATGTCGTCACGAAGGTTGGCTGTGGCGCCATCATGAAGCTTTTGCAAGCTATCGACCTTCGTTCCGATGACAGCTACATCGGCCTTGATCGCGGAGACGTAGGCGAAACTTACACCCAACAGGCCGACGACGGCGACAACCGCGCTGATACCGGCGGGACTCATCGAGCGCCGCCACCCTTGGGCTCCGTGCGGAGCAGCTGGCTCAGCGATCGCCTCGAACGCCGCGCCTCGCAGACTGGCAGGGTCCCACGTCGGGTCGACCGTGCGCGAGTCCCCGAAGTCCACATCGGCCGTAGCCGACGCCTCCGATCTAGTCGGTTGCGGTTCGGGAGCTGGGCGCGCCGTGCCGCGCGTCCACGTTGACCGCCGCCTCTTAGCCATTTCGGTGGCTCATCTCAGCTCCGGCTCTCGCACCTCGAGCCCCGCGAGCTGATTGGTTTGCATGAGCTCAGCTTCGTCGCAGAACGCTACGTAGTGGTCGCGGACTAATCGTGGGGTGAACATCCGTTCCGGCACGAAGTGCTGTTGCCCGTCGATGCTCACGCGTAGCGTGTTTGGGCCCCCGGGGCTGTCGCCGTCCTCGTCTGCCTTGACAGCAGCCGCCTGCAGAATCGTGTTCCACCAGTCACCCTCATGCGGCGGAGGCGGGCGCCTGAAGGCGGCGCGCAATCGGAAGTCGACTGGGTGGCCCATGTCGACTAGGCGCGTCAGCGAATTCGCCGCGATCTCTCCTGGCGCTCCGTGAGGGAAGTCGTACGTCTCGACGACCCCGACGCGGTTAATCATCCGGCCCGGATTCGTTAGCTGAAGAGCGGAGCCGACAACCTCGATAAACATGTCCCGTGCGTTTACTGGTGTCATGAGGACAGCGCCGAGATTGATCACGAGCACGATGCCGTCGACGTCAAGCTTCAGTCTGTAGTGATCATCGTCGTCTGTGATCACCGCCGTTATCTGGTCGGGCCATCCGATTCGGGTGAAGCACTTGAACGGGACGTTGCCGGTGCCCTGCAGGGCGATGACCGCGTCGATCGCTTGGCCGGCGCGCCCCAGAAAGCCGAACAATCGGTTGTGTCGGATGCCGTAGGCTACGGAACTCGGAGTCCACGCCATAACGCCTCCCGTCGAGCGAAAGGATGAAGGGGGTTCACAGTATCCTCAGTTCCCCTGTGCAGGTCAAACGAGGCGAGGCCCGGCGAGGATGAGGGCTCTGAGAACGAGCGTACCTCACAGCACCGAAAGAGGCAGGGAGCTATGCAGCTCTCACAAGTCCGTGACCAGCTCCGCCTTCACTGCCGGCCGGCCACTCGGGCGCGCGCGCGGCGACGGCGAACGACTCGGCCACGAGAGATGACTGGTGTTGAAGTAGCCGAGGTTGCCCGCCCCGGCGATCGGGCCGGATCCCGATCATCTGGCGGCCAGCTCCGTCTCGGTCGTGGTGATCTGACCGCCGCGATCCAGCGTCATGGTGATGACATCGCCCGGTCTCTTGTCTCTGAGGACGCCGACTACGTCATTCGTCGAGCGGACGCGTTGTCCATTCACCGCCAGCAGCACGTCATTCACCCGGACGCCCGCTTTCTGGGCTGGGTCCTGAACGTTGATCACACGTAAGCCGCCAGCATCAGGGCGGAGCTGCACGCCGACCTTCACGGCGAGCCCGGCAGTCGCGACCACGGGCCGCGCGGTGCCGTCGATGCGCACGAAGCCGGCGCTCTCATAGCTCTTGATGCAGTCGGCCTCGCGAAACGCTTCGATGAAGCCACGCGCGGCACCCGTCCCCGCAGCGCCACCGAGCGTCCGTCCCGGCTCCGTCTGGTACTCGCTCATCGTGGTGCAGTTGACGGTCTGGCCGGTCTGAGGGTCACGCAGGATCTTGTGGGTCGCGCAGCCGACGGTGATGAGCGCAACTGCCGCTACGAGGACGAGGCGAGAGTCCATAGCAGCCTCCTTGACGTGCCCGCAAACGTGCCCGCGACGGCTCAGACTCT
>CAYJWN010000174.1:0-2731 GCA_964373835.1 uncultured Planctomycetales bacterium
CATCCAGCCACGAGTCAGTCAGATAGGGAGGGAGGAGCGGTAGCTGCTGCGAAGAACGAAGACGGCCGTCTGTGCGGTGCTACTCTCCACGGGCTGCGCGACGATTTTGAGCGTCGAGCAAACCGGGTTTCTGCGCAATTACGCGCTGTTAAAACCAGGAACCTATCTCGACGCCGTCCACACCGCGCCACAGTTCACCCCCCGACGGTATTCCGGAATCCTGGTCAACGTTGAGGGCGGGCTTCAGGTTTCGCCTAAAGGGCTTTCCGTCGAACGACTCACGCAATACCTCGCGCTGCAGGTCACCAGCCAATTGCGGGACACTAAGCTCTTCTCGGTCGTGACAGACACGGCCTCCGACCTCCCACCGGACTCAAACACCCTTCGCTGTGAGCTGGCAATCACACGGCTCGATCCCGGAAGCCGCGCCCTGCGATGGTGGTTCAGCGCGGGCCATTCGATCGTCCAGGTCGAAGGGCGGCTGGTGGACGCCGTCACCGGGCAGGAGCTGCTGACATTCGCTGAGCAGCGCCGTGGCGTGGCCTTCTTCGACATCACCGGCGGCGACCCTGAGGCGCTCATCGAGCAGGACCTTCGGGAATTTGCCGAAGCGCTGGTGAAGCAACTCCTCTTTTCATAATCTCCGGACGGTAGTGCTGCGGTTCGTGCAACCTTTTACAAGGGAGGGGTGATGCGCAGTCGCATTCAGGCACCGTTGGCGATCTGGGTCAGTCTCGCGCTGATCGGATGCGCCACGATCATGCATAAGGGAGGCAAACAGTGGGTGCTGATCACTTCCACTCCATCGGGAGCGACGGCCACCATTGATGGGATCACCACAATCCAGACGCCAGGTCAAGTGAAGCTCAAACGCGGGAAAGATCATGTCGTGGTGGTCGAAAAAGAGGGATACGAAACCGCGCAACTCTTGATCGATCATGAGTTTTCGTGGTGGGTAGTGGGGAACGCGCTGTTTGGCGGCCTGATTGGCCTCGCGGTTGACTTTGGCACCGGCGGCGCCTACAACCTCGAACCTGACAGCGTCAATTTGACGCTGAATCCAAAGGTCGCAGGAGGTCAGTAATCCGCCCACGACCCCTCATCGTTGCCTTGACTGCAACAGCGAGCGCCGGCATCTGGATGGTTTCGGCACAAGCGCCGCCGCTGGCGAGCGAGCCATGGCAGAGCAACCGCTGGTCATTCAGCCTGCGTCCTCCTGCTGCCTGGTCGGTCGTGAGCCTGGAGTCACCGGTCGACCCACCGGCCTCTCGGCTGGCAGGATTGCGGGTTCAACTAGAAGGCCGATCCTTGGGCAGCCGCGAGACCGGGCTGGTGGTGGCATTCACAGAACCACGGGCCGAGGGGTCCGGTCGAGAGTTTGTGCCGACCATCACGGTGGCTGTACGACCTGGCCCGGGAGACAGCGGCCACATGGAGGATGCGCGGGCAGCGACGGCCTTTGCCAGCGCAACCTTGGCAGCGCTCGAGCAAACGTTGACGAGGGTCACACCGATCCAACCCTTTGTCGCCGGCCGCTTCGCGGGGGCTATAGCCGTATTCGAGTACACCCAGCAGTCCGCCCAGGCGCAGCAGCAGCTGGCTGTGTCGACTATCGCGCTGCTGTCGAGCAGCCGCGACCGCTACTTCTTGCTCATGGTCACCGCGCCGTCAACCCGAGCTGGCCGTTATCGACGGCTCCTGGAGCGCGTTGCGGGCAGCCTGAACGACTCTCTAGGAGCGCAGAGGACATGAACCGACACCCGATCCACCGCCACACGTTGGCTTCCCGCATGATCGTGCTCCTCCTGTGCCCGGCACTGGCGTCAGCTGGCTGTGCGACTACCGTCCCCTACACCGGGCAGGGACCGCATCCCCAGATTGAGCGAGGGGTACCGGTGCTCCCCATCGACGTGTTGGGGAACGTCTTCGGTCTGATCAGTAAACTGTTCTTGTGGAACTGGAACGTCGATGTCCATGACATCTCTCCAGAAACCGAACAAGCCGTCGTCGCGTACCTCCAGCAACGGGACCTTCCCCTGCTCCATGAAACGAAGTTCCGGCTGAATCAGTACAAACCCCACCAGGATCTTTCCCGCCTGGTCAAAAACCGCCATGTCGCGTGGCCTTACCGGCTCTTGCTGGGTCTTCCAGTCACGCTACTGTTTGAGGTCCTCCTTCCAGGCCGACTGCTCGGCGGCGATCACTACAACCCCTATACGAATACTGTTCATATCTACTCAGATCTTTCGTCAGTCGCCCTGCACGAAGCGGGCCACGCCCATGACTTCGCCAATCAACGCTATAAGGGTACCTATGCCTTGGCTCGGTGGATTCCCTTCGTTGATCTGTATCAGGAGTTTCAGGCCACCGATGAGGCCATCGAGTATCTGGTTGCCAATAACTATCGCGACACCGAGTTCGAAGCTTACAAGGTGCTCTATCCCGCCTATGGCAGCTACGTCGGCAACTACATCTTCTTCCCCTTTGGTGTCATTGCTATTGTCGTTGGCCACATCTACGGCCGGTGGACGGTTCACGAACGCCAGGAGTTTTACCGGCAGCTCGACGCCTCAATGACCGGAACCGTCCCGGATTCTGGTCCCGTTCCTGCGCCTGCGGCGCCCTAGGTCCCCCACCTCAATTCGCCCTTGACAAAGTGTAGGCTATACACTATATTTTATTAGTGTAGGGCATACACTTAATGACGCCGGGCGCTTCGCACAACGGACGA
>CAYJWN010000175.1:0-2721 GCA_964373835.1 uncultured Planctomycetales bacterium
GCGAGAAGAAGGCCGCCGCCTGATCTCGTTTACACACCTCTTGACAAGACCTCACTTTCTTCTTGACCATTGTGGCCCCCAAACGGGGCCACAATGGTCAAGAAAGTACGAAAAGAAGAAAAGGATGACTGATGACTGCTAAACGAAATGATAAGCGTGTTGTTAAGAAGGACGGAGAAACTTCCCAACCAGATATCGAAGGTGCCGCCGTCCCCGTGACCACATCGCCATTCTGCCGTGCGGTCTGCGCTCTCTTGGTGCTCCTCGTCTGGGCGGTACCCTGGCCGGCTAGCGCGCTGACCCTCGAGCTTTCAGGTCTGGTGAAGCTTCGTCCCCAGGATACCGATCAGGCTCTCAGCGCCGCCCGCAAAACGATCCTACTCGACGACGAATCCCTGCGCACGACCGCCATTGTAAGATTCTCGGCCATGGCAGAGAGGAACTCCTTCTCCAACTCCTTCCTTCTGGTCTTGCAGCGCCGGGACGGCGCCTCGAGCGCATGGAAAGACATTTACACCTTCTACAGATACACCGTGGCGCCGGTGGCGCCGACGAAACCACCGGTCGCGGGAACTTTGACGCGGGTGCCGCAACCATCTGCAACTGACAAGATAAAGCAATTGAAGGTTGCGCCGCAGCCCGGCCCTTTTGATAATCCGAACATCACGGTGCCTCAAGATCCCAATCAACCTCGGCGCCCAAAGACCGGCCCCCCATTCGACTCTCCAGCCACTACGGTGCCCGGTCTGTCCTTCGACTCGCCGAGCCTCACGCTGCCTGTTGGAACGGTTGCAATCCGTGCCAGCGCGCGGCGGACGGATGGTAGCTCGGTGGAATCCGTTCCGTTGCTGCTCGAAGTGCGCCGCGCTCCCGCCGTCCTCACTCTGCTCGCCATGGGCGGCTACTGTGGTATCCCCGACGGCAATTCGGATAACGCGACCCTCTCGGCTGGAGGGATCATCCGAGACCCCGACGAGAGAGCAATTAAGTGTGCCGCAAAAAACGTTAATCCCACCCTCCTTGCCGACCTCATCACGCCGTCTGGCAGCAACTGCAACAACCTTTGCGATACGGGTTGCAAGAATTTCCTCGAGCACCTCGCCTTGCGGATCATGAACGATAGAAACCTGGCCAATGCGATGGTCAGCATCAACGATCGCGGAGAACAGCTGTGCAACCAGCGCGATCACCCGGCCGGTATCCGCAACCAGATCATTGTCGGCAAGTGGAAGAACACGAAAGAAGAGGGGCTTTGCGGGACGCCTATCAAGTTCAACACGTTCATCGACAACTTTGTGAAGCAGGGTGGCAAATCGCTGATCCTCATCGGCCAGAGCTTGGGCGGTTTCATGTTTGCCAAGATGGTGAGGGATCACTGGAGCTGGGGCAATAACCTCACCTTGGAGCTCATCGTACAGTGGGATGCAACCGGGGCTGTACCGGATTTATCGGGGCACCCAATCTTCAACTCGAATGGAGTCCGCAGGTTGGGGAGCCGGCCGAAGCGAGTGCTTGGCTTCTTCCAGCACAGCGACCTCGCTGCGTTTCAGAACGGCGCTCCGCTCGACCCCGCCGAGCACCACGACAACCTCGAACAGCACAACCTCGACGGCTGCTTCACCCACAACGGCATTGCGCGAAGTCAATTTGTCCACCGCCGAACCACCGATGTGGTGAAGGAAACACTTCAGGCGGTGCGCAATCGGGCGCGGTTGTAATTGGGGGACAATAATCAACATCAGCGAGACGTCAACGAGGAGGAGCAAACCATGAATGCCGACCGGCGTCAGATTCTGAAGGGCACGCTCGCAACGGCCGCGGTGGGCGCCATCCCCCTGTCCTTCACACCCGCTCACGGCGCGAACGTGGTCAAGGAACACCGGGACCTGCTCGTTTTCCTCAGTAACCTGGCCCCCTCCCAGCAACCCCAAAAAGCCTTCTACGAATTGGTCTCGTTCACCGCGGAGATCCTGACCGCGCCCCTGGGGACGGCCTACCGCCACGTGCATGTGGTCAAGGGTTCCGGCGCCACCCGGCAGGGTTTGCCGACCAAGCTGAACACGATCGCCAGTACCAGCGCCGTCAAGGCGGTCGATCTGATCTTCGTCACCCACGGGCTGAGCGACGGGGTGCAATTCTCCGACACGGTCGTCAGCATGAAGGTGGTGCGCGACGACATCAAGAAGGCGCTCTCGACGGCGGATCGGGCCAAGCTCCGCTGTCTCTTCTCGACGGCCTGCTACGGCGCCTCCCACGTGGACGAGTGGCAGCAAGCCGGATTCAAAGCGGCCTCGGGCTCGCGCCGAATCTATGCCGACAGCGCGAGCAGCTATCCAGCCTTCTTGAGCGTATGGGGGTTGGGGGGCAAGTTCCAGGACGCCGTCGCGGCGGCGAACAACAGTGATCTGCTCCGCATCAGCGACAACGCCGCAAAAAAGGTGCTGAAAGATTGGAAGTACGAATCCTGGAACGACGTGGACAGTGTGCGCGTCGTGGGCGGCAGTGGAGGCCTCACGATCAACACGATGGCGTGAACCCGGGCCGGCGCGCCTGCCTCCAGGGGCTACGCCGGCTCGATGACCGCGATGGCCGGGGGGACGCCCGGGACCGGTGACCGGGCCCTCCCTTCACTGGTCCTTTTGATGTGGATCGGAAGAAGATTCTCCGGGCTTTATGGGCGGGATCACTCTTGTCCAAATTCAGGGCTCCTGACATGGGCGT
>CAYJWN010000176.1:0-2705 GCA_964373835.1 uncultured Planctomycetales bacterium
AGCTGGGCTACCAGTCCAACTTCCGCTACGGCTCGCAGCAAAGTGTCACGCGCAACTGGCACATGCCGATGCACCAGACCGACTCGCTCTTCCACAAGGCGAAGGTGGCGATGGCGTTCATCTTCGGCGGGGAAGCGGACAACCATGCGGTCAACACGGTGCCGAAGGAAACGCTGGTGCGCGTGACCAAGGCGGAGGACGGCGGCCTGGGCGGCAAAGGCGTCTGGGCGCCCGCCACGACCGGCTACACGCCGGGGGCGGAGAGCGAGACGATGCGCAAGTACATCGACGGCGGCTTTGTCGCCACATAATCCCGATGCTATACAAGGAACCGGAACCTGACGATCCGTTCGAGCTGAAAGGAGTCATCTTGCCGGCCCAGGACGAGACGTCCCTGAGGGAGATGACCACGTGCTTTGTGGAAGAGTTCGCACGGGACGGCTGGTCGGACGAGCAACTGCAGGCGATGTTCAAGAACCCGTTCTACCGAGGTCCGTACCTGGTCTGGAAAGCCAAGGGCGACGCCTACGTGGACGAGGTGATTCGTGAGGTCCGCGCACGCCTGCATCCAGCGCGATCGGAGGGATAGCTGATGCCGAAGGTCTTCAACTGGCAGTTGGGCCGCGAGATGTCCTACCCGTACGAAGGCGGGTATCCCAAGCGGCAGTTCGCCTTCGTCTTCAATCTGAACCGCTGCATCGGCTGCCAGACCTGCACGATGGCCTGCAAGTCCACCTGGACCTTCTCCAAGGGCCAGGAGTTCATGTGGTGGAACAACGTCGAGACCAAGCCCTACGGCGGCTATCCCCAGTGGTGGGACGTCAAAATCCTCAAGATGCTGGAGGAAGCCAGCGGAGGGCCTCAGCAGTGGGATACCTCCCAGCGTGACGAGACGAAGCCCTATGGGGTGTATCAGGGGAAAACCATCTTCGAAGCTGCCGAGAAGCACATCGGGCCTGAGCCGCAGCGCGTCCTGGGCTACCTGCCCACCGATGAAGAATGGCGCGCCCCGAATATTTACGAAGACAGCTCGACCGGCTACGAAGGCGGCAAGCTGGGATTGAGCAAGGAAGGGGCGAGCCTGCCGGAGCACAAGACGTGGTTCTTCTACCTGGCCCGCATCTGCAACCACTGCACCTATCCGGGGTGCCTGGCCGCCTGCCCGCGCCAGGCGATCTACAAGCGGCCGGAGGATGGCATCGTCCTCATCGATCAAAGCCGGTGCCGGGGCTACCGCAAGTGCGTCGCCGCCTGCCCCTACAAGAAGGCGATGTACCGCCCCAGCACCCGCGTGAGCGAGAAGTGCATCGCCTGCTATCCCCGGATCGAGGGCAAGGACCCTGAGACCGGCGGCCGGCCGATGGAGACCCGCTGCATGGCCGCGTGCATCGGGCAGATCCGCCTGCAGGGTTTGGTGACCATGAACCCGGATGGCAGTTGGGCCGAGGATCGGTACAATCCGATCTACTATCTCGTCAAGGTCGCCAAGGTGGCGCTGCCGCTCTATCCGCAACTGGGCACCGCCCCCAACGGGTTCTACATGCCGCCGCGCTGGGTACCGCGTGGCTATCTGAAGCAGATGTTCGGGCCGGGCGTGGATGAGGCGATCGCGAAGTATCTGGTGCCTGATCGGGAACTCGTCGCCGTGCTGCAGCTCTTCCGCAAGACCAACCGGATCATCTTCCGCTACGCCATCGAGGAGGGCCCGAAGGTGTATGAGACCGAGCGACACGGCCGGCCCTTCACTCTCTACAACGACACGATCGTAGGCTTCGGAGAAGACGGCAAAGAGCTCATCCGCACGCAGGTTGAGGAGCCGGTCCATGTGCGCCCGGCGAAGCACCTGAACTCCATTTAATGGACACTCAACAGGTCAAGCTTGAGACCAACGTCATTGAGACGCTGCTGGCTCGCAGCGCCGTGTATCACGCGTTCTCGGTGCTGCTGCGCCATCCGGATGCCACGACGGCGAAGTGGCTCGTCGCGCGGGAACATCATCGACTGCCTGAGGTGCTCGGACGGCTCGGGGCCGACGGCCGCATGTCAGAGCAGGCGCGCCGACTATTGAAGGTACTGGATACGGCGACGCTGCCTGATCTGACGCGCCAGCACGAACGCACGTTCGGGCATGCCGTGCAAGGGGCCGCACCCCCCTATGAGCTCGAATACGGCGAAGAGCACAGCCATCGCCAGCCGCAGGAGCTCGGGGATATCGCCGCGTTCTACGCCGCGTTTGGGCTCACGATCGCCGCAAGCGCGCATGAGCGGGTGGATCACGCCGGAACGGAGTGCGAATTTCTCCACTACCTGCTGTACAAGCAGGCGTGCGCGGTTGACGCCGATGCTCATGAGCAGGCCGAGGTGTGCGGGGACGCTGTACAGCGTTTCCTGGCCGACCATCTTGGGCGGTGGGGACCGGCCTTTGCCCTGCGGCTTACGCGCACAGCCCCAGATGAGTGGTTGGGTATGGTGGGTGAACTGTTGCTGGAGTGGCTCTCGCAGGAGTGCGCGCGGGTGGATGTTCCGTTGGGCTCATGCGATCTGCCGTTGCGTTCGCCGAAGGAGCAGGATGCGATTGGCTGCGCGGCATGCGCACTCCAGCAGGGGAAACCGCGCGATGCATGTTGAGATTCGGTACGACCCGGGATTTGTCGAAGAGGCCGTGTTTCTGGAGCTGAACCGGCTGGCCACGGCCGGGAGCCGCC
>CAYJWN010000177.1:0-2701 GCA_964373835.1 uncultured Planctomycetales bacterium
AGCGCTTTGAGCTCGCGATATTTGTGGCGGTTCGCCGTTGCCATCACCACATGCAACATCCCATGATCCTCACAGGTGGATGAAGTAGGAGGAGACTTAGAGATGGGGTACGGAGGAAGCACCAAGAACGCGGCGCTGCACGGCGAGCAGGCGCCGCGCCCCCTGGCGGGCGAGTACCAGCATGCGGGAAAGATCGATCGCCTGAAACGGGCTCCGCTCCGCGGTGCCCTGCACTTCGACAAACCCGCCGCGGCCCGTCATGACGACGTTCATGTCCACATCCGCCGCCGCATCTTCGGCGTAACTCAGATCGAGCACCGGCTGCCCCTGCACCATGCCGACGCTGACCGCAGCGAGGAAATCGCGCACCGGCAGCGTCTGAAGCAGCCCCTGCTTGCGCAGGTGGCGCAACAGCTCAACGAGCGCCACGAAGCTGCCGGTAATCGCCGCGCACCGGGTGCCGCCGTCGGCCTGAATCACATCGCAGTCGATGATGACGCTGCGCTCCCCCAGCTTGGCCAGATCCACCACGGCCCGCAGGCTGCGGCCGATGAGCCGTTGAATCTCCTGCGTGCGGCCGCCGAGGCGCCCTTTCACCGACTCCCGCTCGATCCGCTGGCTGCTTGAGCGCGGCAGCATGCCGTACTCGGCGGTGACCCATCCCGTGCCGCTATTACGCAAAAATGGCGGCACTTTCTCCTGGAGGGTGGCGGTGCAGATGACGTGCGTGTCGCCCCACTTGACCAGGCAGGAGGCTTCGGCGAATTTCATCGTGCCGGGAGTGAGCACGACGTTCCGCAACTGGTGGGCGGCCCGGCCGTCAGGTCGTCGGCGGGCCATCAACGCGGATGCACGCGTTCAACGGACCCGGTGACTTGGCTCAAAAACCGGTGGCCGATCCGGTTAAAGTGCGTGGGCTCATCCGTGACAAAGAACCGGTACCGCGGGTGGCCGTTTCGCTGGGCGAGCGCATCCGTGCCCATCAGGACGCCTCGGACTTCAATGGCGGTCTGCTTCGCGGAATCGACGAGCGTCACATCCTCCCCCAGCACGTTGCGGATCGTGGGCGCTAAGAGCGGGTAATGGGTGCAGCCGAGAATCAAGGTGTCGATCCGATGGCGCTTGAGCGGTTCCAGATATTTTTCCGCCACCGCGCGGCAGATCCGCCCATTCAGCCAGCCTTCTTCCACCAGCGGGACAAACAGTGGACAGCGTTGGGAAAACACCGTGATCGCCGGGTCAATCCGCTTGATCGCGGTCTCATACGCGCCGCTCAGGATGGTGGCGCTGGTGCCAATGACCCCGACGCGCTGATTCCGCGTGGCGCGAACCGCCGCCAGCGCCCCGGGCCGGATCACGCCGACGATCGGGACCTTGAAATACTTGCGCAGGGTGGGCAGCGCCCAGGAGGAGGAGGTGTTGCAGGCGATCACGATGCACTTCACGCCGAACCGCAGGAGGAATTCGACATTCTCCAGCGAGAACTTCACGATGGTGGTCTTCGATTTCGTGCCGTAGGGCACGCGGGCGGTGTCCCCGAAATAGATGATGGACTCCGAGGGCAGCTCCTCGATCAGCGCCTTCACGACGGTGAGGCCGCCGATCCCGGAGTCAAACACCCCGATCGGTTGGCGCGTCCCGTTCATGGTTCGACTCGCTCCACTCGCTCACCATGAACCCTGAGCGACGTCGAAGGGTTCATTTAAATATGCTGCGCCCCGCGTTCTCGAACGTAGGACACGATTCCCTGGGCGATGGACTGGGCGACCGCCTCACGGTACTCCGCGTTTCCCAACCGCTGGGCTTCAGTGCGGTTCGTCACGTAGCCCACTTCGACGAGGACGGCGGGCATCCAGGCTTCCCTCAGGACGACGAACCGGGCGGCTTTCGTCCCCCGGCAATGCCCCTGTAAGCCGTCCCGCATCGACCGGCACACGTTTGAGGCAAGCCGGCGGGACTGGTGGCGCGTCCGGCTCAGCACCAGATCCCATAAGATCTGCTTCACGATCAACGACGGAATGCCGATATCTGCCGGGGAGACCAGAGGCGGCCACTTGGCCGAGGAGGCGACCACCGATTCCCGCGGGTAATAGACCTCAATGCCGGAGATATGCCGGTCGCGGTTGGCGTTGATGTGCACGCTGACGAACAGATCCGCTCCGAGCCGGTTGGCGATCGCAGGCCGGCCGCTCAACGGGATGAACTGATCCGTCTCGCGCGTCATCACCACTCGCAGCCCCTGGCTCTGAAGCTGTGTGCGCAGGTGTCTCGCGATATCCAGCGCCAGGTGCTTTTCCTTCAGGCCGTAATGGGACGTCCCTGGATCATGGCCGCCGTGGCCGGCGTCAATGACGATGGTATTAATGGGCCCGGTTAAGGGGGCTGCGGAAAATCCGGCAGGACTTCGGATCGGCACGCCGGCGGTCATCGGCGTGGTGGCAGCACAGCCCCAGACGGAAGTTAGGAATAGGCCGAGGAGGAGTGGGGGCGTCGAGGAGGTTCGAGCATGCACTCGACGGGAGGTCCAGGACGTAGGTAACACCAACAACCTTTCTATAATGGTGGACCCGGCTGCAACCAATTCGTACCGTCGGAGAGATTACTGCCCGGCTCCCTATAAAACCTGCACAACAAGTTCCATTATATCAACCTGAATAGTGCGTTAAGAAGCCGATTTTTGACGCCCCCTCGACGAGCTGAT
>CAYJWN010000178.1:0-2698 GCA_964373835.1 uncultured Planctomycetales bacterium
GGAGCTCAAAAAGTCGACTTGGCTCACCCGCCAGCAAGCGATGGGGTCGACGTTCGCAATCGTCTTCCTGGTCTCCCTGGTGGCGTTTTACATCAGCTCGATCGACTTCGTCCTGTCGATCGTCATGGGCGCCGTGCTGAGCCGCTAAATGGCAACGGGAATTTCCGCAGTTCAGAGCCTGTTGCATAAACCCGGCGTAGTTTTGCATAATCCTCGTACGCGCGTGCGCGCGCGCGTACGGAGAACACCCAAAGATGGGCTACAACTTCAAGGGCGTGGATCGGGAGACGGCCTACTTGCTGCCGCCGAGCATGCGCGAATGGCTGCCGGCCAATCACCTGGCGTGGTTCGTGGTTGACACGGTGGAAACGCAACTGGACCTGGAAGAGTTCTACGCAGCGTACCGCAGCGACGGCTGGGGGCGAGCGTCGTACGAGCCGAAGATGATGACTGCGTTGCTAATGTACTCGTACTGCCTCGGGGAACAATCGTCGCGGGAAATCGAGAAGGCGTGCGAGGTGGACGTGGCGTTCCGAGTGGTGGCGGGGAACGCGCGGCCGGATCACTCGACGATCTGCCGATTCCGGAAAGAGCACGAAGAGGCGCTGAAGGGATTGTTTCTGGAGGTTTTGCGGCTGTGCCGGGAATGCGGGCTGGTGAAGGCCGGGGCGATCTCGCTGGACGGGACGAAGATGAAAGCCAATGCGGCGCTGTCCGCTAATCGGGACTACGAGCATTTGAAGGAGGCGGTGGACCGGTTGTTCGAGTCGGTGAAGGCGAAGGACGCGGCGGAGGACAAGCTGTACGGAAAGGATAAGCGCGGCGACGAGATGCCGGCCGAGTGCGCGACGAGGGAAGGACGGCTGAAGCTTCTGCGGGAAGCGAAGGCGCGGTTGGAAGCCGAAGCGGCGGCGCAGGCAGCAAAGCAGGCGGCGAAGATCGCGCAGCGGCAGGCGGAGGAAGCGGCGACGGGAAAGAAGAAGCGCGGGCGCAAGCCGGGGAAGCCGGAGGAGAAGCCCGAGAGCGACGCGAAAGCCAACGTAACGGATCCCGAGAGCCGGATCATGAAGACGAGGTCCGGGTATGTGCAGGGCTACAACGCGCAGGCGGCCGTGACCGAGGACCAGATCATCGTGGCGGCAGAGGTCACGCAGGAGTGCAACGACGTGGGGCAACTGCTGCCTATGCTGGAGAAGGTGGCGGAGAATTTGAAGGCGGTGGGCGCGCCTGAGGCGATGGAGACGGCGCTGGCGGACGCGGGGTACTGGAGCGATGGGAACGTATCCGGCGCCAAGCCTGGTGGGCCGGAACTGCTGATTGCGACGAACAAGGACTGGAAACAACGCAAGGCGATGCGGGAAGCGCCTGCGCCACGCGGGCGTATACCGGCGGCGATGACGGCACGCGAGCGGATGGAGCGCAAGCTGCTGACAAAACGAGGGCGGGCGCTCTACAAGCTGAGGGGACGGACGATCGAGCCGACGTTCGGGCAGATTAAAGATGGGCGCGGGATGGACGGGTTCTTACGGAGAGGCGTGAGGGCCGCCGACAGCGAGTGGTCGCTGATGTGCGCGACGCACAACCTGCTGAAGCTCTGGAGGAGCGGCAAGGCGAAGATAAGGCGGAATTTGGGCGGGATGACGGCCGACGCGCCGATTTTGGTCCCGGTTTATGCGTGAACGACGCCGTGCCGACAGACTTTCACGTCGTCGGAGGGTTTAGGCAACAGGCTCAGATCCGAATCCAAAACGCGAGAACCGGCGGCGCGACGGCTTTCGACGACCTCACGCTGCTCTACACGGGTGGGGCCGGCAGCAAAGCTATGGCTTTGGCCTTTGAAGAGATGTTCGGCGTGCCTGACGGCTTCGCGAAGGTGGAGTGGGCCGGCCGCACGGACGTGGCGATTTTGCGAGACGCCCTGGCCCTGCACAGTATTGATGGCGACTTTGCGGGCCTGCTTGAGCCTTTCAAACGTGAGTATTTTCAGCATCTGGAGCGAACCCTTCCGGAAACTAAAGGCCACCTCATGCCCGGGGTCCACCCTCTGCTGGAGGAGCTGAGCAAGCTGACGGATGTCCGTCTTGGCCTGGCCACCGGCAACTTCCGCGGCAGCGGTGAGCGGAAGCTGCGCCACTACGGCATACGCGACTACTTCCGCGACGGCGGCTTCGCCGACGACTCAGAGGAGCGAGCGCAGATCGTGGCCATAGCGGCTAGGCGGATGGCCGGCGACACGGCTGGCCCGCATCAGGTAGTGGTGGTGGGAGATACGCCCCACGACATCGCCTCCGCCAAAGCTAACGGCGCCCTGGCGGTGGGAGTGGCCACAGGGCCTTATGGCGTGGACGACCTGGCCCAGGCTGGCGCCCAGATCGTCCTGCCCGATTTTTCCGACCGGGCCTCGGCCGTGGCTAAGCTCTTGGGCTAGGGGTATTGGCCTGGCGATAGTAGGCCTCGATGGCCTCGCTGACGGCCGGTATTGTTGTTTGACCACTCGTCAGCAGTTCCTGAATGAAGGCCCCTCTCCCTTCTAGTTCCCTCTCGAGCTCCTGAGGCGTTAGTCCGGCCCAGCGGGCGAACCCTCGGCGGCTCTCTGCCGATGGAAAGAAGGTAAAGGAGTCGTCATCGGGCTTCCAACAGGCCAGAGTGTGGACCGCAAAGCCGTCCCTATCGTGCGGTTGCAGGAAGGCTACCTCGG
>CAYJWN010000179.1:0-2584 GCA_964373835.1 uncultured Planctomycetales bacterium
CAGATACGCCAGGTAACGTTCAGCCGGCCAGACCTCGAAGTAGTCGCCGGCACCGCCACCACGTTTGTCGTCATCCCGCGCCGCGCCTGCCTGTCCCGTCCCTGCCTGCGCCGCTGGCGCGGCAGGCAGGCCGGACCCGTCTGCCGTGCCGGGCACGGCACGGGCAGGCGGGACGGCAGACAGGCCGGCTTCGCCGTCGATGGGAGCCGCGGCGGCCGTCGTCTTGACACGCAGAGGCCAAGCGCGTAGACTTGGAGGTGTGATGGCGCGGAAGAAGTTCCTGACCCCTGCTCGCTCGAAGGCGATGAACCGCAGGGTGTTTCTCAACGTATTCCAGTTGCTTCTCGTTGGGATGTTCCTCTCGGATGCGTTTGGTAAATTGGCGCTTTCCGGAAGGGTAGCTGCTATCTCGCTACTAGTGATTTCCTTTGTTCTAGGAACGTGGCTGGCGACGGATAATCCGGAGGAAGCCTGAGATGACGACAGCCCTTGTCGGTCTCGCGATCGTAATCGTGATAACCCTTGCTCTCCTTGCCATCGATCGCTACCGCGAGCGTCACGCCCACCGCTAGATCGCCCCTGCTGCCGCGCCGCGCCGGCTTCGCCGCGCCGCAACGCGCGCAGCCAGCCCTGCTGGATGCCGAAGACCGCGCTGGCTCCCACGATGACCACGCCAGCCCCCAGCGCAAACGGCGCGCCGAGCAGCGCTGCGACGGTTCCGAGCACTAGCCCCACCGCCGCCGGCCAGACGCCAATGCGCACGATGTCCGTGATGTCGTGGAGGTCTTCCTCTGTCTTGCGAGATGGCGGCACCGCGCCGGCTTCGCTGTCGCCGCCGACTGGACGTGGTCTGGCACCCCAGCGCACAAAATTGACATAGCGTTCCCACAGCAAGCGGAGTTGCCACCACAGGAGCCGCCGCTGCACGCGGCGAATCTCTGGCCCGAAGGCGTTGCGTTCACCCTCCCTCAGGACTCGTGTTGCCACGCGCTGGGCGCGCAATGCCGCAAGCCGCTGCTGCAATGCGGCCACGCGCGCCTCAGCATCCGCCCGCGCCGCGCCGGCTTCGCCACGCTGCTGCAACAACTCCAGGAGGTAATTCTCGCTGCGCAGGAGCCGATCGATGTCGACACGCACAAACCGTTCAGGCTGAGCCCTGGGAGTGGGCATGACCAGCACTTGGACGCGTCGGTCTCGGCTCCATGCGTATTTGACCTCGCGGATGGGAATGTCGTCGAGCGGCTCGGTGACTAAACGAACATCGACGTCCTGGCCGTCGTACATGTTCTGCAAGAACTCCTCCGGGGTCTTCGTGACGAAGCCGCCGGTAAGATACAGCGCCTTGATCGTGTAGCCGGCGTGCTCAGGCCTCGCATAGCGGTCCAGGATCTCCTTGACCACAGCCAGTAAGTTGTCGTTGTGGGTTTGGAGTCGCTGCCGCGCCGCGCCTGCCTGTCCCGTCCCTGCCTGCGCCGCTGGCGCGGCAGGCAGGCCGGACCCGTCTGCCGTGCCGGGCACGGCACGGGCAGGCGGGACGGCCGACGGAGGTGCGCGCCGGCCAAACAGCCGCGCAAACCACGACCGCCAGCCACCCGACCACACCATGAGGCCGACGAGCGGAATCAGCAACGGCCACGCCAGCCAGCCGCTCGCCAGCGTGGTGGCAACTGCGGTCCCAGCAGCGGCTGGACCGGTCGCTGCCAGGGCACCGGAGACCCCGCCCAGCAACGCTTCGGCCAAGCCCACCGCCGGAGCCATCCACCTCAACGGCAGCAGCGCCAGGAACAAGATAGGCAGCCGCTCAATCCCCAGGCGCAGGCGCAGCGCCGCGTGCTCCTGCGCAAGTGTCTGGACCCGCCGGTAATGTGTCTCGCGGGCGCCCGTCGCAATCCACCAGGCCGGCTCATACTGCCCCAGGTGCTTGAGGGCAATCGCAATCTGCGGGTGAGAGGTCTGATGCCAGTGCGCCAACTCCAGCCGGCCCTCCTCCTCCATCACCGACTGCTTGCGCATCAGGAACCGGACGTAGACGACCCAGGCCGCCTGCCGGGTGGCCGCGTCCACGTCCCTGCCGATGGCCAGCTCCTTCACCCAGTCGATGGGCCGCACCTGTTCGTTGCCGCGGCGAAGCCCCAGACGGAACCGGTGAATCGTTTCAATCGCGTCATCGTTGAACCGGCGGTTGCCGCCGGGCATCAGCACGGCGCCGAGCAACAGCCGCACCGCCTCGCGGCTGGGCGCCAGCCAGAACAACTCGTTCAATTTCTCGTAGTTGATGTCCGCGCCCTTCACCAGCTCCTCGCGCATCTCTTCGAGCGCCGGCTGGAATAGCAGCTCCCGGTTGTCCCGGACAAGCGGCAGCCAGATGCGCTCGCGGAACGATGTCACGGAGGCCAGCGCACTCTGTTCCCGTTTCTTCCCGCTGCGGCGCGCTTTGGAGATCGCCTCTTGCAGCTTGCCCCAGAACCGGTCGACCGCCTTCGTCGGCAGGATGCGCTCAAGGTGCAAGCGCATAGAGCCCAGCCACCTGCTCTGCGACTCGCTCACGCGAGGGATCTTCGCGCCTTTGCGCGTCGTCAGCGTC
>CAYJWN010000180.1:0-2543 GCA_964373835.1 uncultured Planctomycetales bacterium
GCCTACCAGTCCATCATTCGCGGCGGTCACATTTTCCTGACCCTCCGCACGAGTGACCAGCCTGTCCTGAGTCACGGCGACAAGCTCGACGTCCTCATCCCGTTGAATCAAGACACGATGAATCGGCACCTGAAGCTGATGCCGGCGGGCTCGGCGGTGCTGTTCAACAGCGACACGCTCAAGCCAGGGGCCGTTCCCGACGGCGTGCAGCTCTGTCCGTTTTCCGTCAAGGCGCTGGCTCCCACGATCAGGGGCGATCTCGTCCAGAACACCATCGCGCTGGCGGCGGTCCTGCGCCTCGTCAAGGTCGAGTTCGAGATTCTCGAGGAGATCCTGACGCTTCAGTTCAAGCGGAAAGGCGCGGCGGCCGTCGCCGAAAACGTGGGCGTCGCTCGCGCGGGCTACGACCACGCCGGGGCGCATTTCACCGCGTTGCCGTTCTCGCTCCCCGACACGGGCAAGCCGCTGGCGTTCTTCGAGGGCAACCAGGCCCTCGCGATGGGCGGCGCGGCCGCGGGCGTGCGCTTCTACTCCGCCTATCCCATGAGCCCTGCCTCCGGCGTGCTGCACTGGATGGCGCGGCACGCGCGTCAACTCGGCATCATGGTTCGACAGGTCGAGGACGAGATCGGCGTCATCAACATGGCGATCGGGGCGGCGCATACAGGCTGCCGCGCCATGTGCGCGACCTCCGGTGGCGGCTTCGCCCTCATGACCGAAGCGCTCGGCGCGGCGGCCATGATGGAGATCCCCGTCGTCTGCATCAACGTCCAGCGGGCGGGACCGGCCACGGGGGTGCCCACCAAGACCGAACAGGGCGATCTCTGGCAAGTCCTGGGCGCCGGCCAGGGAGACTATCCGCGGATCATCGTGGCACCGACGAACATCGCCGATTGCTTCAGGATCGTCCCGCAGCTCTTCAACCTGGTCGACAAGTTCCAGTGTCCGGGCATCATCCTCTCCGATCTGCTGCTGTCCGAAGGACGGTCGAGCATCGATCCCGTAGAGCTGGATTTCAACGTGCCCATCGATCGCGGCGACGTCATCGGCCTCAACGGCGACGGGCCGCCTGGGAACGGCGGCTTCAAGCGCTACCGCATCACCGAGAGCGGCATCTCGCCGCGAGCGGTGCCGGGAACCCCCGAACACCTCCACGTTGTGGCCACCGATGAGCACGACGAGGACGGCGTGCTCATCAGTGACGAGTTCACGGACCCTCACAAGCGTCAGGCCATGCACGAGAAGCGGATGCGCAAGATGGACGGGGTCCTGCCGCTCCTGCCGCCACCCGCGCTTTTCGGGGTCGCGGACGCTCGAGTCACGCTCCTGGGCTGGGGTTCGACCGAGGGCGTCATTCGCGAGGCGATCGGACAACTCGCCGACGCAGGCATCACGGCCAACAACCTCCAGATCAAGTGGCTGGTCCCGCTCCATGCCGACGCGATCCTGTCGATCCTGTCCGCGTGCGCGAAGGTCATCATCGTCGAGAACAACTACAGCGGTCAATTCGCGCGCTACCTGAGATCGGAGACCGGCTTCGCCGCTGACGGTCACATCCGGAAATACGATGGGGAGCCGTTCATGCCGCACCACATCGTGGATGGAGTCAGAGCCATCCTGGCAGGTTCGACCAAACTCTACGTGCCCGTGCACGAGATCCAGGTTTGAGGGAGGCGGTTATGGCGATCATTGACGCCGCAGCGACGGCACGGGGACAGGCCAAGCCCCAGACCGAACGCGCCAAGGTGACGGTCAAGGATCTCAAGGGCAAGGTGGATCCCGATTGGTGCCCGGGGTGCGGCGACTTCGGCGTGCTGGCGGCCCTGAAGCAAGCGATCGCCGAGCTGGGCCTGGAGCCGCACAAGGTCATGACGATCAGCGGCATCGGCTGCTCGTCGAACCTGCCCGGCTATCTCAGCACGTACGGGATGCACACCTTACACGGCCGCGCCCTGGCCGTGGCCACGGGAGCCCAGCTGGCCAATCACGACCTGAAGATCGTCGTCACGGGCGGCGACGGCGACGGGTACGGCATCGGCGGCAATCACTTCGTCCACGCCATGCGGCGCAACGTCGACCTGACCTACGTCGTCATGAACAACCAGGTCTACGGGCTGACGACGGGGCAGCTCTCCCCGACCAGCGTCAAGGGGATGACCACCAAGAGCACGCCCTTCGGCAGCGTCGAGAACCCCGTCAATCCGATCCCCCTGGCCATCGCGGCCGGGGCGACGTACGTCGCCCGGGGGTTCACCGGTCAGCAGAAGCACCTGGTCGAGCTGATCAAGGGGGGCCTCCAGCACCGGGGCTTCGCCCTGATCGACACCTTCAGTCCCTGCGTGACCTACAACCACGACAACACCCATGAATTCTTCAAGCAGCGGACGCGCAAGCTGGAAGAGATGGGTCATGATCCGGCCGACTTCCACGCCGCCATGGAGAAGGGCTGTCTGTGGGGCGACGTCATCCCGATCGGCCTTTTCTGGAAGCGCGAGGATCTGCCGGCGCTGGATCAGCTCGAGCCGGTCCTCGACGCGGGCGGC
>CAYJWN010000181.1:0-2525 GCA_964373835.1 uncultured Planctomycetales bacterium
CGCGCCGCGACCTCCGCCGCCACCGAGCCCGGCGCCCCCTGCCACCGCATCGACTCGCCGATGCGCGGTTCGTGGCGGATGTGCGATCGACTGTCTGGTTTCTTCGAGGGCCCCTTTAGCTCGGCGCGCGGTAGATGCTGCGCGTGGACCGGGGCCGACAGAAGCTGGCTGAATCGCTGCCGCTCTTCCTCACGGCTGAAGAAGTCGTAGAGGTCGGCGTTGAGGTCGGCGCGGCTGCGGGGATCAACGAAGATGCCGTGGCCGCCCTCATACTCTCTGAGACGAAGCTGAGGCGCTGATAATACCGTCTCAGCGGTCCGTGTGGTGGTGATACGGGCGATGTGGGCTTGCGTGCGGTCCATGAACTGGTCGATCCGCGCGTTGTCGACCAGCTCATCGCCCTGACCCTTGATGACGAACAGGTTGAGCCGTCGCTCCGGATCAGGCGTCGTCAAGAGATCCGCGAGCAACTGCTCGCGCTCCGCCTCGGCGAGGGGAAAGCGCTGGTGCAGCCGGCTAAACCCGGCGATGACAAAGAGCACATTCGACATGCTGTTGCGGATGAAGATGGGGAAGAAATAGTCCAGCGAATCCGGGTGGGTTGCAACGACGGCGGCGACCGACCGCGCCATGGTGCTGCGGCCCAGTTGGCGGACGCGCCGATCAAGTGCTGCGCGGGCCTGCGGGCTGCGCATGAAAAGCCGGTTCACGCGCTGCAGGAACGCGCCGGCAATATCATCGAATCCGCCGATGCCAAGCCACCGTCCAATGAGGCTGCCGGGCCAGCCGAGCAGGCCGCCGAGCCCGCCCAGACGCCCACCGGTTTTCAGCAGCCATCCAAGACCGAACTCCGCAACCGGCGCTACAAGCGGCCGCACGGGGGACACCGAGCCTTCCAATTGGCGGAACAAGTTGAAGAGGCCGCGCCGCAGCACCGGATTGGCCAGCGTGCTGGTCAGGTCGAGCGCAGGAGCCCCCATGGCCCAGTGCGTCACCCGGACGCCGCGCCGCGCCAGCTCCTCGAACTCTGAGTGCGCATCGGGCGACCCACGGCGCGCCTTCTCCAGTTCAAGCAGGAAGTAGAAGACATGTTCCGTCGCGATGCTGTGGGTCACGAACTGGATCTCTGTCAGACCTTCCTTGAGGGCGATGGCGGCGACGTCGCGCGCCACTTCAATGTTGTAGTCCTCCGGACGCAGCTCTCCGAGCTCTGAGTAACTGTGGCCCCGGGGGTCGAGGATGATGCTCTTAACACCCTCCCGCAATTTCGCGTCATCCATCTGATACAGCCAGAACTGATGGCTCGATCCCAGCCCAGGATCGAAGATGCGGCCGCGCGTTCCCTGCCCGCTTGCCTCGTAGTAGATGTTGGCTGCGGCGCGGCGGATCGTCCTGGGCTCAAAGCCGGCGCGCAACTTCTTGGCCACGACTTCGATATCGACAGCATGGACGCGCTGAGAGAGATACTCGAGGTAGGTTTCGTACGTCCGGCTGGCTCCGCGCCGTTTAATCGCTTCTTGAATGCGGGGGTGCAGCGTATACCGTGGCTGGTGCTGCGCCGGCACGGTGCTACGGGCGGCAACGGTGCCGAAGTATTCGCCCATCTCCTGATCGCGGTAGAGCTCTTCCAGCGTCAATCGGCTGTAGGCGCTCATCCGCCCCAGCACATCCGCAACCGGCTGGCCTTCTTCCAGCACCTTGGGGCCGACCAATGTCTCATAGAGCACCGCTTCCACGTGGGTAAAGCCGAGCGCGCCCAAGACCTCATGAAAGATCGCTTGGATCGTGACCTCGGAGCTGTTCGGCAATTGAGCGAGCGAAGAGGGAATGACGACTGCGTGCTCGCGCCACCCGCGCCGCCCTCTGCCAGACCAATCGACCCGCTTCCCATAATGGAGCGGGCCAGGCACCATGATGGACTTCTCGTATCCAGGTATGCCGATCGGCAATGACCGGGCGAAGCCCAGGGTGCTGGTCCGTTCGAGCGTCACCTCAAGAATGTCCTTGGGCTGCAGCGTGGTCTTAAATGCGCCCATGAGCTCCGCGGGGCGCCCATTGAGCGTGACTCGCATGTTCGGCCGGAGCTCACCGCTGCCGTTAAACAGCAGCCGCTTGAGCCCTGGATACTCATGCGCCTCGGCGTGCTCCAGCAATGCGGACGCCGTTGGCGTCGTCTCATCGGCGATCAGTTGAAACCGCATGCCGCGATCCGGGATGAGTGCCGGGTCAAGCTGGACAAGGTAGAACCGCTCGTGCGCCTCGTCAAGCTCGACCACGCCGGGTGAGCGGCCCTGCTGGTGCTCGTCGATCGTGGGCCGTCGAATAAGGCCAAGCGTCATGTGGAGTGCTTGGATGAGCAGTCGCCGGTTATGGCCGTCGATTTCAAACGGAAACGCTCTCGGATTCTGTAGTCGTCGAATCAGCGCGGTGAGCTGCACGATGAGACGACGGCGCTGCGACTCTTTGAGGAGCCGCGAGTGGGAGTCGTGCGCAAGCTGGATTAGGCGCGTCCTGCGCTCGGCCGG
>CAYJWN010000182.1:0-2522 GCA_964373835.1 uncultured Planctomycetales bacterium
CTTGAGCCGGACAAAGCCGCCCGTTCCAGGGTACGGAAATGCGAGGGCGGATTGTACCTGCTCTGGATTCCAACCGAGCACATGGGGAATGTCCGCCGGCGGCACCGAGTAGACCCCCATCGCCGCGATGGTTTCAGGGGTTAGGCCGCTTTTGCGGAGGTCTGCCGCGTGGTCAGGGTGTAGTGGTGGGACCGTTTCCATGTGAACCTCCAGGTTGCCGTGTCATTGACGCCACGTCCTCATCACGTTGAGCGCTGGCGATCAGCGCCTCGAGCTTCTCCACAATCGCCTGTAGCAACAGGTCGCCCGCCTGCCGCGTCACCGGATGAACGCACTGGATCTCTTTG
Source organism: uncultured Planctomycetales bacterium (assembly GCA_964373835.1). Classification (GTDB taxonomy): domain Bacteria; phylum Omnitrophota; class Gorgyraeia; order Aquiviventales; family Aquiviventaceae; genus CAYJWN01. The sequence continues at coordinate 348 of CAYJWN010000182.1, forward strand.
CCGTTCGGGAGCACTTTGACGGGGAAGACGAGCCGGTAGCCGCTGCCATCGAGCCGCGTGTGGATGGCGATGTTGCCAAGATAGAGCTGCCCATTGACCACGCATGACGCGAATGCGATCAGACCGTTGCGCGGTTTCACCGGGATGATGTCCACTTCGGAAATCGAGAGTGGAGTAGTGGATCGGTCAGGCTGCATGACGGGCATGCTTTGCTCCGGCGGGGGTCTCGGCAGGCTTGACTTCCAGCGCCCACCGGATCAGCGTGCCGTAGAAGCCCACGGCATTCTCGATGATCTCCCGGGCGTCCTCGCGGGTCAGCGGCTTGGGAGAAAGCGGCTGCCACACGGCGATGGTTCGGTCGAGGAAATCGGCGTCTATCGTTGCCATGCCGGCAGCATGGCACGTGAGAATGCGCCCGTCGCTTTAGTGGGCGTCTATGGGATTACTTGGGTATCTGTGGGGATGAGCTTGGGAGGATCGGTGAAGCGGAAGCAGTCTAGCGGCGTGGAAATCGGAACCAGTCAATCTTGAGTTCTTCCAGGATCGCCCTGGTAACGGGATTTCTGAATCGGATCGAGTCCTTGGAAGTGTCGAAGAAGGCCTTTCTGATTTCCGGCACAAACCCCAAATTCTCCACAATCTTGTGCAGGGATTTCTTCAGCTGCGTTCCGCCAAGCCGCCTCTCCAAATCAACCAGACTGATCGTTTGATTTGGATGCTCGTAGAGGTACTTGAACACATTGTCGTTCTCGCTATCGAAATCGAGGCGCGTTAAGAGGAAGTTGTTGATGAGGATTTCTCGCGCTGGCGTAAATTTGATCTCATAGATGACATCGATGCTCTGCTCACGCGACGGCTCCATGGTCGGCTTCTCCCGGCTCCGCTTCGTAGCTGGGGCTGCGGCTTCAGGCTTTGCCTTATGATTGAACGCCCCAGTCACGCGGTCTTTGATCTGCCTGAAACGAGCCGCATGAACTTGAATTTCTGCCTTCTCCCAGGGGTAAGGTGGCAGCATGCTCAACCCCGGAACATTGAACTGCTCGACGGCCCCAACTCGCTGTAGGTACAGCAGCGCATGACGGCGGTACTCGAGCTCGTCGAACTCCTTTGGGAACAGATTGTGGTGCGCTTGGAACTTGGGGTTGATTTGGACTTTGGTGGATGAGGTGATTGTGAGCTGATCGTTGATGTCCAAGACGGTCGCGTAAATCGCCGTCTGCACTAACGGAGTCAGCTCCTGAAAATTAGCCGGATCTGCGGAGGTTGTCTCAGGCTTGCTAAGGTCCAACTTCTGCATCTTATCCATGTCGCCGCCACATCTTGACCGGGAACTGACCTTATTATAGGGCAAGCTCCGCAAACCACGTTTTTCTTACTTACCGCGAATTTTCTCCACCAGCTCACCGAGCTGTCGCTCGGTCAGTTGCTTGCCGCGCAACGCCCTGAAAACCAGCGGAAGTTTCGCCACAACCTCTTGATCTTCGAGCAGCTCGTCCGGCAACCGTCCCTTTGCCGCTGCCGCGAGATCGAAGAGGGTGTACCAGTCGTCGCTACCTGATTTCAACTCAAGCGCCTTGGCATGCTTTTCCAGGACCTGCCGATCTTGGGGAGGAGCCAGCAGGCCCCGCTCCATCCGGCTCAAATTGCCTGGGTCAAGCTTATGCTTGAGGCAAAACTCCCGCAGGGTCAGGCCGAGCGACTGCCGCTTAGCCTTGAAGAACTCTCCGAACGCTGGCAGGGTTTTCATTTGCAGCTACCCCTTTCTGTTGTATAAAATATACAACAGTCGTATGCACCTGTAAAGGGCGTAGGCCAGGAGCTATAGGATAGCCCTAGCGAGTGACTCGAGAGGATTCAGATCTGCGCGACGTCTAATTCCAGTCAGTCCTTGCGGCGCACGAGTTTTCTCAGGATTGTGCCGTTGAGTTGAGCGATCAAGATATAGTGCACCTGGACCTTGCCGTTACATGCCGTGCGCTTGTATAACGTCTTCTTCACCTGTTCGAGAGGAACGCCGCCCTTATGTCGATTACAGACGTCATAGAATTGGATCACCATGACCCTCTTTCCGATCAGCCTAAAACCAGCAGAGTTTTGGTGTCGCGGACGCCTTCGATGCGGCGGACGGTGGCAACGGTGACAGCAACTTTCTCGGAAAGCTCAGCCGTCGCGCTT
>CAYJWN010000183.1:0-2521 GCA_964373835.1 uncultured Planctomycetales bacterium
GGGGGTGCATGACCTCCGTCTCGGACACCTTGAGCGCGCCTGTCATGTTGAGTTCAAATCACGCGATCAGGGGGAGGGTGTCCTGACGTAGGGCAGGGATCGGCGCTTCCAGTACGCTCGCCAACGACCGTCTTCGGAGCGGTGCAGTGCGCACAGAGCGAGCATCTCCTCCGCGCCTAGGCCGAAGCCGAATCCATTCCAAAACTTCTCCGTCCCCTTCAGCCGCATCCCGAATTGTTTGACGGCGCCCTCTGCGATCCCCGAGCCGATCGGCCACCCTTCGGCCCGGAATCTCGGATAGTTCATCCCCTCCCGGTTGTCCGTGAAATAGCCACAATTGCGGTGCAGCACCACCCTCGGCGAACTGTCCGCCTCTCTGGGCGCGGGTGGGCCCACCCGCACGGACTCTTTCTCAAGGGCCCGAAGAATAGCATCCACGTCGCCCTTCCAGAGATTCTCCTTGAGCGTTTCGTACCAGCTCCGCCACTCGTCGGGGCCGTTTCCGAAGGCCGCTTTGGCCGCATCGGCCAGATGCTCCACCGCGTGATACCAATCCAGAATGAAGATCGCGTCCGGGAAGTGCATCTGTCGAAGCTCCCTTAACACCACGGCCCCGTCCGAGATGAACAGCTTGCCCTTGGCGCGGTCATACCCCCGTCGCATCGCTTCCACGCACAGCATCCACCCGAACTGCTCCCACGTCGCCAGGCTGGCCACATAGGTCTTCTGCTTGGCCTTGGCCCCGTCGTAGTCATCCGCCGACGCCGCGGCGGGATCCTTTTGGGGGATCGCATCGTACACCCCGCCGACTTTGTCCTCCCTCCACGCGCTCCCGTTCGCCGGCTGGCGCGTTTGGACCCGTCCTCCGTCCGCCGTGACGACGATCAATTCCAGAGGTTCGGTCCCCGCAAAAGACACCTCCCGCTTCCGGAATGTCTCCACCTCCGCTTGGCGCTCTTGCGCCGCTCGCTGCCCCTCGGCTTCGCTGATCAGGCGCACCTGCTTGGCGCTGAGCTCGATGCCGTCGTGCTCCCGCAGGGTCTCGGCGGCCGCTTCGAACGAGCGCGCCGTCACCGCCGCGTGACAGACTCGCTGCGTGCGTCCGACGCTTCCCCCGCTGAGGGGAATCCCCAACCCGCAATCCAACGGCGCGTAGCTGATGCCGCAGCGGTCACAGACTCCATACGGCCGTCGGTACTCGACCTCTCCGATCACCGTCTCCAGCCGCCGCGTCTGCTCGGATTCCTGAATGCGAAGCCGGTTCTGACACCCGGTGCACCGGAACTCCGCATCCGGCCGGGAGCGCGGGTCCAGTTGCAGCCGCGTCAGCAGTAGCTGCACGCCCAGCTTGCGCATCTCCTCCACGACGATCGCCTCGACTTCCGAGAAGGTCTGTTTGAGCATTTCCGCCTCCGGCCGGTCGACCTGGGCGAAGGCAGCCTCCGACCTCTGCTGCCACGCCGCCTTCCGCTCCTCCCGCGAGGCGCTCATCGGCGCCGGCCCCGGGCGCGCCGCAGACGATCCACCGGAACCGTCCGCCACCGCCCCAGTTCATCCACGGCTTCGAGCACCTCGGTAAAGCTTCGCACCATCTTCGCCCGGGCCTGCCGCCACTGGCGGTAGGCTTCCACCTCGAGCGCCACTTCGTGGAGGTCCAATCCGGCCAAGGACACCGTGCGCGAGCGTTGTCCATCGCTCACCGATAAGGCCCGTCCTTCGTGCAGGTCACCGCGCTCGCACCGGCACCCCGGCGTCCCGCAGCGCCGCCGATAGCCGTACAGGCTGGCCCGGACCATGGGGGCGCGGCCCTGGACCCCTTGCGCCAGATGTGCCAATCGGGCCAGGCCGTTGGCAATGCGCTGCCGACATCGGCTGGCCTCCTGCTCACAACCCATCTCTCCCCCTATCTCTTGAGTTTCAGCAACGCCAGGTTGAGCTCCGAAATGCGGCATAGCGCGGCCCACAGTTTCTTGTAGGCCGCGATCGCTCGCCGGGCTCGCGGCACATGGGCTGCCGGCAGCAGGTAGCGACGCTGACGGCCCTGAGCGTACGAGACCGCGACGTACCAGTACGGGCCGTGACGATGCCGAGCGGCGCGATGGCACCGGCATCCGGGGTTCCCACACGTCAGGAGGTATCGCAGCAGCGTCCCCCGGATGATCTCCGCCACGGGCGGAGCGTTCGCCGCCTCACGACTTCGCGCGGCCAGGAGAGCCGTCCGATCCTTCTCCTTTAACCTAGCCATGTAAGATGCTAGGTATCATCGCAAAGCAAAGATCGAATGGCAAGCCTTTTCAAGAGGTGCCCGCTGAGCGATAGACTCTCCGGGTAGGTGAGCCGCGCCTTCGCTTCCGCCGAAGCGAGGGCTATTCCACGCGCTGCCTACGCTTCAAGCAGGGCTCACCCAGGGCAACCGCGCGGCAGCTCCGGCATGAGCCCTGCCGACCGCTCCCGCGGCGAGCCAGACCCCTCCGTCACCGGATTCGGCGACTGGCCGGACCGAGACGGAGGTCATGCGCCC
>CAYJWN010000184.1:0-2501 GCA_964373835.1 uncultured Planctomycetales bacterium
TCCGCTGGGGGCAAAGGGCATCGGGGAGGCGGCGACCATCGGGTCGACCCCGGCGGTGGTGAACGCGGTGGTCGATGCGTTGCGCGTACGCCATGTCGATATGCCGCTGAAATCGACGACGGTATGTAGGTAAGAATCGCGACGAACGCGACGGGGATCTACGGATGAGCAGCGAATACGAGGGGAACCGAGCGTTTGAAGCTGAGGTGCGGCGAGTCGCAGAGGCAGTCTGGGGACTATCCCCCGGCGATTGCCAACCAGAACACTATGCCGGCAATCCAATCATTCACGAGTTGGATGGCATCGCACGCTTGCGCGATGTCACTCACCTAGTCATGGCGACCGTAAGTCGGAAACTCGAGAAGATAAAGGAGGACGTCAAGAAGCTGAATGCGGCTGAGCGCATAGAGAGTAAGAGCGGTGCGCCAGTCAGTAAGTGGATTGTCACGCGCGATCAGCTGGAGGCAGAGCATCAAAGGGTTGCGCGGGATTCGAACGTAAAGATCCTGACCCTCGAGAACTTCCGGAATCGATTTTTCGACGGGCGAACGTACATTCAAAAGCGGCGCTTGGCGTCTTTCGGCTCCGCTCGAAACCTCGCCGATGGGACGATTAGCATTGCCGAAGATGAATACGTCCCCCTGCCCATAGCGGAGATCCCCCCGGAACCGGGACGTCTCTCGGGTCCGAGCAGAGGCCCATCGATAGATTCTCAGACGATTGCGAACACGCTCGCCAGCGGCAGGATCGTCGTGCTTATCGCACCGTTTGGCGCTGGCAAGAGCCTGACGACGCGTGAGGTATTTCTGAATCTCGCTAAAGACTACCTCGGGGGCCGCAAACCCGTTGTCCCGATCGCTGTGAATCTTCGCGAGCACTGGGGCGCGCTCTACGGCGATGAGATGCTAGAGCGACACGCACGATCCATTGGGTTCACTCCTCGCGAGGATCTGCTGGTCGCTTGGCGGTCCGGAATTGGTTGTCTGCTCCTCGACGGCTTTGACGAAATGGCGTCGCAAGTCGTAGCCGGAGCCGACGCCAAGGGGTTCATGAGAAAGGCCCGCGAGCAAGCACTTCAGGCGGTGCGCGATCTAGTGACAAAAATGCCAAGTGGCGCGGGACTATTGGTCTGCGGCCGTGATCACTACTTTGATGATCTCCGAGAATTGGCACACACCCTAGGGCTTACAGGACGTCAATTTGTGGTCCTCCGGCTCGGCGAGTTCACCGAAGACCAGGCGATGAGATTTCTGAGGAAGCACGGTGTGCCATCCGTTCTTCCAGATTGGCTGCCTCGGAAGCCTCTGCTGCTCGGTTACTTGGCGCACCGCGGGCTATTGGCCGAAACCCTAAAGATCGACGGAAGCCAGGGTTTCGGCCACGCATGGGATAAGTTTCTAACACTCATATGTCAGCGCGAGGCGACCCACGAGCGCATCGTTATGGACCCGCACACGCTGCGCCGTCTCTTAGAGAGGCTGGCGTGCGACGTTCGCGCGACGGCCTCCGGCACTGGACCGATTACCGAGCGTGAACTCGCAGAGGCCTATCGACTCGAAACCGGTCAGGTGCCAGGCGCGGGAGTGGTAATGCAGCTTCAGCGTCTACCTGGACTGACGCCGAGGGAACAGGATCCTGGCGCACGCTCGTTCATTGACGAAGACATGCTGGCCGCGCTGCAGGGTAGCGCCCTCGCACGGTTCATTCTCGAAGGGACAGCCGGTGATGGCGGCCACAGATGGCTCGCGGGGCTCTCTGGCAAGGCCATTTCTATGGCGGCGTATATGGTCGGGACATCTGGCGCAGATTCGGCCACGATCGTCGGAACCGCGCTGCGCGCGGATCGTGCACAAACGCCTGGCGGACGACAGTCTCAGATTGTTGCTGATGCTTTGGCGATAGCGCTCGAGGTCGCTCGGGAAGAGGGAGTGCTCGACTGTAGGGGTATCACACTCGACGGCGTGGTGCTCGGCACACTTGACCTCGAAGACATGAGGATCGACAACCTGACCATTAGAGAGTGTGCGATCGATGAAGTCATACTTGGCGCGCGAGGGGTCGAATCGGCAATAGAGATCCGTCAATGCATGATTGTGCGCGTGAACGGAGTAGCGGCCGAGACAGGTCTACCAAGCAAGATTTTGGATGGCTGTGCCGTTGAAACGTTCGACGATCTATCGACAAATGCCGCGGTCATCAGGTCCGACTTGACCCCGCCAGTGAAGGCCTTGGTTACTGTCCTGCGAAAGCTATACGTTCAGGCAGGCGGAGGCCGGAAGCTCGCCGCCTTGAAGCGAGGAATGCCCACAGGGCCAGTTCTGGATGCGGTCGACGAAATCGTCCAGATCCTTGCGTCAGAAGGCGTCGTGTCTGTTTACGGTGGAATCGCTCATCCCGTGCGCCGCCAGACGGCCCGCGTCCGGAGTATCCTTGAATCGACGCATCTTTCTAGTGTGGTGTCCAACAAATAGATGGTGTTATGAAGAGAATGCGGCTAGGCT